>CANIZT010000153.1 GCA_947471905.1 Verrucomicrobiaceae bacterium
CGCCGCCCTATCAGCCGCCGTGAAGCCCTGGCGCTTCAAACCAACCACATTCAGTCCCGTGATCCGATTCACTCGCTGAGCCGAACAGTAATGGGGGATGTCCTTGCTGAAGCTGCCGTTCCCTTGCACCACACAGAAATCTCCGATCCGCAAAAACTGGTGAAATACCGCCCCGCCACCGAGAAACGTGTGGTTCCCGAGATGAATATGCCCAGCCAGTAACACCCCGTTCGCGAGAATGTTGTTGTTTCCCAACACCACGTCATGCCCTAAATGACAGGTCGCCATCAGAAAATTTCCATCGCCGATTCGCGTCACACTGCCCGGCTTGCTGCCCCGATGTATCGTCACATGTTCGCGGATCACATTTTTTTTGCCCAGAACCACACTGCTCTCGATGACGGGATCAAATCCCAAGTCCTGGGGTTCAGTTCCAATGACCGCCGCACGCCCGATCCGTGTCCCCTCTCCCACCACCACATGACCAACGAGTTGTGCATGCGCCTCAATCTTACACCCAGCGCCAATTTCGGCAGCGCCGTCGATCACCACATACGGGCCGATTTCAGCCGTGGGGTCAATTTTCGCTCTTGGATCGATTAGGGCAGTCTGGTGAATCATGCGCGGCGATCATGGATGCCCCCTCGCCATGGATCAATCCTGACTTGCGTCAACTCCTGCAAAGTTCCACTTGGCAGGCCCCTGCCCGTTGCGTACTATCGCGCGTTCCGCAACGCAGCTCTAGGAGAGGTGGTCGAGTGGTTTATGGCTCCAGTCTTGAAAACTGGCGTGGGTTTATCCCCACCGTGGGTTCGAATCCCACCCTCTCCGCGTTTCTCAAGTCAACATCTCAATGTGACCCCCACCTCCTTGCTGCGCCCTTGAGCGTTTAGAACCAAAAGGAGGGCAAACGCCTGATAGCCTCGCACCCCCGATGCGTATTGGATGACTCATCCATGTCCGCTCGCCGTTTTTTGTTACCACTTTCCGCCTTCTTCTCATGCATTGCCGCTGCCCATGCCGCAGTCGATCCGCAGGTGAGCGCATACATGGAGAAACACTGTCTTAAATGCCATGATGAGGATGTGCAGAAAGGTGACTTCCGAATCGATACGCTCTCACCCAAGGTCGGTCATGAGAATAATCCGCAGTGGGTGGAGATCATGGAGCGCATCAACTCCGGTGAGATGCCGCCGAAGAAGGAGAAGGTGAAGCCGACGGCGGAAGCGAGTGCCCAAGTAGTGGAGTGGATCGCGATGAAGATGAAGGAGGGCGAGTCGGCGCGCATGGCTACGCGAGCCAAGGTGACGTTCAACCGGCTGACGCGTGATGAGTATGTGAACACGATCCGCGATTTGATCGGTGTGGAATACGACGCGAAGGACCCGGGCAACCTGCTCGAAGATGCGGAGTGGCATGGGTTTGAGCGCATCGGCTCGGTGCTGACTCTTTCGCCCTCGAATATCGAGAAGTATCTCGCTGCAGCCGAGACGATCTTGAATGAGGCCTATCCTGAGATCGTGCCGCCAAAGAAGGGCGCGAAGCCGGTGGAACCGTTTGGTGGCTCGAAGCCCGTGCTCTATGAAGAACAGATCAGCGAGCGTCATCGTGAGCGGCTGCGCGAGATGGGCCTACTGGACAAAGTGCGCTACGACATGTGGCCGGGTGACATTTTCCGTTACTCGTTGCTGAAAGACCCGCTGCCAGAAGCCGGTGTGTATGAGATCAGCTACACGCTCAGTGGTTTGAAGCCGGAGAAAGGCCGCGCTCCACGGCTCAAGGTCTATGAGTCGAAGTTGGATCGCGTGTTGTTTGAGCAGGACATCGTCGCGGCTGAGGACAAGCCGATCACGGTGACCTTCCGTGCTCATTTGCCCAAAGGTCGGCCGAACATTGATGTCTATAACGACGTGCCTGGTCCTTCCAACCTGCCACGCTCGGGCCGCCATGGCGACACGCCTTTCATTAGCACGAAGATTGGCCGCATCCCGTGGCAGATGAAACTCACCGATGAAGCAGGCAAGCCACGCTACCCCTTCCTCATCATGGATTCGATCTCGTGGAAGGGACCGATCATTGAGGATCGTGAAAAACAGCTCCGCGCTGACTACATGCCGCGTGAGGAAGGCAACATGCAGCAGGTGCGCGACTGTCTCGCAACACTGGCGACACGTGCGTTTCGTCGTCCGGTCACCAATGAGGAAATCGACGGTTACATGACCATCGTGAAGAGCGAACTCGATGCGAAGGAGAAGTTCCGCGATGCGGTGAAGGCCGGGATGCTCGCCATTTTGAACTCAAAGAGCTTCCTCTTCCTCGCGGAAGGTGACGAGAATGCGCAGCGCCACACGCTGAACGATTGGGAGCTCGCCTCGCGCTTATCCTACCTGCTGTGGAGCACGATGCCGGATGCTGAGCTCTTGTCATTGGCCGGGCAAAGTAAGCTGCATGACAAGGCCGAACTCTCGAAGCAAGTCGCCCGCATGATTGCCGATCCGCGTTCGGAGCGATTCACGGACTCCTTTGCTTCGCAATGGCTGCGCTTGAGAAAAGTTGGCATGTTCCAGCCCGATAAGAAGCTCTACCCCGACTACGACAAGGCGCTGGAAAACAGCATGATCAGCGAGACGCAGAGCTTCTTCCGCGAAGTGCTCAACAATGGACTCACGCTGCGCGAGTTTCTGAACTCTGACTGGAGTATGATGAACGAGCTGCTCGCGAAGCACTACGGACTCGACGATGCCTTTGCAGCAGCGGCAAAAGGTACACGCACTGAGTTCGTGCATGTGAATTTTCAGCCAGACTCGCATCGCGGCGGCTTGCTCGCACAGGCATCCATTCTCTCGCTCACCAGCGACGGCGTGCGGCATCGCCCGGTGCATCGCGGTGTGTGGGTCAATGAAGCGATTTTTGGCAAATCCCCGCCACCGCCACCCGCGAACGTCAATCCGATCCCCACGAACCCGACTGGCCCAAAAGCCACGCTGCGTGAGAAGCTCGAAGCGCACATCCACGACGCCAACTGCGCCGCCTGCCACTCGAAGATCGACCCCCTCGGCCTCGCTTTCGAGAATTATGATGCCATCGGTCGCTGGCGCACCGAGGAAGTCACCGACGGCATCGGCGCGAACCCGAAGGTGACCGCCGCCGGCAAACTGCCTGATGGCCGCGAATACAAAGACGCCGAGGAGTTCAAAAAACTGCTCCTGCATGACCTTGATGCCTTCAATGTCACCTTCATCGAGAAACTCGCCACCTATGGCCTGCGCCGCAGCATGAGCTTCAGTGATCGCGATGAGCTCAAAACCATCGCTGCTGCCAGCAAGGCCAAGGATTATCGCCTGAGAGACCTCGTCGAGGCCTTCGTATGTTCTGAACTGTTTCTGAAACGCTAAACCAAACCACCATGCCGAACCTCAATCTCAATAAATGGCAAATCAGCCGCCGTCAGATGCTGCGTGGCCTTGGCGCGTCCATTTCACTGCCTTTGCTCGATGCCATGGCTGCCTTGCCCGCGCCATCGAAGCCAAAACGCAGTGTGTTCCTTTACATCCCGAACGGTGTGAACACGCTGACATGGCAAATCGAGAAGGCGGGTGCGGACTATGAGTTCACGAAGCCGCTGATGCCGCTGGAGAAGCATCGTGCTGACATTACGCCCATCAGCGGCCTGCATCACCCGATGGTTCTTGGAAAGCATCACAACTGTGAGAAGGTTTGGCTCACTGGCGCGAACGTGCCTGGCGATGGCGGCGCCTTTCGCAACACCGTATCCGCGGACCAGCTCATCTCTGAGGTCCATGGTGCGGCCACGCGCTTCTCTTCACTCGAAATGGCTATTGAGGGCACTTCGCTCGCTTGGTCCAAGGACGGCATTCAGATTCCTGCCGAGCGGAACACGCAGCAGATCTTCAACATGCTCTTCGGAGTCGAAAAGGACAGCAAGGAGACCATTCGTCGTCGTCTTAGCCGACGCGGCAGTATTCTCGATCTCGTCGCTGACGATGCCAAGCGCGTGAACAACAAGCTCGGCAGCGAAGACCGCAGCAAGCTCGACGAATACCTCACCGCCGTGCGTCAGGTCGAGGAGCGCACACGCCGTGCCGACGAGTGGCTGAACGTGGCCAAGCCCGCCGTCCCCGCCACCGATGCAGCTCGCCTCCAGCGTAAACTCAGTATGGCCGAGGCCGGTGAGTATTACCGCCTGTTCTACGACCTCATGGTCATGGCCCTGCGCACTGACTCCACACGCGTTATCACCTGTGGCATCGGCGGAGAAGGCAACGCCAGCGGCATCCCCGAGATTGGCATTTTGCAGACACGCCACGGCCTCAGCCATCACAACGGCGACCCCGAGCAGCTTCGTCGACTCACCGAGACCGACGCCTTCCTCATCGGCCAGCTCAGCTACTTCCTCGATCAACTCAAAGAGCACAAAGAAGGAGACGCGCCACTTCTCGACACCACGCAGGTGCTCTGGGGCAGTGGCATGGCCTATGGTCATAGCCACGGCAACGCCAACTTGCCCACTATCCTCGCTGGTGGCAAAGCGCTTGGCTACAAGCACGGCACCCACGTCGATTTCAACCTGCCCAAGATCGGCAAATACGACGTCACCAACGCTCAAGGCCACTACAGCATCTGCTCCCGCCCTGTGGACAGCGATGCGCGTGTCAGCAACCTGCTGCTCACCATGCTGCAACGCATGGACGTGAAGGTGGACAAGTTCCAGGACAGCGTCGGGGTGATCAAACAGATCGTGGCATAAGCGGAGTCGTGCGCAGCAATATCACTTCCTTCGCTCAAGCGGCGGAATGAAATCCCGGATCACACGCACCGCCGGATCGTCGCTCTGATGTCTTCCGCCTAGGATGAAGTCATAGCTGCCATCGTTCCGGCGTAGGTCTGGCATGAAGCAGCGCACCACGCGCTCGACCTGGCTTGCCTGACCATCGCGAACGGAAAGATGCGGTCGTAGCGCGATTTTGCCGTCGTGCGCGACCTCCACCTCGTGAAAACTGATGCCATGCATCGCCGTCATGATGAACACCCGGCCGTCTGGCGCGGACCAGATCGTTGCTCCAGGTCGTGAGAACTCCAGCGGGCGCGCCTCCAGCCGCGCGGCATCGACGATGCGGTGCTGCGCGATGCTGTAGGTCATCACGACGGTATCGTCCTGTAGGATCATGACAAATTGCCCACAACGTGAGATTGCGAGTTGTGCCTGCCCGGGCAATGCGAAGCCAAAGAGATCTCGCAGGTGCCCCTGCGCATCGCAGTCATAGGCGAAGACCTTGGGATGCTGATCCGCTGGAATATCCGTGCTGCCATCGAGGTTGCGCACGTAGTCTGCGCGGATCGTGCTGCTCCCGGCAAAGATTTGCTGCCGCAGTGATCCATCCTTCGGGTTGATGATCACGCGGTTAACAGGCGACCAGATGTCAAAACAGCGAGTCATCCACGTGGCCACTTCGCTTGGACCAAGCGTGCGCGGATCAAAGACTTCGAGGCCGGTGGAGAAGGCCTTGCCACCGCGTCCAGGTCTGCCGCGCCCGATGGCAGCCATGTGGCCGCCGGGCGCGGGGAAGAGCTCCTTGTAGTCCTTGATGCTGTCTCGATGCGCACCGTCGATGTTTTGGACTTGCAGTCGCTCGTGAAACATCTCCCCACTGAACGCATCGAGCACACGACCCTGCGTGGCGTAATGGAGTCGCATCATGCCAATGTAGCCGGGGACATAGAGCCATTGCGCATCATCGTGGCTCGCCCAGAGCGTGTTGTAAGGGCCAAGGTGAACCTGCGCAGGCATGGTACCGCCGCCAGGCATAGGCAGATAGGTTCGCTGCACACGTCGCTCGGAGTCGAGCTTCGAGAAATCCAGCCGCGAGAAGTAGTAACCGTATTCGCACACGCCGATGGCTTGATCTGCCTCACCGGGGATCGCAGTAAGTGCGAATGCCGGTCCCTGCACGACACCACCGCCGCCACCGAGTCCAGTCACGTCAAAGCGCACGGTGATCACGCCGTCCGCTGCACCGTCAAGCTTCATGCGATACTCACCGCGCGCGTCCACGAGCTGATCCTTGGTTGCCCCGCTCAGCAGCAAAGGCACTGCTGCGCGAGGTAGACGAAACTCACCGCAATCAAATTGAATCAAAGGCCTGCCCGCTGCGCCGATGTTAATCAGTCGCTGCTTCTTCAATCCCGTATGCGTCACGATGGCCGCCCCCGTGCCGCCTTCGGTCAGCTTGCCTGTGTCCACATCGAAGTGCCACGGCCCACCTTTCGCGTTGGGTGCAGCCGCGAACTCGAGGCCGCTCTCCTTCTCCACCGGGCCTCCGACCTTGTGAGATGAATAGTCGGCTGGAGCGATCTCGCCGCGATACATCTGATTTGGCGCACCCTCCCAGCAACCCGCGTGCAACTTCACCTCAGCACGAAATTTCTCCGCATCATCCCAGTGATCTTGTGGTAGCGAGATCACGCCACTGCACACCTCGACATTGCCGTTAGGCGTCAGCACCCGATGATGGCGCGCGAAGACGATGAATACGCGTCCGCGAATCACCAGCAGTTCGCCCAGCGCTGTGTCCCAAGTGCGTCGCCAGCCCGGCACTTGAGGGAGCAGCTTGGTGATCGTCGCCATAAAGTCGACCGGTGGCTGCTCGAACTTCTTCTTCGTAGGATCAAAGCGCACCAATCCCGCACCGTGCTCGACATTGGACAAATAGATCCGCCCAGCATCATCGCAGTCCGCGCTCTGACCACCCTGAGCTAGACCGCTCGACGTGTCACCAAGCATCGGCAAGCCATTCGGTGCCGGCTCATCCGTTGTATGCACGGCGAACTCCTCACGCCCCAGTGTGATCACTTCATCGCCAGACTTCGCTGCCCATTGCGGATTGACCGGCACTTCCACCAGGAACTTCCGCCACTGCTTCACACGCAGCGTTTTCTCATCCATCACCGCCTTTCGATAGGAAAAGTAGATCCGCTGATTCACCAGAAGAACACAGTTCTGCGACCCCAGCACCGGAAGATCGCTCTCCGCCATGACAGGAAACGTGATGTCCTTAATCGCAAGCACCCGCGCTGGTGCAGCCAGCCGCTCAAGCCGGAGCGCCGAGGCATCAGGCAAGGTGATTCGCGGCAGATCCCCCGTCCACTTCGTCCCTCGTTCCATGGCCGCCACAGCCGTGCCTTTCGACTCCGCCATCGTCACCGCATCAACCTTCACCGACTGCGTTGCACCAGCCATCGACACCGAGATCGCATCCAATGGGCCAAAGCCAGCGACATCAATCGCCAGTGCATGTTGTATCACCGGATCAGCCAGATCGAGCGTGAATGAAGCCTTGCTGCCGAGATTGATTTCCGCCTTCAAAGGCTGCTGATGCAAGCGCATCAAATGCAAGTCGTCGAAGCTAACGATCAGTTCATCCGCGCTACGAAACGCGGAGATCTCAGCGGCGGGACTCGCGCAAGTGATCAGGAGAGATGCAAGGAGGAGCGTCTTCATGGTTGCAGATACGACGCGATAAACGGTCATCGAACAAAGTAAGTTCCAGTTTAAGCCTGAAGTGGCGGAAATCTCCGTTCCAAAGGCGTGAACGTCGCGGATGGAGTCTGACGGGATCTTAACGCTGACTTTTCTGCCAAAAGCAATCGGCTGTGGCGTATGCTCTTCTCCCTATGTTGCCTATGCGTCTTTTCGCCCTCTTCCTGACCGTTTCATGCCTTCACGCCGAGGACAAACCCAAGTTCCGCACCGATGCCGATGGCCCTGTGCGGGTGGATGAAAAGAAGAGGAACCCCAAGGACAAGAAACCAGACGATAAGCCGGACTGGTATCAACTCATCGACGGCCAGTTTCCGCCAGAAGGCTCGGCGCATGCAGTCAGTGGAGAGTTGATGAAAGTCGATCATCTCAATCGCCGCTTTCAGATTCGTGTGGATCGCAATGACAGCCAAGATCGTGGCATGTGGGACCTTCCACTCGATGCGGGGATGCTTCCGTATGGTTCCATCTGGTATCACGGAGCACCAGCGGCGCTTCAGGACATTCCGCTTGGCACGCACTTGCATGGTTTGTTTTATCTCGCTAATCCCGATGACAAAACACCACCGCCCGACACCTGGTATCGCCGCAAGACGCCTGAGTTCGACTTCCGCCGCTGTTTCCGCATCGAGGATGACTTTACTTTTAATTCACGACAGAAGCAGCTTTGGAAGATCGACAGCGTGGACCTCGAGACGAAGAAGCTCACAGCCACGCTGTTGGACAAGGGCAAACTCGGCGACAAACCCAAGATTTTTGATCTGCTTGCCAGCACTCGCATATACAAGGGCAATGGCTTCGCAGATCTCAAGGCATTGCAAGCCGGTCAGACCTTCCTTTGCAATCTCACATGGGTCACGCTCTATGGCCCTGGCCGCATGACGGACATTTGGCTCGATGAACCCGCTCAAATGTTCGCCACCGCCCAACAGCTCGAACGACACCGCATTCATACCCGCGAGCGCGGACTGCCAGGTTGGGTCACTGCTGTGGAGGACGAGCCTCAATTCGTCACCATCACGTTCTTTGGCAACGTTGATCCCAAGCTCTTTGATGAACTCACCATCAAAGACCTCAATGCCCCGCCGCCAAAGGACGGAAGCCCACCGCCCACCGAGCCACGCGGAGGCCTAGCTGTCGCACACGAGACTCTGATGACTTTCGATCCCGTGAACGATCGGAAAACCGGTAGCGTGCTCGAGGTGAAAAAGATCTCCGCCGAACCGGGCAGCAGCGGCGTGCAGATCAAGCTCAAGATGGACATGATGCTTGAGGGCTACCGCCCGAATCGCATCGTGCGCTTTTATCCAGAGACTTGGAAAGTCATCGCACTGCCGAAGGAAGAGGAGTTTTTTGGTAGAGAGTGAAGAGATGTCTCTATCCTTAGAAAAGCCGCAACAATTGTCGGCCTCTGATGCGTTTAGTCTCCCTCCACTGACCCATTTATGAAACTCGCTTTTACTACCATCTTCCTCGCTCTATCCATCACCGTTCACGCCGAGTCCGTGCCGCTTTTTGATGGCAAAACCTTCACTGGCTGGGAGGGCGATATTGGAAGCGTCTGGCGCATCGAAGACGGAGCGTTTGTGGCTGGCTCGTTGGAGAAGAAGCAGGACAAAAACAACTTTCTAGCCACAACAAAACAATACGCGAACTTCGAACTAACACTGAAATGGAAGCTCGAAGGCACGGAGGGCTTCGTGAACGGCGGCGTGCAGTTCCGCACGAAGCGCATCCCAAATCATCACGAGGTCTCTGGATTCCAAGCCGATCTCGGAAAGGGTTACGACGGTGCTTTATATGATGAGAGCCGACGCAAGAAGATGATGGCTCAACCAACACCAGAAGTGCTGGCCAAAGCACAAAAGCCGATGGGCGAATGGAATGAGTATCGCATCCGCGCTGAAGGCTCCCACATTCAAATTTGGCTAAATGGCGTGCAGACCGTGGATTACACTGAAACAGAGCCGAACATCGACACCACAGGCATCATTGCCGTGCAGATTCACGGCGGCGCGACTTCCATCGTGCGCTACAAGGACCTCATGATTGAGGAGCTGAAGTAGCCTAGGCTTTCAAGCCTGTGTCCATCCACCCAACGCACAGCCTAGAAAGGCTATGCTACCGCCAAATAGCCCATGAAAATCGTCTCCACGACTCTCCTCTTTTTCCTCAGCATCGTCTCGCAAGCGCAGCCTTTTGAGCTCAAGCCTAACGATGTCATCGCCCTCACCGGTGGCTCAAACATGGAGCGCACGCGCTTCAATGGTTATCTGCAAACGAGCCTCATCGCGTCGAAGCCGGAGCTGAAGATTAAGGTGCGCAATTTCGGTTGGGAAGGCGACACAGTCTTCGAGCAGTGGCGTGACGTTGGGAACTACCAGAACCTCGATCCCAAACGCGCCCAAGCTGAGAAGCGCATCAGCGCCGAAACCGGCACCGACAGCTGGCGGCAGCAGCGCGACTGGAAACAGCAGCTTAGTGAAGTCGGCGCGACAGTGGTAATCGCGCAGTTTGGGCAGATGGAGTCGCTGCGAGGAGTGGAGAAGCTGCCGCAATTCATCGAA
>CANIZT010000154.1 GCA_947471905.1 Verrucomicrobiaceae bacterium
CTCCTCGAAGCCGGGGATCATCGTGTCGTCTTAGATTCCGGCATGCACCCCAAACGAGCAGGTTACGATGCCCTGCCTGATTTCGGCCCGCTTCCACATCAGTCCGCTAAAGCCATCCTGATCACCCACGCACATCACGATCACATCGGCTCCATGCCTGTGTTGCAGCGCAAACAGCCGAATACACCGGTGCTCATGACCGAGATCACTGGTGAGCTGTCCTCCGCCATGCTGCACAACTCCGTCAACGTCATGACGAAGCAGCGCGAGGAGGAAAGCATCACCGAGTATCCACTCTTCACCCATCGTGAACTCGATGAAATTCGCGCCAGGTGGATTTATCGCGACATCGACCGCCCCTTCGAAATTCCTGACACCAATCTGGAGGCCACGATGTTCGATGCCGGCCACATCCTCGGTTCCACCGGCGTTTTGATCCGCGAAGGCACCAACACGCTGTTCTATACCGGCGACGTGAACTTTGAGGCGCAGACCATCTGCCGTGCCGCCGATTTCCCGACCAGTGGCATCGACGTGATGATCACCGAGACCACGCGTGGCGATTACGCCCGGCCTGAAGGTTTTTCCCGCAAAGCCGAAAAAGAACGCCTCGCTGGCGTGATCCGCGACACGCATGAGGCCGGTGGAGCCGTGATGATTCCCGTCTTTGCCCTCGGCAAGACACAGGAGGTCATGCTCATGCTGCACGAACTGCTTCAGGAAGGCCTGATCCCTGAAATGCCGCTCTACATCGGCGGTTTGAGCACCAAGATCACCGTCCTTTACGATCACTACGCCTCACGCAGCCGTCGCAGCTACCCCGGCTTCCGCCTGCTGGAGGACATGAAGATGCTCGTGGCCCGCAAAAATAAAAAGCGCCAGGAAATCGTCTCCAGCCCACGCACGCTCTTTGCGCTCTCCAGTGGCATGATGACCGAGCACACCGTCTCCAACACGTTCGCCCAAAAGTTCCTCGATAACCCGCGCAACACCGTTTGCTTCGTCGGTTACACCGATCCCGAGTCCCCTGGCTACAAGATTCGCAACGCCAAGCCCGGCGAAATGATCAAACTCTCCCGCGATCTTCCCGCCGTGGCGCTGCATGCCCGCGTCGAAAGCTTTGACCTCAGTGCTCATGCTTCGCGCGAGCAGATCGCTGAGTACATCGAGAAAGTGAAACCCAAGAAGCTTTTGCTCGTCCATGGCGAAGAGCCGGCGCAGTTGTGGTTCACCCGTCGCTTCAACGAAACCATCCCCGGCACGGAAATCATCCGCCCCGAGCCGCATCAGCCCATCGATCTCTGGTAATAAACTTCGGCCAGCCATGCCGCGCCTCATCGCCATCGTCGCCATGTCCAGCAACCGCGTCATCGGACGCGCGGGCAAGCTGCCGTGGCACTTCCCCGAGGACCTGAAGTTCTTCAAGCGCACCACCCTCGGTCATCCCATCCTCATGGGCCGAGCCACCTTTGATTCCATCGGCAGACCACTTCCAGGTCGCCAAAACATCGTTCTGAGCACGACGATGTCTGCCCGCGAAGGCATCACCGTCATCCGCAGCGCTGCCGAACTGCCCCAGGTTTGCGGCGACGCTGAAACTGTCTTTGTCATTGGTGGCGCACGCGTTTTTGAGGAACTGCTGCCACAGTGCGACGGCCTCTACCTCACCTGGATCGCCGAGCCATACGAGGGCGATGTATTGCTACCGCCCTTCGAGAATCTGTTTCAACTCAAAGAAATCCTCGGGCAGTCGAAAGGTCTGGAGTTTCGCCATTACGAAAGACTGGCGGACGTGAAGTGATGTGAGTGCCAAAGCATTCTCACATCCTCCTTACAACTCATTTACGAGCGCCTGACGCATTGTTTTTGAGCTGTGGGAGAATACCACCAGACAACGAACCGGAGACGGTTCAGTCAAACATTTCAAATAGTGGTTCCTTCTGGCTGTTGGACTCTATCAAGCGACGGGGCGGATCGGGTGATCCGCCCCGTTTGCTTTTCAAAAACAGGTGGGCGGGCTCAGGAAATCTGCCCAATCAGGGTTTGGCTGCCGAAAAGCTTGATTTCCCTGTACATGTCTCGAAGGTGCGTCCTCGCCGCCAACCTAGACGATGAAATTCGCCATCTTTGGAGACATCCACGCCAACCTGGAAGCCCTGCAGACCGTTCTGTGGGACGCTCAGGAGCAGGGTTGTGCCAATTACGTTTGCCTTGGTGACATCGTCGGCTACGCGGCCAACCCGGTGGAATGCCTGCAAGCCGTGCAGGACTTGGGCTGTCCCGTGGTGCGTGGAAATCACGATGAAGGCGCCGCCAGCGAGAGCAATCTGGAAGAATTAAACCCGTTGGCCCAAAATGCCCTGCTCTGGACCCGCCAGCAGCTCAACGAAGATCAGCGCCAGTGGCTGCGCGACCTCAAACTCGTGCGTCAGGTGCGCGACTTCACCATCGTCCATGCCACGCTCGATTCCCCCGGTAACTGGGGCTACGTGACCAACCGCTTCGACGCGATGGCCAGCTTCAGCTACCAGTTCACCCAGGTCTGCTTCTACGGCCACACCCATGTGCCGCGTATCTTTGAAAAAGACGACGCCGTGCGTGCTGCGCGTGGCACGGATGTCACGCTGCAACGTGGCGTGAAGTATTTCGTCAATGTGGGCAGTGTCGGCCAGCCGCGTGATGGTGACTGGCGTGCCGCCTATGCCATTTATGATGTGACGGCGCAAACGATCACGATCCGCCGCCTTGAATACGACATCGAGACCGCGCAGGCCAAAATCCGTGCCGCCGGCCTGCCCTCGCTGCTCGCCGATCGACTTGCCTTGGGCAAATGAGCGCCGCTACGCGCCAGCTCCCCAGCCTGCGCGACTTCCGTTCCGCGCTTATCGTCAAACCAAGCTCTCTGGGCGACATTGTTCATACTCTGCCCGCTGTGAAGGCGCTGCGGAAAGCGCATCCGCATCTCAAGATCCGCTGGCTCGCCAACACCGAATGGATGCCCATCCTCCAAGGCAGCCCGTTGATCGACGAGGTTATCCCGTTCCCGCGCAAAACCTTCCGTGGTCTCGCCGGACTCCTGCGCTTCTGGAACTGGCGGCGCACCTGGATGTGCCTGCCGCGTGAGGAACCCGAGATTGTTCTCGATTTCCAAGGCTTGCTGCGGAGTGGCCTCTCCAGTAGTTGGCGGGGATCGGAGTGCGTCATCGGTCTTTCGGATGCGCGTGAAGGAGCGCACTGGTTTTACAACCACACCGTGTCCGTCAATGCCGGAGCGCATGCCGTGGACCGCTATCTCGAACTACCGCGTGCTTTGGGCATCAAGATCGACCCGCAGGACATCACGTTTGAACTCACTCCCGGCACGTCGCCCGCTGGCTGGTTTGAATCGCTGCCGAATTTCATCGCGTTGCATCCATGGTCACGTGGCGAGGGCAAATCGCTCTCGAACTCGGCCTTACAGGTTCTCTGCGATGCCTTGGCACCGCGTCCCGTCGTCCTCGTCGGCATGACTGACGACACAACTCGCCCAACCGGCAGCCACATTAACGACTGGAGCCACCGCACCACGCTGCCCGAACTCATCTGGGTCATGCGGCAGGCCAAGTTCTGCATCAGCGTCGATAGCGGACCGATGCACATTGCCGCCGCCGTCAATCTACGCACGCTCGGTATCCACACCTGGAGCGATCCGCGCAAAGTTGGCCCATATCCATCTGGCGTTCACGTCTGGAAGGCCGGACGCATCGCCAAACGTGGTGAATTCACTGCGGAGGAGTGTTTGCGTGATGTCAGCGTTACCGATCAAGACGCCAGGAGCATCGGTGAATGGGTGTCAGCTCGATGATTTGCCAAACCGTGCATACAACGCTGGGAGCAGGAACAGATTGAGCAAGGTACTCGTCACCAAGCCGCCGAGAATCACCAAAGCCATCGGGCGTTCGATTTCATTGCCAGGGACATCGCCTTTGAGCACCAGTGGTAGCAACGCGAGCGCGGCGGTGGCGGCGGTCATCAAGATCGGCACGAGGCGCTCTTCGCTGCCTTGCAAAACCGTCGCGAGGTCGAAGGCGTGGCCTTCTTCCTTCTCCAAGTGGCGGTAGTGACTGACCAGCAGGATGCCGTTGCGTGCGGCGATGCCGAGGACGGTGACGAAACCGACCAGCGAACCGAGCGAGAGCACGCCGCCGCCAAACCATGCGGCCAAAACACCGCCGATGAGCGCAAAGGGCAGTGTGAGGGCCACGAGCAAGGTGAGGCGGATGCTTTGAAAGTCAGCGAGGAGCAGGACGAGGATGCCTGCGAGTGATCCAAGTGCCAGCCAGCCGAGCTGGCTCTGCGCAGCTTGTCGCTCGGCCCATTCGCCGAGGATTTCGGGATGGTGGCCGGGCTTGAAGGTGAGCTTGGCGATGGCGGCTTCGATCTCGGGCACGACATCGCCCAAAGCGCGGCCAGTGACGTTGCAGGTCACATCGATGCGGCGGGAGGCACCTTCGCGTTTGATCGCGTTCGGCGTCGGCACGATGACGACTTCCGCGACATCAGCGAGGCGTGTGTGACCGCCACTGGGGGTCTCGATGAGGAGATCACGCAGCGTGGTGAAATCGGCGCGAGCACTCGGCACGCTCCAAACCTGCACGTCATGCACGCGCTGGTCTTGATACACCTCGCCCACTTTGCGACCGCTGATGAGCGTGGTGACCGCTTGGCGGATTTGTCCGGCGGTGAGGCCGTGCAGCGCGGCGGTCTCTGGCTTTACTTTGACCGTGATTTGTGGCACGAGGCTCAGCGATTCGACTTTGAGAGCGCTGATGCCGGGAATGTCCTTCACGGCGGCGCTGACCTCCGCAGCGTGTGTGCGCAGTGTGTCGAGATCAGGGCCAAAGATGCGCACGACGACGCTAGCGCTGGCTCCGGTGAGCACTTCTTTGATGCGCTCGCGCAAAAAGGTGAGCAGGTCACGCGTGAGGCCGGGATAACCATCGACGACGGCCTGCACCTTCTGGATCGTCGCGTCGTAATCGGCATCGGGGTCGATGCTGATCCACAATTCGGTGAAGTCCGGCCCCACGACCTCATCCGCGACCTCTGCTCGACCAATGTGCGAGCCTTGATTGCGCACGCCCTTCACTTTCATCAGATCGGTGGCCGCTGCGACAGTGATGCGCTTGCTGGCTTCGACACTCGTGTTCGGCTTTTCGAGCCAGTGCATGAGGAAGTCGCGCTCTTTGAAGTTTGGCAGAAATTCTTCCTTCATTTGCGTGTGCCAAACCCAGCCCGTGCCCGCAAAGGCCGCGATGAGCACCAACACGGACAGCCACGCGCTGCGGGCAAAAAAGGGCAGCATGCCACGATAGATCGCCTTCATGCCGCGAGCCAAAAAGGCATCGCGATGCACTCCAGGCTTCACTTTGAGTAGCATGAGGCTTAAAGCGGGCGTGACGGTCAATGCGACGAGCAACGACGCCGTGATCGCCAAAATGTAACTCAGCGCCAAAGGCCTGAAAAACGTGCCTGCGAGGCCTGGAAGGAAGAACACGGGCACAAATACCAAAACGATGATCACGCTGGCATAGACGACAGCGCTGCGAACTTCGAGCGAGGCCTCCAGCACGACCGCGAAGCGCGATTTCGTCGGGTTTTGCCTCAAACGACGCAGAATGTTCTCCACGTCGATGATCGCATCATCCACCACCTCGCCGAGCGCGATGATGAGGCCTGCGAGGATCATGGTGTTGATCGTTTCACCACTCCACGCGAGCAGCAGCAGCGCCATGGCGAGCGAAAGCGGGATCGCCGTGATGCTGATGATCGTCGTGCGCCAATCTCCGAGAAACAACGCCAGCACGACCACCACAAGCAAACAGCCAAGCCACAGCGCCTCAGTGAGATGATGAATGGAAATCTCGATGAAGCTCGCAGGTCGGAAGATCGTGCTGTCGATCGTCATGCCCGGCAGGGCTGGTTTGAGTTCTTCGAGCATCTTTTCGACGCCCTTCGTGACATCCAGCGTGTTTCCCCACGGCTGCTTCTCCACGATGAGCAGGATGCCATCGCCATCATTGATCACCGCGTCACCGATGGGTGCTGGATGCCCGATCTTGACCTCCGCGACATCGCCAAGACGGATCGGTGCGCCATTGCGGAACTCCACCACCGTCCTCGCCAGATCCTCCGGTGTGGTGATGAGCGCAAGCTGCGCCACGCTGAGACGCTGATTCGGCGTATCGATAAATCCACCCGCGCTAATTACTGCGGCATCGCCAGCGGCTTTGGTGATCGCATCCAGAGTGACTCCCGCCGCACGGAGCTTTTGCGGATCGACGAGCACTTGGAACTGCTTGTCCCGCTGCCCCCAGATGGCGACATTCGCCACACCTTTGACCGACATAAGGCGTGGCCGCATCGTCCAACGAGCCAGTTCGCTCATCTCCATCTGCGTCAGTGTCTTTGAAGTGAGTCCGACCTTCAACACACGGCTTAACGACGAATACGGAGCCATCAGCACCGGTGGCTTCACCACGGCTGGCAGTCGGTTTTGCGCGAGGTTTAGCCGCTCCTGCACGAGTTGCCGTGCTTTGAGGATGTCCGTGCCAGTGTCGAAGATCATCACCACTGACGACAAACCCAGCACCGACTTCGAGCGCAGCGTTTTGAGGAACGGCAGCCCATTGAGCGAGTTCTCCAGCGGCACCGTGACCAGCGCATCGACTTCCTCAGTGGAAAGCCCAGGTGCTTCCGTTTGGACTTCGACGAGTGGCGGAGCAAACTCGGGAAACACATCCAACGGCGCGTTCTTTGTCGCGTTGATTCCGACAACGAGAAGCGCCGCTGCCGCAGCGACCACAAGCACGCGCATGTTCAGCGCCCAAGAGACGATGGAGTTCAGCATGGCGTTATTTTCCCGTCATGAATTCCGTGCCGAATAGTTCCGCTGAACCATCGGTGACGATCTGTGTTCCTGCGGGAGGGCCGCTGGCCAAAACGGCGTCGCTGCCGGCAAGGCGGGCGACTTGGACTCGTTTGCGGGTGTAGGTGTGCTCAGCGGTCTTTGCATAGACCCACTGTCCGCCGTTGATGTCGTGGAGCACGGCGTTGAAGGGGATGATGAGGGCTTCGAGCTTGCTTTCGAGCGTGGGGATTTCGACGGCAACTCGTTCTCCTGCTCGCAGCGTGGTGTCGGAGGGCAGTTCGTAATACCAGTCGATGGTGTTGGTCAAAGTGTTGGCGGTGGGCGGGCCGGTGACGGGTTTGGCTGCGAGTTTGCCGATGTGGGCTTCCGCCTTGGCATCGAGTAGGGAGGATTCGCCGCTGTAGATGGCGACGCGGGCCCATTTGCGGGCGTTTTGACCGAGCGTGCCACCGAGCAAACCACGCTGAGCTTTGGCGGTGGTCATAGCGGCTTCGGCGAGAGCGAGAGCTGTCTTGGCTTCATCGACATTGCGTGCGCTGCCGGCTTCGGCGCTTAGCATCTTTTGCGCTCGCTCGACGGCGATCTTGGCGGCGTCGATTTGCACCTGCGCTTGCAGGATGCGGCCGTCGGCGGCGGCTTGGAGGTCGGCGAGGCGCAGCACTTCATCTAAGGTGCCGCCGAGCACGGGGGCGATGGGTTTTCCTTCGGCGGCGAGCGGCGTGACGACTTCGCCAGAGAAAAGTCGCACGGCAGGAATGGTTCGTTTTTCGACAGCGACGACTTTGAGGCGAAGATGCTGCTCTGCCTCGGGTTTGAGCGTCACGATGACGAGATCGCCTTCCTTGGTGATCGTGGCAGGCGCAGAGCTGCCAGAGTCAGCGGCGTGAAGTTGTGTGGCGATGAGGAGGAGAAGGAAACGTTTCATGATGAAATCAACGTAGCGTGGCCTGCATGGCATCTTCGAGTGCTCCAGCGGCGGTTTGCGCCTCAACGTTCGCCGCCATGAGCGCGACATTGGCAGCGCTGGCTTCGATCTGGCGACGTGTGAATTCGAGTGCGGAGACTTGTCCGCCCTCGACCATGCGCTTCGTCGTGTTGGAGGCCTCAGCGGCTTCTTGCGCGAGCGTGGCGGCGGTGGTGGCTTTCGCGCGTGAGGCCTGGTAGGCGGCGAGCGCGATGTCGAGTTCGCCCTGAATGGTGTTTTGTTGCGCGAGGAACCTGGCTTGGGCGGTTTTGCGTTTTGCTTCGGCCTGCGCGATGGGGCCGGCGTTGCGGTTGATGGGCAGTTCCAAGCTCACGCCGAGCTGCCAGCGGTTTTGTCCCTGATTGTAGTCGAATCCAGGCCCCAGCCGAACATCGGGATACTGTTTGGCGATTTCCAAGCGCAGTGCTGACTCCGCCGCCGCGTAATCAGCAAGCAAGGCCATCAAGTCGGCGCGCTGCGTCAAGGCGCGTTTGCGGCTGTTGCTTGGCTCTGGCAGGCGATGGAACGATGAGAAGTCGAGACTCACAGCGCGCACCGCATTCAAAGGCACACCAACAGCGGCGGCGAGTTTCGCCTCGCCCGTGGCGGCGAGACGCTGGGCATCTTGGAGTGCGAGTCGTGTGCGATTGAGCATCAAACGAGCTTGAGTGAGTTCAAAGGGCGAGACATCACCCGCCTCCATCTGCGCGGTGAGTTTCTTGATGGCCTCATCGTGAAGTTTTTGTTCCGTTTCGAGCAGGCGGATGTTTTCGCGGGCGCTGTGGAGTTCCAGCATCGCGATGCGCACGCGTGAACGTGCCGCCCATGCACGCGATGACACACGCCAGCGTGCTGCTTCAGCGGCGGCGAGTGCTTGTTCCGTGCGGCGACTGCGTTTGCCAGCGGTTTCGATGGGAATGCTGAGAGCGCCCGCCATAAACCATGGCGTGATCGTGTTGACGTGATTGCTGGCAAATTGCGGACCAAAGGTGAAGACCGGATTGGGCCGCATGCTGGCTGTTTTGATGCCTGCCGCGACTTCCTCGGCTTCTGCACGTGCTACAGCCACATCAGGATGAAAATAGGCCGCTGCAAGCGCGAGACGATCCACGGTCCAACTACCACCACTGGCTTTTTGTTCCGCGAGGAAGCTGCGCAGGCCTGCATCGCTCAATGAACGCCCCGCAAAGTCTGCGCTGGTTTTCTCCGCCGAGATCGGGCGCGACTGGAAGCTTACGCAGCAGCTCAGCAGCAGCGGGAGAACGAGGATGGTTGAGAGAGTCAGCTTCATTTGGACACAGGCCTTCATTAGCAGCCTAACGCGAGGAGTATCATGAAATAGCTGTCATTCCTTTTCCACCCATCCACTGGCATTACTCACGCGATACCGTTTGCGGCTTCACCATGAAAAGAAACCAAGTGGCAGCACAGAGGGCCAGTCCAGCACCAGTGCCAAAGGCGACAACAGGCCCGAATGCAGTCCACAGCCAGCCCATGAGCAGACTGGCAGGCAGGGCACCGATGCCTGTGATGAAATTGAAACTGCCAAAGGCACGACCGCGCTGGGTATCGGGGTAGAAGTCGGCGACCAAGGCGCGCTCGGTGGATTCTGTCATGCCGTAGAAGATGCCATAGACGAGAAACAGCGCCCAGATGTGCCAGGCCTGGCTGGCAAAGCCGAAACCAAGATAAACCAGCGCATACACGCACCAGCCACCGACGATGAGGCCGCGCCGACCGATGCGGTCGCTGAGCACGCCTGCAGGGTAGCTGCTGGCAGACTTCACCACATGTAGCGCCATCCAGAGCAAAGGGAGACTGCTGACGGGGACACCCACGGCTTGTGCGCGCAGCAGCAGGAAAGCATCACTCGAATTTCCGAGTGTGAACAGGAACACGGCGCCGAGATAGCTCTTGAAGGCTGGCGTGATGTTGAAAGCAACGATGACCGCAGGTTTGACCTCGGATGAAATCTGAGCCTGCTCTTTGGCTCCAAAAATCAAAGCAATCATCGCCCCGAACATGGGAATGACGGCGATCCAGAACAGCACGCGGAAATCGCCGGTAAACCAATTCAGCAAGCTCCACGCAATGAGCGGACCGACCACCGCGCCCGCGTTGTCCATCATGCGTTGCACGCCAAAAGCAGCACCGCGTTGGTCTGATGGCACGGAGGCAGCGAGCAAGGCATCGCGTGGTGAGGTGCGGATGCCTTTGCCGATGC
>CANIZT010000155.1 GCA_947471905.1 Verrucomicrobiaceae bacterium
AAATGAACCAGCGTTCATGCCAGGCAAGAGTGGGGCGTTGTACAGTGATGGTAGCCATGAAAAAGCAGGGAGCCGCAGGGAGAGTCGAATTTGATTATCCGAGCGTCCCGCAGAGCGGCAACCGCTATTTGTGAAAAATTTCACAAGGCGGCGGCCAAATGGTCCTTGGAATGAATTTTCGGCCGCTGCAACGTACCCTGACCACGAAACAGCCTACAGGCTACTTCGTGTCCTTTTTCTTGGGCGTGGTCTTGGATTTGGCTGGAGCCTTCTTTTTCTCGGTCGTTTCTTCCTTGGCTTCCTTCTTTTCCGGCTGCGGGAAGCCCGCCTTTGCATGTGCGACCATTTCGGCAAAGGTTGCCTCGCCAATACCCTCGACTTTCATGACGTTTGTCACATCGGCAAAAGGACGTGCCTTTTTGATCGCGGCAGCACGGGTTTCTCCCACGTTAGGGATCGTCATCAGCGCCTTCTCATCCCCTTCATTCAGCAGGCCCAGCAGTTTAGTGCGTTGGGACGGCGTCAGCGTCTTGGCGATGGCTTCGACCTTGGCGGAAGGCTTAGCCTCCTCAACAGCGGGAGCTTTGGGTTTGGCTGGACTTTTCTTTTTGGGCGTCGTCTCGGCGGCAGAGAGCGAGAAGCTGAAAGCGAGGATGGAGAGGAGATAAGTGATGGTTTTCATGGCGAGTTTTAAAATATGACGTGGGGAAGATAATTTTTGCGAAGGGGTATTGGCGAGAAAAAAGTGCTGCCTGGCTCATTTTTTCCAAGTTCTCGCGTCATGCCGGATTGCCTAAGTGCTCGACATTTGGCAGCGCTTCTCCCAAAATCAGCCCAATGAAGCTCTCCAACCACTGGTGCCTCGCTGCCGCCGCATTGTTGTCCGTCTTTGCACAGGCACAAACCACCGCCCCTGCCATGCGTAGTTGGACGAGCACGGATGGCCGCAAGATCGATGCCGTGTTCGTGGCGCTGGAAAGTGACGGCGTGAAGATTCGCATGGCCAACGGCAGCACCTTCACCATCCCGCTGGCACGTTTGTCCGCCGCAGACCAGGCCTTTGCGAAAGGCCTGGCAGCGCCATCTCCCACTGCCGCCACATCGACTTCCAGCGCTCCCGCTGCGAGCGCGACTTGGCCGCGTACGGTTTCGCTGGAAGACCGGCCCGAAGTCACGGTGGTCAAAGAGGACACCGAAACCAAGCAATTCATCTACCGCTCGCCACACTACGAATTTCAGTGCGATTCCAAACTCGGCTCCAACGTCGTGCGTGAGTTTGGCCGCATCTTTGAGTCCACCTGGCTGCTGAACTGCATGCTGCCGCTGGATCTCAAACCAACGCCCGAAAAGCTGCGTGAGATCTTTCTCGCACGCCTGTTCACCAGCAAAGAAGATTACATGTCGGAAGGCGGCGTCGTAGGTTCCGCGGGTGTGTACATGTCCGGCAAAAAAGCACTCATGGTGCCCCTCTCCAGCCTCGGTGTAAAAATGGTCGGCAGTCGCGTCTCGTTGGAAAACAACAATGACGATGACAACGCCACGCTGATCCATGAAATAACCCACCAGATGATGAACCACTGGCTGGGCGTGCTGCCCACCTGGTATATCGAAGGCAGCGCCGAGTATGTCGAGATGCTCGACTACAACCGCAATGGACGCTTCAGCCTCGCTGGCTTGAACCGGCAATTGAAAGGTTATGCGCAGAAAATGAACTACGCCGGTGGTGGCAAAAGCTACACCATGATCGATCTGGAAGAACTCATGACTATTGAGGGCGGGCGCTGGGCCGCAGCCCTTGGCAAAGGCGGAGCCGCCCAGGAAAACTACGGTTCCGCCGGTCTGCTGACCTATTACTTTTATCACCTCGACGGCAAAGGCGATGCCGTGAACGTCATCGCCTACCTGCGCGAGGTGCAGAACGCAAAAAGCGCCGCAGAAGAACAGGCTGCCGTCAAAAAACATCTCATGCGTGAACGCACCTATGCCCAGCTTGCCGAAGATGTGAAGAAAGCCCTGCGCAAAGAGGGTCTCGACATCAGTTACTTCCCGCCGGGAAAGAACGGTCCGGCCATGTCCACCAACTAATCTCGGCAGTCCGTGCTGTGGTGGCCTGAATCATGCGGAACTCGATTCGCTAGAGAAAGGGGATAGATTTCTTATGGCGTTTCTAATTTATCTCGATTAGAATAGTCCAATCAATAGGGAAATGACCAATTCCGACCGCATCCGCATCTTGATCGTCGAAAACGAAGGCCTCGTCGGTTGCGACATGGCCGCATCGCTCGGCAAACTCGGCTACCTTGTAGTTGGTATCTGCGCCTCTGGTGAAGAAGCTCTCGAACGCTTCGAAGAACTGCGGCCTGACCTTGTCCTGCTGGACGTTCACCTCGCTGGCCAACTCGACGGCATTGACACGGCACGCGAACTACAGCTTCGCAGTCGCATCGCCATCGTTTATGTCACCGCCTGTGCTGATCTCGACACCGTGGCCCGTGCGCGGCAGACACACCCGCATGGCTACCTGCTGAAGCCCTTCAATCATGATGAACTGCGCCTCACGGTCGAAGTTGCGGCCCAGCGGCATCTCGAAGAGAACGAGCGCCAGCGCCGTGAGCACAGTTACTTCGAGGCCTTTCAAAGCCTCGCTGATGGCGTCATTGCCGCCGACTTGTCGGGTGGTGTCGTGTTCATGAATCCAGCGGCCGCCCGTGTCACCGGTTGGAATACGCAGGAAGCCGTGGGTCGCTCCTTGAACGAAGTGTTCCGTATTTTTCAAAGCAGTGGCGAACCTGCCGATGTCTTGACGGCTGAATCATCTGCCCAAACCAGCGAGCGCACGGTTTATCTCACCACTCGTTTGGGTGAACGGGTCGCCATTCAAGACCGCACTGCACCCTTGCGCGATGCCCAAGGCCATCTCACCGGTCTCATCATCCTGTTTCGTTCCGCTGCGACAGCATTGGCTGCCAAACCTGAGACCAATCGCAGCAGCGCACCGCTCGTCGATGTCGTCGAAAGCATCTCTGATCCGCTCTTCGCTCTCGATGCCCGCTGGCGTGTGACGTATGCCAATGCCAGTGCCCTGCGGCTCTTTGATCGCACTTTACCGGACATGCTCGGCCTCTCGCTGTGGGACATCATGCCCTCCGCCACGCGTGAACTGCATCATGAGGCCTTCGCGCATGCCATGCTGCATCGTGAGACGGTGAATCGCGAACTCTACCTCGACGAAAAGCAGGTCTGGCTCGAACTGCGCGGCTATCCCTTTGGTGAAGGCCTGCTGCTACTCGTGCAGGATGTCACCGCTCGTCGTGAAGAAGCCGAACGCCGCAACCGTATCGACCGCCTTGAATCCCTTGGCCTCCTCGCTCGTGGGTTCGCGCACGACTTCAACAACCTGCTTACCGTCCTGCTCGGTAACATCTCGCTGGCCGAGATGCGCCTGCGCAATGCCATTACCTTGCCCGAATTGCACACGGCCAAGCAGGCCACGCTCCATGCGCAGAACCTCGTCCAGCAGCTCCTCACCTTCGCTCGTGGCGGTGCGCCGATCAAAGCGCTCGTCCGCCTCGGCGATCTCATCGACACCTTCTTCACGCATCACACTCGGGCCAATCGCATCGAGTACCGCATCGAAGTGCAGCCCGGTTTGCCGCAGATCGCCATTGATGGCGGCCAGGTTCGCCGCCTGCTGAGCAATCTCATCCGCAACGCCGAGCAGGCCCAGCCGAACGGTGGCGAAATCATCATCCGCTGCTTCGCACCCGATCACTCCGAGATGTTCCCCGGCGAAATGGTCACGGACACGAACTTCCAGCCTTCCGGTCTTGCGATTGAAGTCGAAGACAAAGGTGAAGGCATCGCGCCTGATCATCTGACACACATTTTCGAGCCTTACTTCAGCACGCGCAAAGCCGACAACGCCACCGGCCTCGGCCTCACCGTCTGCGAGTCCATCGCCAAAGCCCACGGCGGTTCGTTGACCGTGCGTTCCGATCTCGGACGCGGCACTACCGTGCGCTTCTACCTCCCGCTCGACTCCGATGCCGAGGAAGCCGACGCCTTCGGCCTCAGCAAGGTTTTCGACGCCCCACCCGAACTCGCCGCCGCCAATCCGCGCATCCTCGTGCTCGAAGATGATCCGCTCGTGCGCTCCTTGATCGTGCGTAATCTCACCAGCAACGGCTTCGATGTCACCGAAAGTGCCGAAGGCAGCGAAACCGTGCGGCTTTATCAGGAAAGCATCACGCAAGGTCGCGCCTTCGACCTCGTCATTCTCGATCTCAGCATTCCGAACGGCATGGGCGGCGTCCGCGCGATGGAAAAACTCCGCGCCATCGACCCTGAAGTCTTCGCCATCGTCTCCAGCGGCTACTCCGACGATCCCGTCATGTCCAAACCCGCCTCTTATGGTTTCGCTGCCGTGCTGCCAAAGCCCTACGAGCCTGCTGACATGCTTCGCCTCGTGCGCAACATTCTGGCGACGCGCGGCATTCGTCGTGCCTCATAAATTAGGCCCGCATGCGCGAACAGGACCTTCTCGACAAGCTCCGCAAAATCGAGCGCCTCTATTCTGGTGCCACCACGCCCGGTGAAAAAGAAGCTGCTGCGGAAGCCATCGCCCGCATCAAACGCCGCCTCGGTGAAACCGCCAAAGTGGATCGCCCCATCGAGTACAAGTTCATCTTGGTCGATGGCTGGTCGAAAAAGCTATTCATCGCGCTACTGCGCCGCTACTCGCTTAAACCATATCGTCGCGCCCGTCAGCGTCGCACCACTGTCATGGTCAAAGTGCCACCCAGCTTTGTGGAGGAAACGCTCTGGCCCGAATTCATCGAACTCAGCAATGTGCTAAGTAAATATCTCGATGAAGTGACCGACCGCGTCATCGCCCAAGGCATTTACGCCGATGAAGGTGAAGAGGAAGTGATCGAGGATTTGGACTGATCCCACAGCAGCTTCATCGCGATCACGCCGAGCCAGGGCGTGAGTCCGGTAAGCGCAAGAGCGGGATCGTAACTGCCGAGATGCACTCGGAGCCAGCCGAAGAGCGATTGCATCGGCGAAGTGGTGAGCCACACCCACATGCTGAAGAGTCCTGTCAGCCGCGACACATGCTCGGCGCTCAGTTCCTGCACGAAGCTGTAGTAGCATGGGAACATCGCCAGCGACGCAGCTCCTACCACCAGCAGCAGTCCCAGCAGCAACGGGCTTTTACCAAGCCACGGGATGCAAATCGTCAGCGATGCGAGAACGGCGGCGACATTGAAGATGCGGCGCTTCGCCATGTGGCTCGACATGGAGAAACGTTTCACGAGCTGCATCGACAGGATGCCGGCGAGGAGGCAGCCGACATCCGTGGCGATGTAATAGACCGAGACGAAGTTCGCGGTGCTGAGAGCATCGTAGCCGCGGCCCTCTTGCAGAAACAGCGGCAGCCAGGCACGAATGATCTGCCATGGAATCTGAATGCCGACGAGCAGCAGCGCGATGGCCCAGAACTTTTTGCCGAAGATGATCGGCAGCAGCGACACGGAATCGGGCTTTTGATCGCCTTCATCAGTGGTTGCCGCCGTCGTTTGCAGGCGGAACGACACCATCCAGAGCACGATCCAGAGCACGCCCACCAACGCGATCACCTGAAAGGCGAAGCGCCAGCCCTGGGGATGACCTTGCGAGAGCCAGAGCACAAGTCTCGGCGTGATGATAGCGCCGATGGAAGCGCCGCTTTGCAGCACGCTGTTGCCCATCATGCGCTCGTTCGGTTGCAGCAGGCGGAAGGTCGTCTTCAGCGCGCACGGCCAGTGCCCGGCCTCGAACAGGCCCAGCATCACACGGGCGGCCATGAACTGATGATAGTCCGCCGACCACGAGGACAACAAGCCCGCCAGCGACCATCCGCCGAGCACGACTGGATACATCCAGCGGAGGCTGAAGCGCTCGCACAGAAATCCAAACACCAGCGAGCCGACACCAAAGGCGAGGCCGAAGGCGGTCTCCAGATTGCCATACTGCAAATCATCTAGCCTGAACTCCGCCTTCACCGCCGCCGCCGCATTCGACAGCGTCTGGCGGTCCATGTAGTTGATCATCGTCGCCAGCAACAGCAGGCCGCAGATGTACCATTTCCAAGCGGGAGAGCGGTTCATGAAATTGTCGTAGTTATCCATCCCAGCTCTTTCCATCCCACGCGATCACGCGCTCAAGCATCTTCACGACTTCATCGGTGAAGCATTGGAACAGCACCTCGCCCTTCTCCGCCGTAGCAGAACGCGGATCGCCGACGTGGCCGGGTTCGCTGCGGTCGGTCATGATCCAGCCGCGACTCGCGGGCTCAAAGGCGTTACCAAAAGGAACATCATTGGTCTTTGTGAGATCGCCGACGAGTTCGGGGCGCAGGCGCAGGACCATGCTGGTCTCCCATTCGCAGGCGTGGCCCATGACGCGTTGTTGAATCGAAGGATCACGCGTCCATGGCTCGGCACCGAGATTCCAGTAGGTGGCAAAGAGCAGCATCAGGTCTTTGCGGTCGCGGTATTTCTGCCGCGTCTCGAATACGGCCTGTTTGCCAGGGATGTCATTGCCACCGTGGCCATTGATGAAGACGAGGCGCTTGAAGCCGTGGGCGATGAAGTTGTCCATCAAGCCGTTGAGCAGATCGAGATACACACGCGGTTCCGCTGACAACGTGCCGGGAAAATCCATGTGATGATGGGAATTGCCCAACCACATCAGCGGCGCAATCAACACGCGCTCACCCATCGCTGCCTCGGTTCGGCGGATGAGTTCGTTCGTCAGCATGCTGTCGGTGAAGACCGGCATGTGGCGGCCGTGCTGCTCGAGCGCTGCCACGGGGAAGATCACTGGTGTGTCGCGGCTCAGGGCAGCGACTTCGCTCCATTTCAAATCGGCCAGTTGCATGACTTAGCGCACCTCCTCGACCTTGATCGTGTGTGTGACGGGCTTCAGGAAGGTGCGCACGTTGGCGTCGAGCTGCGCGTGCTTTTGACCGACTTTTTTCTTCAAGGTGTCCAGCGCTGCACCGAATTCAGGATCTTCCTTTGCATCCGCCGCGAAGCCACGGAAATTGGTAACGAGGTTCTTGATGGCGAGGGTCTCGAAGTTTTGCTTCGTAGCCACGGCACCCAGCAAATCCATGAAAGCCGCGTCGAATGGCGTCTTGGAGAACTCAGCGGCGAGGTTGATGCCGTCTTCGAGTTGGTTCCGAGTGAACTCCTTGCTCTCAGCACCCCAAGTGACTTTGGCTTTGTCGCTGGAAAGACCGATGACATGCAGCGCGAGGCGGTTGAGGTCTTGATTGAAGCTGCTGAAGGGCAGGACGCTGCGTGAGCTGTTGGCGTTCTTTGGATCAGCATCGAAGCAGAAGGGATAGGTTGTGCTTTCAAGCTCCAGCGTGCCCGCTTTGCCGCCCTTGATCTGATGTCCGGGGCTCACATTGCTTTCACCTTTCATGTTCACCGTGATCACGCCGATCTCACCCTTCAGGCCGAGCGCTTTCAAAAATGCCTGAGCCATCAAGAGCTGGCCTGCAGGTGCCGGATGGAAGCCGTCACCACCAAACGGACCGTATTCCTTGCCCAACGCAGCCTTCGACTTGCCGAGCGCATCGATCATCGTGTCATGCACGTTTGCAAAAGGCTGATGGTTCTCGTCGGCGAGCTTTTTCGCGATGTCGCGCAAGTGGGCGAGGTTATCGTTATACACGCTGCCTTCCATGTTAGGGCGTTTGAAGTAATCGGGATCAACTCCGCCCGGCGAACCCAGCGCCATGACCTGAACACCGACTTTTTTGAGCCCTGCGACGATCAGGCGCATGTTTTTCTCATACTCCGCCCCGATCTGCGGCGCATACGGCACATAGCTGCCGTCATTCATGCCATAGCAAGTCGTGGCGACGTTCGGATTGAACACCGCGAGATCGTTTTCAAGCCGTGCCGCAAAACCACCCGCCCGCTCACCGCTCCAGCCAAACTGGAACACATGGATGTCACTGCGCCCCGTGCAGGCCAGCAGGTAGGTCTCGATGTATTTGGAATAAATCTTCTGCTCCGTGATGCTGTCGCCAATGACAGCGACGCGAGCGTTGGGAGGCAACAAGGACTCAGCACGAAGGCTGACGGCAATGAAGAGGATGGGGAGAAGTGAGAGAAGGCGCATGGTGGATAACCATATCGCCAAAAATCCGTCGTTCTGACAAGGAATTCTTATCGCAGCATGGTTTCCGTCTGCGCCAGCACATCGCCAAACGGGATGCGTTCAAGCAAACCGAAGCTGGGATGCCTGCCAAGTCGCTCGCGACTCGTGGCGGGACTGGTGAGGCCGCATAGGAAGCGGGCAAGCTGTCGTGACGATCGCAGCGCGGCTTTGCGCTCGGCGATGACTTCACGGATGGCGGCGACGTGCTCGACGGTGATCCGCGGCGTGGCGGATTGCGGGATTTCTCGGGGTGAATCATCGGTAAGGCCTTTTTCGCGCTCTTTGCAGCTCGTGCAGTTGCCGCAATCGGTTTCCATGGCTTCGCCGAAGTAGTTCAACAGCCAGCGTGTGAGACAGCCGCGATGCTGAGCAAAGTTGAGCACTTCGCCCAAGCGTTCGACATCGCGTGCCTCGCGTTCAACGAAGAGCTGCTGCATCTTTTTCGTGATCTCCTTCGGATCACGCCGATGCGCGTCTTCGGCGAGGCGATACTTCTGGCGACTGCCGCTGGGCTTGAGTTCGATGTCGCCGGACTCTTGCAGGTAGGTGAGCGCTTTGAGCACGCGGTCACGCGGTTCATTGAGTTCGGTGGCGGCTTCGTCGGGATTGAGCGTGATCCACTTGGTGCCGCGCTTGCCGCATTGGAACAACTGACGCAAAAACGCTTGTCGCTCCGGCTTGTGGCCGGAAAGGATGCGCGCCTCAGGCTGGATGAAGCGGATCTGATAGCTGGCGTAAAAAGAGCCGAGCGGACGCAGGATGCCATCGAGTTCGAGGTTGGTAATGACCGTTTCAATGACCAGCGGACGAATGTCCGTGGCATGCGCGAGGTCGTACATCGAGATGTCGAACTCACCACCTTGCAGCAGCAGATGATCCAGAAGCTGGCGGATGGCCTGTGGCGTCGGTGTGTCTCCAAACGTGAAGTTTTCCAGCACGATGCAGTCGTCCGCACAGGCGAGCAGTTCGCAAACCGACGTTTTGCCATCGCGACCTGCACGCCCTGTTTCCTGTGAGTAGTTTTCGAGCGTCTTCGGCAGGTTGTAGTGATAAACGGCGCGGATGTCCGCTTTATCGATGCCCATGCCGAAGGCGATTGTGGCGACGATGACATCTGTTTCTCCGCTCATGAACGCATCCTGCGCCGCATGGCGATGTTCATCGGGCAAACCAGCGTGGTAAGCGAGCGCGTTCACGCCACTCTTCTGCAAATGCGTGGCGACGTGCTCTGCAGTTTGTTGCAGCGTCACATAGACGATGGAAGGAACCTTGCGCTTGAGCAGCAAATTCGTAAGCACCGGCAGACGCTGTAGTGCAGTGCAAGGCGTGATGCGGAAGAACAAATTCGGCCGCAGGAACGAGGTCTGCACGTGATCTGCCTGCTCGATATCAAACGCGCGGCGAATATCCGCCGCCACCGATGGCGTTGCCGTGGCGGTGAGTGCAAGCACGGGCTTGATGCCGAGTTCCTTTGCCACCAATGCCAAGCGCAGGTATTCCGGGCGGAAATTGTGTCCCCACTCGGAGATGCAATGCGCTTCATCGACCGCCATCATCGAAATCTTGAGGCGCTTGAGCCGCTCGACGAAATTTTCATTCATCAGCCGCTCCGGGGCGATGTAGAGCAGCTTCAGCGTACCGTTGCGCATGTCTTCAAAGACCTGCGCTGCTTCATCGGCCGAAAGCGATGAATCCAATCGTGCTGCCGCGATGCCTCGTGCCCGCAGCGCCTGCACTTGATCCTTCATGAGCGCGATCAACGGCGATATGACCAGCGTCACGCCATC
>CANIZT010000156.1 GCA_947471905.1 Verrucomicrobiaceae bacterium
CGGGTTGTAGATGAAGGTGTCGTCGAACTGGATCGCACCATTGACGGTGGGGATGCCCATGCGGTTGCCGTAATCGCGAACGCCGCGCACCACGCCACGCATGACACCGAGCGGATGGATGACGTCCTTCGCCTTGATTTGATCCTGCTCGATGTCGGGCGGGCCAAAGCAGAACACGTCGATGGAAGCGACCGGCTTCGCGCCCTTGCCCGCGCCGAGGATGTCACGAATCACGCCGCCGAGGCCGGTATTGGCACCCGCGTAGGGCTCGATGGCGCTGGGGTGGTTGTGCGTCTCCACTTTGAGGCACACGGCCTTGTCGTCATCGAGCTTCACAAAGCCCGCGTTGTCCTCGAAGGCGCTGAGCACGAAGTCAGGCTTCGTTTTGCAAATCTCCTCGGTCACATTGCGGATGTAGGTCTTGAACAAGCCGTCCACGACCTCCTGCTGGCCATTGAGCGTGTGATAAATCTTTGCGCCAAAGATGCGGTGCTTGCAGTGCTCGCTCCAGGTCTGCGCGATGACTTCCATCTCGACATCCGTCGGCTCGCGGCCCTCATCCTGGTAAATCTTCTGCACCGCGAGCATGTCCGCCTTGGAAAGCGAGAGCTTCATGCGCTTCGAGAGATCGAGAAGCTGGTCAGCGGTGACGTCGCGGAGGGGAATGGAACGGAAGACGGCTTGGGACATGATGGTGGGGTCACTTTGTCTATGCAAAGCGGGGAGAGCCGGTCAACGCCGGAGGGGGAGGAAATTGGGCGGTGGACGGCGGATAGGAGGTGGTGTGAAACAGTTGCTGTTCTTCCTGCGCCCGCTTTTATCCTGAGATCATGGCAACCATCGCAGTTCTCGGCACGCTCGACACCAAAGGTCACGAACACGCCTACGTGGCGGAAATCATCCGCGCCCGCGGGCATCAGACGCTGCTCATCGACACCGGCAGCGGTGAAGCGCCGCAGGTGCAGCCGGATGTGACGCGGGAACAGGTCGCGGCGGCGGGGAACGTCGATCTGGCAGGCATCATGGCGCGCAAGGATCGTGGCGAGGCCGTGACGGCGATGGCTGGAGCAGCGGCGGTGTTTTTGTCGGCCCTGGTCGAAAGCGGCAAGGTGCAGGGTGTCATCTCCCTCGGCGGCGGCGGCGGCACGGCAATCGGCACGGCGGCGATGCGGGCTCTGCCGGTCGGTTTTCCGAAGGTGATGGTCTCCACGCTCGCCGCAGGCAATGTGGCGCCGTATGTCGGCACGAAGGACATCGTGATGTTTCCGAGCATCGTCGATGTCAGCGGCATGAACCGCATCTCCCGCGTGCTGCTGGCCCGTGCGGCGGGTGCGATCTGCGGCATGGTGGAAACGGCCGTGCCAGTGGCGGATGACAAGCCGCTGATCGCCGCCTCGATGTTTGGCAACACGACCGAATGCGTGAACATGGCGAAGAAAATCCTCGAAGACGCCGGTTACGAAGTGCTCGTCTTCCACGCCACCGGCACCGGCGGCAAGATCATGGAGTCGCTCATTGAAAGCGGCATGTTCGCGGGCGTTCTCGATGTCACGACGACGGAGTGGGCCGATGAACTCGTCGGCGGCATCCTCGGTGCCGGACCCACGCGACTCGATGCCGCAGGCAAAGCCGGCATTCCGGCCATCGTGACACCGGGATGCCTCGACATGGTCAACTTTGGCGAAAAGGCGACGATTCCCGCCAAGTTCGACGGTCGCACCTTCTACATTCACAACCCGCAGGTCACGCTCATGCGCACCAACGCCGCCGAATGCGCCGAGTTGGGCCGCATTCTGGCCGAGAAGGTGAATGCGTATCGCGGCCCCGTCACCGTGCTACTGCCGTTGCAGGCCATCAGCATCATCAGTGCTGCTGGCAAGCCGTTCCATGATGCCACCGCCGATGCGGCGTTGTTTGATGCGATCCGCCAGCACCTGCGCCCCGGCATTCCGCTCATTGAGATGGAATGCGAGATCAACGCGCCGGAGTTTGCGGCGGCGTGCGCCAAGGCATTGTTGGGAAGCTTGGCGAAGTGAGCTGCCAAGAAAAAGCCGCACCCTGCGGTCAGGAATGCGGCTTCTGGGAGTGAAATGCAGCGGCTGAACTTTTAGTCGTCGTCTTTGTCTTTGTCGCCTTTGTCTTTCTTCTCTTTTTTGGGCTTCTGGCCGATGCTCGATTTTGCTGCGGCTTGCTTGAGGGTTTCAGCCTGCGCTTTGGTCAGCAACTTGGCTTTGAGGAGTTTTTCCACCAGCTTTTCAACGCTGCTGACATAGTCGCCGTGGTTCTTGGCGCTGGCCGCGTAGCCTGCGAGGATCGCGGACACCAACTGGCTCTGATAGCTGAAGTCTTTGATGCCGGTGTCCTTGCCATCGATGAAGATGTTGGTTGAAACAGGAGTCACTGGGGCAAAAGTGACAATCCTGTAATTGGCTGTATTAAATACTCCCGAAATGTTGTACTCTTCAATGGAGAAACGTCCAGCTGTTCCCGTTAATGGAGTCCATGGACTGGGGACTGCAGCAAGGCCGTCAGGATTCACATCTGAGTTATAAAGAGTTATTAGGCGTTCGGAAACTCCATCGTTCTTAGACCAACGGAGAACGATCCTCGACAGCTGTATAAAGCGGAATATCAGAGTTTTCGAAGGAGGTAGTGCCGCCATCCGCCGTTCCCGCCATGTAGCCCGTGTCGGTAATGATGTTGATGGTAAAAGCACCGTCAACCCATTTGCGATACTCCCCATCAATATAAATGGGGGCAATAACAATGGGTATGGCGCTGGGATCCAGCGTGACCGTACCCGTGAGGGTGACACCGAAGTAGGGGTTAAAGTAGGGGGTATCGACATCAGCTAACGTGGCGGTGAAGGTGTAGGTGACGGGCGCGGCCTGAGTCGTGGAAGCCGTCACCGCAGTGACAGCCAGGAGGAGAAGGGAGCGGAGTATGCGTTTCATAGTGTGGGTATGTTGGATATGCCTGCTCCAATGCCATCACCAAAGCCGCAACTCTGCTTAGCCGTCTGATGTCTCTCCTGTAAAGAAATTCCGCCTGCTGGATTGTGATTGTTTTGTCATGCGGCGGCCCAGCTCACTATCAGCAGATCCAAAATGAACCTGTGAGAGAGCGTTGCGGGAGTGAAAACACTGCTGGGTGCTTGTCAGCGCGATGATTGCAGCCACCTTGGCGGCCTCATGAACTACCCGATCACGTTTCGCTTCAAGCTCATCGCCCTCGCTCCGCAAATCTATGTGACGGACGCCACCGGCAAAACAATTTGCTATGTGAAGCAGAAGCTCTTCCGCTTCAAAGAAAAGGTGGAGGTGTTCACGGATGACACGATGCAGCAACTCATGGCAACCATTGAAGCGGATCGCATCATCGACTGGTCGGCACGTTACACCTTCAAGTCGCCCACCGGTGAAGTGCTCGGGGCCATCGGCCGGCGTGGCATGAAATCACTGTGGAAGGCGCACTACGATGTCTTCGCTCCAGGAGCGCAATCGGCTACATTTGCGATCCAGGAGGAGAATCCATGGGTCAAGATGCTCGATGGCTTTGTGAGCGGGATTCCGGTCGTGGGAATGTTTGCTGGCTACATGCTGCATCCGAGCTACATCGCCAGTCGCGTCGAAGGCAACGCTCCGACTTTCCGTCTGACCAAGCAACCCGCGTTCTTCGAAGGCCTCTTCAAACTGGAGCCGACCGGTGAAGCCAATGCAGGCGAGCAAACAGCCCTGATGTTGTCCTTCCTCATGATGAACCTGCTGGAGCGCGCACGAGGCTGAGCAAAGTAGTCTTGTTGCTGTGCAACAAGGGATGCCTGTTCCGCAGGAACAGGGTTACTTCGGCAGTCGTTCCATCACTGCTGCGGGTAGCTCCACTGTCTTTTGGCGACTGGAGGTGCCGCGTAGCAGGGTGATCTGGCCTTTGGCGCAATCGAGAGCTTCGGCGAGGAAGCGCAGGAGTTCGGTGTTGGCTTTGCCATCGACCGGTGGGGCGTTGAGTTTCACCAGCAGCACGGGGCGTCCTTTTTCATCGGCGGTCCAGCCGGCGAACGCGGATTTTTTGGCGTTTGGCGTCACGCGAACGGCAAGCTGAGCACGGTCAGTCATAATCGGAGTTCCGCCTCAGGCGGTGAGAGAGGCAGGTGGCTGAATTGTAGGCGTGATGATTTTGCGTGAGGTTTTCCGGCTGAAGCCGGGACTCCGATCTCAGACGAGTTTCAAGCGCTTGCGCATGAGCCACTCGATGGTGAGGAGCAGGATCGCGGCACCGAACCACCACCAGCTCGACCAAAGGATGGTTTCTTTAGTGATGACTTGTTTGCGGTCGAGGGTTTGCAGAAGATTGGGCAGATCGGTGGCGGCTTGTTCTTCGCGCAGGAAACGGCCGCCGCTGTTGGTGGCCATGGCTTCGAGCAGCATGCGATTCATGGTGAGCGTGGCCCACTCGGGATTGCCGGTGTCGGAGACGTGCAGCGAGAGTCGGGCGTCGCTGCGCGGCGCACTGGGGCTTTCAGCGACGGCGATCTCGTAGGTGCCAGCTTTGAGCGGCGGCGTGAGTGCGCGATAGACGCCGATGTGGGTGGGATCGGCCTCAAGCTGGAGCGTGGCGACTTCGTTGCCGTCGTGGAGCAAGTAAGCACGCGGTTGGGCATCGGTGATGATGTCACCTTTGTCATTACGGACACGCACACGGATTTCGGAGGATTCACCGGGCGAGTAACGCAGACGGTCGGTGCCGACAGAGAGTTTCTTTTGATCAATCTGGAACGGCGGTGCAGCGACCCAGGCTCCAAGCTGCATCCAGAGGCGCTGATGATACAGATCAGCGACTTGGAAGCGCCAGCGCCAGAGTTCGTCGGTGCCGAAGTAGAGCACAGCGCCCGCTCCGACTTGGCGGAAGACGACGAGCGGCTGATTGGCTTTGGCAAGGGTGATGGCGGCGGGGAGAGGCTCTACGTTGGAGTGCCAGTTCACTTTGGGTAGAGTAGGCCAGAGTGTGGTGTTGGCGCTGGGGCTGTCACTTAGCCGCAAAGCGTCGAAGCGCTGGCCGTCGGTGGTTAGTTCGATGCTGGTGGGCGTGGCTTTGACCGGAGCGTTGAATTTGACGGGTATGAGCGAAGCAGTTTTGCCATTGGCCCACTCATGAAGTTTGCCGCGCTGGCCATCGATGAGGATGAGGCCACCGCCGCGTTTTTCGACGAACTCGACGATCCAGTCGAGGTTCTCGGCCTTGAAGCGGCTCAAAGCGGCATCGCCCAGGATGATGAGGTCGTAGCTGAGCAGATCGTCGCGGGTTTTGGGGAAGTTTTTCTGCAACGTGCCATTGGCGGCGTTGTCGGCCATGTCATCGAAGATGAGCGTGGCCTGCCAACGATCATCGCGGTCAAAGTGGTTGTGAATGTAGCGTGTTTCCCAACGCGGACGGCCATCGAGGATCAAGACCTTGCGTTTTTTCTCCAGCAAATGGATGGCGAGCTCACGAGCATTGTTAGAGCGGGTTTTTTCAAGCGAGGCACGATCACCACTGGCGGCGATTTGGATATTCACGCTGCGCAAGGTCTTGTCGCGCTGACCGGGAGCAGGCGGAGGCAGTTGCGCGACGGGGAAGATGAAATCGAAACCTTTTTCGCCTTTGCCGTCGGTGATGAACTCTTTTTGCCACAGCACCTTGCCCTGGCTTTCAATGCGCACGTTGGCGGGAACGCCTGCGGGCATGCTGTCATTCACAGTGAGGCGGCCCTGGAAATTTTCTTTGCTGAAGACGGACTCGGGAGCGCTGACATCGAGCAAGGAGAGATCGGGTGGTGGCACCTCAGTGCCAAAGCCGACGGTGAAGATGGAGGTGCCGCTGGCTTTGACCGCAGTGCTGAATTCCTCGGGCGAGCCGGTGGTGTTGTGCTGGCCATCACTGAGCACCACGAGCGCCGTGCCGGTGGTGGCGGGACCGAGTGCGGAGCGCAGTGTTTGATCGAGATTGGTGATCGGCGTGGTGGCGGGCAGCTCAAAGGCAGTGGGAAGATCGCCCGAGGTGTCCTTGCCGCCTTGGCGATGCCACCAGAGGCGCTGCGTGTTGTTGCCGCGCAAGGCGACGAGTTCGACGTCCTGTGTTTCGGCGAGTTTTTTGAGCAGCGGGTTGGTGCCTTTGAGCAGCAGGTCTTCAGCGCGATGGAAACGCGATTTGGATTTCGCTTCATCAGTGCCATCCGTGAGCTGCATCGAGGCGGAACTGTCCACCGCGATGACGACGCGGCCAAGCTGGCGCAAGGTGGTGATGTGGCGTAGCACCGGGCCCGCGAGAGCGAGAACGAGGATGAAAACGGCGAGCGAACGCAGAATGGCGGGCACTTGCGCGAAGCGATTGCCGACGAACTTGAGTTCACGTCGATACAGCCACCACATCAATGCTGCGAGACCGAACGCGACCACGATCACTGGCAGCGGCGGATAGCCGCCGGTGAAGCGCAGGGTGGTTTCGGTTTGCGGGTTCATGAAAAGAAAATCGAATCAGCCTTTGGCGATGCGTTGTTGCAGCAGCACTTCAAAGAACAACAGGGCGAGTAAAGCGATCAAGAGCGGTTGCCAGAGTTCGCTGCCGTGGCGGCGGGTGCGGTCGAGTTTTTGGTAGGACTGCAAATTATCGGCGAAGGAGGCGTCGTGGCGGGTGGCGATCTTTTGGATGTCGGCGGTGGAGAGCGCTTTCAGATTGGACTCGGTGCCATCGACGTTGAAGGCGTGGAAGGTGGGTTTGTCGCTGCCGGTGCGGGTTAGCTGGAAAATGCCGGGCTGGGCGATGGGCGGGCTTTCGAGGAGGATGTCGTCGCCTTCTTTGCGCGGTGTGAGCTTCTGTGTCTGGCCGGTAGGATCGCGTAGGGTGTATTCGGCGTTGAGCAGATCTTTGGCGAGGTTGAGGCGGATCGGTGTGCCGACGAGTTGCCACGCAGGAGCGCTGCCTTCGGTGGCGAGATAGGTCGTGAGGCGCTGCATGAGCGGGACGAAGAAGGGCTGGAGCGGGAGGTTGCTCCACTCGGCATTCGCGGTGGTCGCAGCGGCGATGACACGACCCCGGCCATGTTTTTTCTCGACCATCAAGGGCACGTTGCGATCGAGATTGAAGATGCGCTGCACTTTGTCGCCCTGCGGGGTGAATTCGAACCAGTGACGGAATTCGGCGTCCTGGAGGCGACCGCCACGAGCGTCATTGAAGTAAAGCGCGGCGGGATGCGTGAAGCGCTGCATTAAGATGCGTGCGGGCGTGGAGTCCGAATCGGCGCGGGCGTAGCCTTTGATGGCGGAGGGGTATAGACCTTCGCCTTTGCGGTAGAACTCGCGATTGTACCAATCGAGATCGCATTCGGGACCGGCGAAGATGAGCAGGCCGACGCCGTCTTTGACCATTTTATCAATGTCCTTCATGGCGCGGTCTTGCAGGCGCTGGACATCAGCGAGGATGATGACTTCCTGCTGGCGGAGGTCTTCCTCGCGCAGCTTGCGGGCGTCGATTTTTTTGGTGCGGATGAGATCTTTGAGCGTGGCGGCGGCAGTGGTGTGCGGTGTGAGGGCGATGTCTAGGAAGTCGGTGGCACCGCTGAGCGGGTCTTTGCCGGGATTGCCGTCGATGAGCAGGACGTTGAGCTGATTGCGCACCTGGACGATGCTGTGGAAAGCGTTGTCGTCGGCGAAGCTGTCGCCTTCGAGGCGGACGGAGAGGGAGTGGTCGCCGACTTTGTCGAACGCATGCGTGAAGGACAAAACGGCCTCGCCTTCCGGAGCGAGCGAGACGCGTGCGGTGCGGAGGCGTGCGCCATCGGCTTCGAGATGCACGGCGACGTCCTGCCAGGGGCGTTTGCCGTGGTTTTTGATGCGCACGCGAAGACCAACGGGCTGAGATTCGGCGGCGACGAGCGCGGAGATGTCGGCGCTGGCGATGCTGAGATTTTCGGCGAGATCACTGCCGACGCGGTAGAAAGTGATCTGTGGCTTGGGCTCTTGTTTGGCGAGGTTTTCGAGGGCGGGGAGTGCGGCACCGTCGGCGATGGCTTTCCAATCGGCTTCCTGGAAGTCGGAGACGATGAGAACTTCGCGTGCGGCATTCGGCGAGTCCTTCAAGGCCGATGTCGCGCTCTGAAACGCATCGTTGGCGGATAACGGGCCGGACATGGAGGGCACATCGCTGAGTTTCTTCGGCACGAGATCGAGCGCGGTGGTGGCTTGATCGAGGAGTTTACGAGGCGAACCGCCGGAGAGGATGACCTGGGCGCTGGAGCCTTTCGGAAGATCCGTGAGCATAGTCTGCATGTCCTGACGTGCTTGTTCCATCACGTTGCCGCCGGGGAGTGTTGTCTGCGCGGCGGGGGCGCGCATGGAGAACGAATCGTCGAGCATGACGACGAGCGAAGAACTGCCGAGGCCGAGGGATTGCAGCGCGGTGAGCACTGGGCGCGCGAGACAGAGTGCGAGAACGATGGGAATAGCGATGCGCGTGATGAGGAGCAGGAGTTGCTCGATCTTCATCTTGCGCTTCCGCTGCCGGATGACCTCGTGCAGAAGGTGCATCGCGCCCCAGCGCACGGTGATGACCTTCCGCTTGTTCAACAAGTGTATGATCAGCGGGATCAAGAAAGCCGCTGCGCCTGCGAGTAGGATGGCGTTGAGAAAGGTCATCGCATTCTCAGGGCTAAGTAGCTCCGTAGGGCTGCGGAGTGCGATTCATCCGTGGGGAGACTCAAATAATCGACCTGATGCTTGCGGAAGCCGTCTTTGAGCTGCTCAGCAAAGTTTTTCTGAACTTCGAGGTAGCGCTGACGAATCGTGGCGGGGTCGAGGAGGAGGAAGTCGTCGTCGTTTTCGAGATTTTCGAAGCGCGCCCAGTTGCCGAAGGGGAAATCGATTTCGTCGCGGTCCCAGAGCTGCAATGCGATGACTTCGTGGCCTTTTTTGCGCAGGACGCCGATGGATTGCAGCAGCGCGGCGGGATCGTCGAAGAAATCACTGATGAGGATAACGAGGCCACGGCGCTTAAGGCGCTGTGCGAGGGATTCGATGACGGGAGCAAGGCTGGTGTCTTTGCCGGGTTCCGTTTTGACCATCGTCTCCAGCATCAGATGCAGATGCGAGATCTTGGTGCGGCAGGGAATGATGTCGCGCACCTTGGAATCGAAGGTGACGAGACCCACGGCATCCTGCTGGCTCATGAGCAGGTAGGCGAGCGAGGCAGCGAGTTTGCGAGCGTAGTCGAACTTGAGCGCGCCTTTCTGGCCGCGGTAGTTCATGCTGCCGCTGGCATCGAGCACGATGGTGGCGCGCAGGTTGGTTTCTTCGTCGAATTCGCGGATGTAGAAGCGGTCGGTGCGGCCAAAGATTTTCCAATCGAGGCGGCGGATCTCATCGCCCTGCACATACGGACGATGCTGGCGGAACTCGACGCTGAAGCCTTTGTGTGGCGAGGCATGCTGGCCGGTGGTGAAGCCCTCAACGACGGTGCGCGCGAAGAGCTGCAGCGTCTGCAGACTGGTGATGTCTTCGGCGTGAAGAATGTCGCTGAGGGTGGCCATGCTAAGGGATTAGCGACGCTCTTTTAAACAGGATTGACGGGATGATGAATGGATGAACAGGATTGGAGAGTTCCAAAGCTGTTACAGCACGCGGGTTTCGCTCTTCTTCGTCTTCTTGATCAGTTCGGCGATGATCTGATCCACGGTGATGCCTTCGGCTTCGGCGTGGAAGGTGGGAACGAGGCGGTGGCGAAGGGCAGGGGGCGCGAGTGCCTCAATGTCGTCGGTGGTGACATGGGTGCGACCTTGTAACAAGGCGCGGACTTTACCAGCAAGGACGAGCATCTGGCTGGCACGAGGGCCAGCACCCCAACTGAGCATGGATTTGACGTATTCACTGGCACCGGGTTCGTTCGGTCGGGTGGAGCGAACAAGTTCGAGGACGAAGTCGATGACGTGATCAGGCACGGGAACTTTGCGGGCGAGC
>CANIZT010000157.1 GCA_947471905.1 Verrucomicrobiaceae bacterium
CGTAGGCCGATAGGATTCACATTACCCCAGTATGTTTCTTTCTGTGGATGCTCAAGCGGGTCACCATAGGTTTCGGAGGTCGATGCCAGCAGGAAGGTGGCACCCTTCGCCTTGGCCAGCCCCAGAGCGTGATGCGTGCCGATGGATCCAACTTTCAACGTCTCAATCGGCAGTTTCAGATAATCAATGGGGCTCGCTGGAGAAGCAAAATGAAACACCAGATGCACATCCCCCGGTAGATAGATGAACTCGGTTACGTCATGATGAATGAACCTGTAGTCCCCGTTCCCGGCGAGGTGCTCGATGTTGTGAACGTTGCCGGTCAGAAGATTGTCGATGCCGATCACCTTGTAACCCTCTTTCAATAGGCGATCAGTGAGATGCGAACCAAGGAATCCAGCGGCTCCAGTGACGACGGCAGTTTTCTTTTTATAACTCATTAAAAAATAGAGTGGTAGGGGGGGTAAAACAGGGGCGGAGTTTGTGGCAATCCCATCATTGTGCAAGCAAAAGCCTGAGCGCGTTTTCGTGACCTTCACAGACTTGTGCAGTCTCGATTTTCTGGTCTAGACTGCGTTTCTAACTATGTCCTCCAGAACTCGTTTCACCGCCCTGCTTTTTTGCAGCCTCATTCTGACCTCCTGCGGACCTTCTAAGGAGTCTGATGTTGAAATAGAAGTCGGCAAACTCGAAAAAAAACTGCAGCAGACTGCGGTCAAACAGCAAACGAGCACCACTCCGTCGCCATCCATGCTTGAAGCTGCTGGTCTTACTGCCAAAGACGAACAGGCTGAAATTATCCTACTGCTGCCTGACACGCGAATCGCCATGCAGGAGTTCCAACGCAACGGCCTTGCGATGCTCATTGGCAGAGAGGTGGGCTATAAGCTAACCACATTAGACGCAGCGGGCAGCAGCACTCAACAACTCGATCAGTTCCGCCTGGCCATTACCACGAAACCAGCTGCCATCTTTATTAGCCCCATTGACCCACCCGCGCTCGCCGCCTTGATCGTCGAGGCGCAGACCGCTGGTATCGCAGTCATTGGCCTCGATAAACGTATGATCAAGGACGGCTGCACCAGCGTCGTTTTCAGCGAACAGCGACAAGTAGGGATAATGGCTGCGCAGACCATACTTGAAGCCCTCAAGCGCAAAGCAGATGAAGAGGGCCGCACAGAAATCACGGGCCGTGTCATTCAGTTGCGCGGAATCGAGGATAGCTACCCCACCAACGAAATCGCGGAGGGTTTCAGCGAAGGCTTGCATGCCCAGCCCGGCGTCATTCTCATTCACGATGCCCCTGCCGAGTGGAATGCTGAAAAAGCCACGCAAATCACCACCGAAGCCTTTCGCCTTCAGAAAAACTTCGATGTCATCTACGCCCACAACGACTCCATCGCCATTGGTGCGGCAAAAGCAGCCGAAACCGCAGGCCAGCGCGAAAACATATTCATCGTCGGCACGGACGGTCTTTCAGGTCAAAAGCGCGGCATTGATCTCGTCCGTCAAGGCGAGCTCGATGCCACCATCGTACAGCCCGCCCTCGTCGATCTCGCCCTGCAGATCATTCTAAAGCTGCGCAAAGACAAAGCCTTCAAGCCGCAGCCCACCTATGAGGTAAGGCCCGTAGCCGTCATGCCGAAAAACGTCGAGCAATCCCTCCGCTTTGGCACCTACAAGCTGCCCAACCTCTAGCAGCCGCCTGCCGAAAAAACCTATCCTTATATCGTTGTCCCAAAGGATCGTTATTGCTAAGGCGTCCTCCCCACTGCAACCCTCATTATCACCATGTACCGTCTCATATTCGCAGCCATCCTGTCGTTCGCGATGTTCCCATGCGCGCTGGCTCAGGAAAATGCCAATCCAAAGCCCGACGCCGCGAAGCAGCTCGAAGAGGCCAAGAAACTACTCAAGCAAGTATCCCCTGGCGTGTTTGACCTCAACGGTATTCAAATCACCGCAGCCACACGCGAATTGCGCATCCCCTGCAACATCCTGCACCAGAAACTTCCCATCGAATACGCGCTCTGCCACGAAGAGGGCGAGAAGGTTCATGAAACCATTCTGCAAACCGCCGTCCGCCCAATTCAGATCCAACTAGCCCTCCTCCTCGCCAACTACCAACCAGCCACGCTCGGCATTCTAGCCAAACTCGACCCAAAAGAAGAGCGTCCCTATAAAGACAAGGAAACGGAACCCAAAACCCCCGGCGCCAACCGCCTTGCCATCCATGTCGAATGGAAAGAAGGCGACAATACCAAGATTGTACCGCTTTCCGACTTCATCCAAGACATCGACAAACGCAAAACCCCCAACGATCTCGATACCTGGATTTTTAACGGCTCTCTCATCGACGAGACCGGCTTCGTCGCCGAGCAAACCGGTTCCATCATCTCCACCTACGTGGACCGTGCCGCCATCATCAATTCCGCCGCTAAAGGCAACCACCGCGATGACCTCTGGATCAGCATGCCTGCCAATATTCCTGCGGAGGAGACCAAGGTGTCACTCATCATCACGCCCGCGAAGTAGCAACGGTCAAGAAGTGGCCAGGCCAGCCAATGCGTGGTCAAGAATCGTCCCGCTGTGACCACCTTGACGCCTTGACCATTGACGCTGCCCTCTATCCACCTCCAGTCTAACACATCATGAAACTTCCAACCCTCCTCCTCACCTTGGTTCTCGGCACCGCCTCCGCGTTTTCACAGGCTGCCACCCAGGCCCCGCGCAACGAATCCCTTAAACAGGAGCTCCGCCTTGGTGTCGAACGCGGCCTCAACTTTCTCCGCTCCAAGCAGAACAAAGCCACCGGCCAGTGGGGCGAAGCAGAACCCGTCGCCATCACCGGACTCGCCATCATCGGCTTCATGCTCGATCCCAACCGCAAGCCTGGTGATCCCGTTCCAACCGAGATCGAAGCCGCCACACGCTATCTCATCTCCAACGCCAAGCCCGACGGCAGCATCTGCATCAAAGCACGCGCCACCTACAATACCGCGCTCGCTCTCACCGCTCTGCTCTTGAACAACAAACCCGAAAACGAGCAAGTCATGCTCGCTGCGCGCCGCTACCTCGTCACCCGCCAGCTCGACCTCGACGAAAAAGGCAAGCAGGACAACCCTACTGATGGTGGCATCGGCTACGGCGAAGAAAAAGCCACCCACGCCGACCTCAGCAACACCACCTTCGCACTCGAAGCCCTCTACTACGCCCAGTCCCTCCTCGCCGACAAAGGTGACGCCGCCAAAAACGAACCTCAACTCAACTTCGGTGCCGCCATCGACTTCATCCAGCGCTGCCAGAACCGCCCCGAGAGCAACAAATCAAGCTGGGTCAGCAAAGACCCCAAAGACGCTGGCGGCTTCATCTACAACCCCACCGAAACCCGCGGCGCCAAAGTCGAAAACCCCGACGGCACCGTCTCCCTCCGCAGCTACGGCAGCATCAGCTACGCCGGATTGCTCAGTTTCATCTACGCCGGCCTTGATGCCAAAGACCCGCGTGTCAAAGCCGTCATCGAGTGGATCAACGCCAACTACAGCGCAACCGAAAACCCCGGCCTCGGAGCCCAAGGCCTTTACTATTACTACCACACCCTTAGCAAGGCCCTCAGCATCGCCAAAATCGATTTCATCAAGACCAAAGACGGCAAGCTCATCGACTGGCGTGCCGACATCACTCAAAAGCTTCTCAATCTCCAAAAAGGCGACGGCTCCTGGTCCAACACCGAAGGCCGTTGGATGGAAAGCGACCCCATCCTCACCACCAGCTACATCCTCATGGCGCTGGGTCGCATCCATCAAACGCTCTGAAAGATAACGACCATAGCGAAGGTCGAAGCCCCAAGAGCCACTTGTCCCATCACTCCTCAAACTCCGTGTAATGCCTCTTTCTCAGCGGCGGCGTCACGGCGGCCTTCTGCTTCCAGGTCGTCGCGGTGAGAAAATCCTTCTCGCAGCCGATGCCTTCCTGGTAGCAGTTCGCCAGCGTCTTCATCGCTTCGACCACACCTTCTTCAGCGGCGGCTTTGATGGCGGCAAAACCGGTTTTGCGTTCACGCGTGGTCTGACCGTGGTTTAAGAGCACCATACCCGCGAGATTCTTGGCCGGTGGATGCTTGTCCGCAACGCGTGAGAGCATGTCATAGACATCCTGCCAGAGCGATGGGTCGATCTCCGCTTTCCGCCAGAGCAAATGCGCGGCCAGATAGGCCTCCAGCGGATGTTTGGAGCGGGTCATGAACGACAGTGCGAGCGCTCCTGCCTTCGGAATGTCCTGCGGCACACCTCGCCCCTGAAACAAGGCCTCGGCATAATAGAACCGCGCATCGCGTCTCTTACCGACCTCGAAGGCCTTTTGATACAGCGCCGTGCTGCGCTTTTCATCGCGCTGAAAACCGTAACCAGCCGCGAGCAAATGTCCTTCGAGCAGCATGGCGGACACACTGCCGCGTTCCGCGAGTTGATGCACCGGCTCCGCCCACGTGGCGTCGAGCCACTTGCCATCGGCGAACAACTGCCGCGCCATGCGGTCGCACAGCGTATCGGCAAAAGGTTTCCAAAACGTCTCCTGTGGGAATTCAGTGGCGACGTTTAACAGCAAAGTGAGCGCCGGGTTAAAGTCCTGTGTGTCCTCGATGCCTCGCATCTTTTCGAGAATCTCCAGTCGCGATTCTTTCATTTGTTCCTCGGGTTTGAAGGCGGGCTTCAATTCGCGCAGAGAGGTCGCGCTGATAAACTGTTCTTTCGATGGTAGCAATTCGGTCGGTTCAATCGTGTCAGCGGCATCCGTGATGCGCCATGTGTCCACCTGATCGCGCTGCACCGTGCAGGTAAGCATGCCTCTGCCTCGTGCGATGCGCTCTCCGCGCTGCAATTCGAATTGTAACGGCTGGGAAACCTTGATGAGATCAAAAGTTTCCACCTCCGCTTTCGCTCCAGCAGCCACGCTGATGCGCCGCAGTGGCCAGCGTACGCGCAGTTGCTCTTCCAAACGCAGCAGCGCATCCATCGGTGGGTGATCGAGCGTGAAAAACTTCCCCTGCCCTGCCACTACATGATCGAGCAGCGGTGCCACAGAGACTTCGTTCCATGAGCGAACAAACGCCGCCACACGGTCCAGTGCCTCTTTTGTGGCAGAGAGTTTAGCATCAGCGCGTGAATCTCCTCCAGCTTTGGCTCTCTCAAAAGCTGCCAGCGCAAGTTTGATGTCAGGCTCCGTGCCATTGCCATATTCGTAGCGTTCTCCAAGCGGCATCCAGGCCGCAGTCTCCCCGAGTTTCACCGCCAGTTGCAACCCCGTAAAGGCACCCTCTGTGTAACGTGAAGCATTCTCCATATCATCGACCACACTCACAAAGTCACGCAAGGCCTCACGACTGCCGCCTTCGGCCGCCTGCTGGAGTAGAAACACCACTTCTTCCCCAAACTGACCCGAAGCACGCAACGCGAGTGCCAATTGATGCATCGCCGCGATATTCCCCTCCTCCGCCAGCGGCATCAGCACATGTGAGGCCAGAGTCGGCGCACCTGCATGTAACAAATCTTCGCAGGCACGAATGATCGCTTGTGGCGTGTGATGCGGAACCACGGCTGGCACCGGCTTCAATTCAGCTGCCGGTTGCCCCTGAAAGAGCTGATCCAGATGATGTGGCCAATACACAATAGTTGTGATCATCACTCCGCAGACCAGCAGCCCCGTCAGCAGCAGTGAAGACGATTCTTCTTCATCTGGTATAGAGCTCGTTTCAGCACTGACTTCCACTGTGTGCTTTGTTACGGCAGCGGGTTGGGAAGAAATCGCAATATCCACATCAGACACAGGAGCACTCGGCAAGATGACCTCACCCACCCGTTCTCGCGCACGCGGCTTCAAGGCTATCGGCTTCAGTAAATAGCCACGGCGACTGGATCGCACACCTGCGGGCGATTCGTGGTTTCCGTTTCCATGAACAGCCTCCACCGCTTCCTGCAATGGTGCTTCGTCTTCAGAGGCGAGATCGATCTCAAATTCATCGCCGCCGATACCAAACTTGAACGGCACATCCACCTCAAGCTCACTGGAAATCACGCCATTCACCGAGAACTGCGCCGCCGCAAACAAAGCCACGATTTGAAAAGTCTTTTCGCCAGTTCGATACAACACGCAATGCCGCGGTAGAATGCCAGCGCCATCGAGCATGATCTCGCACTCCGGCGTGCTGCCGAGCGCCAGTGACGCGTGCAGCGGACATAAAATCCGGTGCTCGCCGTCTTGGGTGCGCAATGTCAGAACCGTGAGTGGCATCGACGCGGAGTATGATGATCAACGCGAAAGCGTCGAGTCTGCATTCCAACAAAGAATCTCGGACTTCCTTATTTTCCAGCACCCAGCTCTTGGTAGTAACGCTTCACCAAGTCGCGGAACTCAGCTGGAACAGGATCGCGATCCACAGGAGCGAGATTTTTACCTGCGTCCTTCTTTGAAAGCTCTTCAACCACACGGTCGCGCAGTTCGATGAGCGGCTGCGTAATGCGTGTGTTCAAGCTAGCAACCTGCGGGGCTTCGTTGCTGCGTTTGAGGTTGATGCGCAGCTCGCGCGCACGATCGAGCACCTTGGCGGCTTCGTTGCGGAGTTCGGGTTGATTGAGCAGTTCTTCCACATTGCGCAAGCGGTCGCTCCATTGCTCGTAGCCGTTGCCGGTAAAGACGCTGCGATCTTCCTGCTCCTTGGCATCGTCGAAGAACAGGGACTGCGGCACGGCGCCGCCATTGATGGGGGCACGGGAGCGATCGTTGTCGCTATCGCGGTCCGTGGTGGGACCGCCAGCGAGCTGATTGTTGTCGTTGTTCGATCCACGATTGGTGTCTGGACGTGGCTGGCCGTTGCGCGGTTGATTGGCATCAGCGGTTTGCGGCTTTCCCTCACCACGGCCCTGTCCTGATTGCTGGCCTTTGCCTTGTCCTTCACCCGGTTGCTTGCCTTCGCCGGGCTGTTCACTCTTGGGAGCGTTGGCATCCGCTTGTTGGGGCATGCCTTGACCTTCTTTACCGGGCTGCTGGCCGCCTTTGCCAGGTTGTTGCCCTTTCTCCCCGTTGGGTTGTTCCGCAGAGGCTTGTCCCTGGCCTTTGCCATCGGGGCTGGGTTGCTGACCCTCTTTGCCTTGCTGGCCGGGTTCTTTGCCGTCGCCAGTCTTTTGACCTTCACCGGGCTGCTGGCCTGCTTGGGCCATCTTGGGATCTTGGGAAGGCTGTTCGCCGGGCGCTCCGCCTTTTTTGGCATCGCCCTCGCCTTTGGCTTTTGGATCGCCTTGCTCGCCTTTGCCGGACTTGCTGCTGTCGGCGGTTTGTTTCTCGGAGCCTTGGCCTTTCTTGGCATCATCAGAGGGCTGCTTGCCTTCGCCATCTTTTGCCTGATCGGATTTTTGCGGTGAGCCGTTTTGCGCCGTTTTCTTGTCGGATGGTTTGTCGCCCGGCTTGTCACCTTGTGGTGATGCTGCGTCCTGCGCTTCACGAATAAGTTTGTCGAGTTCGTTCTTCGCGACACGCAGTGCTTCGCTTTCGCTGCCAAGAACACTCTCAGCGGCTTTTTCGACGCCCTTCTTGAGTTCCTCCACGGAAGTCGCGGCTTTGCGTTCGGCGTCTTTGGCTTCGGCGGCGCTGCCGTAGCGGAGCTGATCGCGGGTTTCTTTGAGATTTTCCTCCAAACCACCGGTCTGTGCTTTGCGAACGGCGTCGTAGAGGTTGCGATGCAGGAGCGGTTCACTAGCTTCGGCCTGCTCGCTGAGCTGGCGCATGTTGTTGAGCAGTTTTTCGATGTTTTCCTGCTGCTCGGCAACCTGACGGCTCTGCGCGGCGTTTTGCAGGCCTTTCACGATTTCGTTGGAAGCTTCTTTTTGGTTTTCCAGGCTCTCGCTGATTTGTTTTTGCTTCTCGGCAGCATCGCGAGCCTGTTGGCGGACTTGCTTCATCTCGTCGGCGAATTTCTTGCTGGTCTTCTGCCGGAAATCTTCCTGCATCTTCTCCAACTCGCGTTGCGCACGCGTGGCGGCGTTGGCGGCTTCGGTGAGTTTGTCTTCTTTGAGCTTCTCGGCGGCCTCCATGACCTTTTCGCGGGTCTGGTCGAGCTGTTCCTTCGCCTCGGCCATGTTGGCGGCGTTGTCAGGCTTCTCCATGCGCTCCTTGAGGTCATCCACATCGCGGAGAAGCTGTTCCTGCTCGGCTTGCAGGCGTTTGAGCTGGTTGTCGAGTTCCTGCTTTTCTTCCTCGGTCTTGGCCTTGGCGATCTGGTTTTGCAGCTCCTTCATCTTCTCAGCCAGCGCTTCCTGACGGCGGGCGAGTTCTTTGAGGCGGTTCAACACCTGCAGGTTCTCCTGCTGCTCGGCGGTTTGTTCCTCAGTCGCGGCTTTTTCTTCCTCGTAGCGCTGATCCTTCTGTTTCAGCTCAAGATCCATGAGCTGGTTCTTGTTGGCCTGCAGCGCTTCACCGGGCTGTGGCGGGCTGTTCTGGCGCATGACCTGATGTTCGCGGCTTTGCGCACGATGCAGCCATTCGAGCGCGGTTTGCTCAAAGGTCAGTGCTTGATTGAGCGGCGAGCGCTTTTTCTCAGCGGAAGCCTGTTGCAACGGCGGTTCGGCGTCTTTGAGAGCTTTCCAGGCTTCAGTGAGCGCTTGTTTGATCTCGCTGTCTTCGGCTTCTTCCATGCCTTCCTTGACCTGCTCCAAGGCGATGCCGACGGATTGATGCACCACGTCGATGTCAGGCGTGGCGGCTTCGATAACGCGACCGGCGTTGGTGTCGCGAATGATCTTCCATGTGGCGTTGACGATTTGTTTGACGAGATCGACGAGCTTGTCGCTCTTGGGCTTCGGTTTGCCGGGTTCGTTCGGCGGTGCTTCCATCTCGCGGAAGATGTCTTCAAAGTGGCGCACGTCGGCGAAGAACATCTCGCTCATGTTGCGGCGCACTTCACCTTTGGGGCCGGTGTCCTCGGCCCAGAGGTAATAGCTGACAAGCTGACGCGGCTGAGCCTTTTCTTTTTCGAGCGTGAGGTCGGCGCGCACCTCCTGCTTTTTCTGCGGCGCAGTGGTGGCGTGCTTGAAGATGATTTCTTTAGAGTTGCCGTTGATGCTGAAGACCGCGCCGCTCTTGGTGACACCGAGGTCGTCAGACACTTTGGCTTCGACGGGAAGTTCTTGAATGCTGGAGACTTGGAGATCGCGCTTGGGGAAGACGACTTCGATTTTGGCGAGCTGGTTGGTTTGCACCGTGACGATGAGCCACGGCGGATTTTTGTTCGCACGATCAGCCTCGTCCACGAGATGCAGGCGGAATTTCTGCGATTTCTCGGCCTTCATCATGCCCGTGAGCAGCGTGGCATCGGCAGCGCTGGGTTTGAGTTCGATGACGCTCTTGTCCTCGCCATAAAGCTCGGCGGCGGTGAGTGGTTTGTTCACCTTGATGTGCCAGACGATGTCAGAGCCTTCCAAGGCGGTGACCTTGAGGGTGTTCTTGGTTTCTTTGGCAGGAAGCTTCGTGTAGGCCGGCGGCGTAACGATGACATCGGCACGGACGAGCGCGGGATAGTCGAAGACGGTGATGCTGTGCTGTTGCGACTTCTGATTGGCGAACTCGACATGGTATTTCGTGTCGCGATCGACCTTGCTGATCAGGCCGCCGAAGACCTGCTCATCGACGGTGAGGCGCATAGGCGGGCGATCACGGATTTTGCCATCGGCCTCGCTGACGATGAGTATGGCATCGGCTGGCACGGGTCCGGTGAAGCGCGCTTCAATGATGAGGCGGGAGCCGCGTTCGAGTTCGGTGTCGCCGGGAGTGAGCATGGCGGTAAAAACCGTGGCTTTGGCAGAAGATGCCGGCTTCTGATTGACGACTTTTGATTTATGATTTGGACCATTGAGACGCAGCGCGACGTCGGTGGCGACGAAAGCGATGACGGCGATCCATGCGGCAGCAAGAGCACGTGTATAG
>CANIZT010000158.1 GCA_947471905.1 Verrucomicrobiaceae bacterium
CCATTCTCGTTGGCATCCTTTTTTCGTGGAGCTCCATTTCAACGGCCTTTCGGTCGGCTTTCGCACGACACAACGCCAAAGAAGCACTCGAAGCCATTGGGGATAAGGATTGGAATCGAGCCTTCCAGGCTCTCGCCCTCGCACAACAACGAGCGCCTCAAGACAGCGAAGTCATTCGTGCGATGATCGCATTTCACCAAGCCTCGGGCTATGACCCTGGCGGACTAGCGCAGCAGCTTCGGCGGCTTTCCACACAGCAACTTCTGACCGAGCAGGAGGAACTGCTCCTCGGACGCTCGCTCATCGCCAGTGGAAAAACAGACGAGGCCCGTGAGGTGTACGAAAAAATGCCCATCAGCAATGCCACGCTCAAACCGGGCCTGGAACTGCTCTCCAGCATCTTGACAGCCGAAGGACATACCAAGGAGGCAGCGGAGATCACCCGTCGCGCCACGGCTCAAACCACCGACTCACCTGAAACACAACTGCAGTCGGCCTTGGCAGACCTCGAAAGCAATTTCGTTGAAATTCGGCAACACGCTCGTAAACAGCTCTGGCAGCTAGCAGAGATCAACACAGAGATTGCTCTAAAAGCCATCGCAAAACTGAATTTGGATTCTTATTTAACACTACCAGAAGCCAGACACCTCCAGGAACTGGTCAGCAAGCATCCTTTAGAAAGCCTGACAGCACGTCTGGGCGTCATTTCTGCTCTCCTACGTTTACAGCCATGGCTGCGAACTCAGATCGTCGCAGCGGAAATGACACGCTTTAAATCCAGCAACAATGGTGAGCTTGAAGAAATGGCTTACTGGTTGATGACCGAGCAGCAGAATGAAGAAGTCTTCAAGCTCATCCCCAGCAAACTAGCTGTCACATCGCGTGAACTCTACCCCATTCTGATGCAGGCGCTCGCCCAAGGAAAACGTTGGGAAGAACTCAAGGAACTGCTGATGATTCCCCGTCCGCCCGTGTCAAAAAGCTTGGTCAACCTCGCTTTAGCGGAAGTGCAGAGCAAGCTACAACCCGATATGCGAGAAACGCGGCTATTGCTGCAAGGAACCCTAGAATCCGCTAGTGTTGAAAAAAGTGATGCCACACTTCAAGCGGTGGCAGAACTGGCTAAAAAACTCAATCTCACCGACATCGCGATCATTGCCTACAAAGGTGCCGGGGAAAAGGCTGTTGCCGCCGGTAAACAGGAGGATGCCCTGCAGTACCTACAAAACGCCGTTGAATTGGCGCTTGCGGCAAAAGACAGCGCAGCGCTGCTGGCAATTTCCCGCAAGCTGCATGAACTGCGCCCCAGTAGCGCAGCCTTTTCTGACCGGCTCATTTATTTGCGCCTCATTCTTGGCGTGGAGATGGAAAGCATCGACTTATCAAAGCTGAAAAAATCCAGCGGCATCCACGCTGCGTTCACGATTGCTTTGGAACGCATACCACCGCCATTGTTGCTTGCACTTGCAGCGTACCGATTGGGTGACCCAGATTCAGTGCCAAAACATCTGGCCGATCTCGAGGATACGGCCGGTCTGCCAGCAGGACAGCGTGCTGTTGCCGCCGGACTGCTTTCGCTCGCTGGAAAGCAAGACCGTGCTTATCAGATTGCCGAAAAAGTTCCAGACACGCTGCTGCTAAACGAGGAGCGTGCGTTTTTGCAGCGGGCGCGCTAACCAATCGCCTGCGCTTGGCCGCGAAGCTCAAGAGGCATTCAACTAGGCAGCGGCAGACGCATGGTGAACACCGTGCTCACCCCCGGCCGGCTCTCCACTTCGATGCTGCCGCCGTGTGCCTCGACGGCATGCCTGACGATGCAGAGTCCCAGCCCGGTGCCTTTGATCTCCTGCGAGTGATCCTTGGCGCAGCGATAGAAGCGCTTGAACACAAACGGCACGTCCTCTGCGCTGATGCCAACGCCATCGTCCTCCACGGTGAAAATGCATTCGTTGCGCGTCCAGTGGCCGCTGATCTTCAGCCGCAGGCCAGTGCGCGGATTTTCCTTCAGCGCGTTTTCGATGAGGTTGGTGAAAATTTGATCCCAGTAAAAGCGGTCGCCATGCAGCAGGCCGCCATCTTCAGGAAAATCCATTGTGATGACCGGTTGGCGTGCTTCGACCAGCGGCATGAGATGCTCCAGCACATCCTCCACGCAGCCGCGCACGAGAAACGGGTCGATCTTCAACTGCGTGGCATCGCCCTCCAAGCGGGAGATGGTGAGCATGTCGTCGATGATGCGCATCATGCGGCGGCTGTGCTTGTCCATCACCTCCAGGCAGCGCTGCAATGAGGCGGGGTTCTTGAGCATGCCGCTGCGCAGTGTTTCGATGTAGCCGTGAATGAGGGACAGCGGCGTGCGCAGCTCATGGCCTGCGTTGGTGACGAAATCCTTGCGGATCTGCTCGGTCATCACGCGCTCGGTCGCATCCTGCACCATCACCCACACTCCATGTTTGCCGTTCTCTTTCCATGGTGCTGCCGAGGCATGATAAAAGCGCTCGCCATACTGTTCCGAACCGGCAGGGGCCGGAACCACCAGATCCGTCTCCACGCGGCAGTGCCGCTGCGCTGCGTCTGCCACCAGCTTCGCGATAAATTCCAGTCCACCGATTCCTGCGAGGGTCTCTCCCACGATCACATGGAACGGCAGAAACAATACGCTCATGGCGAGATTGGCATGGGTGATGATGCCCTCCTCATCCACCACTAAGATACCCTGCGGCGTCTCGTCCAGCAGCGCTGCGAAGAGATGGCACTCATCCAGCATGCACATCGGCGGCGCCATATTCAGCCGTGAAACAACGTCAGCCTCCTGCAACGATCGGACTGGTTCTGCTAGGGCCGCTGCGGTCATGCCTTCACCTTCTGCTCGACCTGAGTTTGGAAAAAGTAGCCCTGCCTGCGCAACGTACCGACGTGCGCACCATACGTGCCTAGCTTGTCACGCAGACGTTTGATGTGTGTGTCCAGCGTGCGAGACTGCGTATCATCCGCATAACCCCAGACAGCGTTGAGCAGTTCGCCACGCGAGTGAATCACATCCGGATTCGCCATCAAGGTGGTGATAAGCTTTAGCTCAGTGATGGTCAGATCAATCTGCTGACCATTGATCGAGAGAGACATATTTTTGCGATCCAGCATGAAGTCACCAATGCGCTGCTCCGCTAGCATCACGACTTTTTGCGAGCGCCGCAGCACCGCACCGATGCGCAGCATCAGTTCACGAGGGCTGAACGGTTTCGTCAGGTAATCATCGGCACCACCTTCCAATCCAGCGATGCGGTCATTCGTCTGCGAGCGTGCCGTGAGCATGATCACTGGTATGTGGCGTGTTCGCGAATCCGCACGTAGCCTTCGATGCACCTGCACGCCGTCAATGCCTGGCAGCATGATGTCGAGCACGATCAAGTCGGGCGACGACCTAATCGCCTCTGGCACCACCGCCAGACCATTGCCCACGGATACCACCTCGTGGCCTTCGCGCTGCAAGTGAAGGCTGACAAGGTCCACAATGTCCTTCTCGTCATCGACTACTAGGATTTTGCTCATAATTCGGGAGAACTGATTGTGACGGCATTGCAGCATGACTGCCAACGACTCCCATGTTACGATCTCGTCGCACAACCATGTATCATATCACTGCGTGACGATTTCGTTGCTCATGCTGTGCAACAAAAGCCGCTAGCATCAGCCGTGCCCTGGCTTCACCGTCGCAACGCGGTGATCAGCTAAACAGAGGCTTCCGTTTGGTCAGGATGGTCCTGGCAAAAGGACAATTCGTTAAAAGCTGGATAGCTCAGTGTAGAGCGACTCGTTTACACCGAGTTCTTCGGGGGGGGGCGAATCTCTCTCCACGCACCACTATTTTAGTAAGCGTGGGCGTGCGGTGACTATCAAATGACGGCCTAGCAGCGCCGCATCTGATGCGGCTGTTTCCCAGAAAATGCGCTGCTCGTCGGTGCTGGCTTTACGTGCGCGGCGACGGGCATAAAGACGGGGAGGCAATGCCAGCAGCTTCTCGTAGAAGTGCTTTGCAGCGGATAGCGGCTCAGTAACGATTTGGATCTGATCAAATCCTGCCAGCTTTAGATAGAGATAAAGCTGCGGCCAGTTCCAAGGCATTATGTGCATATGGCTGCCATGGACGATCTTGCCAACCAGACACGGAAACGAAGGGAAAAAGCCGCGTGCCAGATACTGCAGCCGCGCCTGCGGATACCAGACGTTCGGCGTCGTGATCACGAGATGACCATCTGGACGGATGCAGCACTTGAACGCCTGAAACAGCAGCAGCGGGTTGCCCACATGCTCGATTCCTTCGCAGCAGCAAACGAGGTCATAGGTGCCGCATTCGGAGGGCAATCCATCATTGAGATCGCATTTCCAAATGCGCCGGTAACCGTCGGCCGGCTGCTCATACAGATCGATCCCATCGAACTCGTTCCCCTGCCCTTGAGCCTTCACCCCCCTGGCCAGCCAGCCATCACCTGAGGGAACATCCAAAACGCTGGTGAATTTCTTATCTTTGAGCCATGCAAGGACGGCAGCTTGGCTGGAGGGAGGCATTAGGTCGCGCCCATTGCCACTGGCAGTTTATGGCGTCAATCAACGGAATCGACACACATCCACCGCATTGTCTGCATTCCGCTCGCTAGCTGCTTCACGCGCATCTCCCACGTCCCCGCATTTTCATTCGGAGCCATATTCAGCTCTAAATCCAAGATGCCACTCTCCGCAGCATAAAAACCGCTTCCGCCAAATGAACGCAGGCAAATTGGCTTTGCGGCGCCCCCCCAGGATAGCTGGCGTTTCCGAGACAGAGAGCTGCTAGGGCCGACAAGCGCGCGCATTGAAGAAAGCGTGACGAACATGTTGCCAGTCATTCGGTGCATGCAGCCATGGCACTGTGAAAGTTCTTCACATGAATTATCATCAAAGTTTTCCCGCGATTCTCCGGCATGACTTCATCGAATCGTTTCGTGTCATCGGCGGCTGCTTCATGCGGCGCAAGTGGTGCCTGCTCGCAGCAACGCTGCTGCTGGCGCTTGCCATTCTGCAGCTCGTGCCGCTGGACGCCTGGATCGTCACACAACTGACCGAGGTTAACTCGGTGGATGATACTGCGGCCGAGATGGCGCGTCATGTCAGCTTCTTTGGCGACTTTCTCGGCTTTAATCTCGCGCTCTTCACAGGTCTTTCGCTGGCCGGCTGGTGGCGCAGTTCACGGCGTCTGCAACGTCTCGCGGTCGCCAGCCTCGTGTGCGCGATGTGCGCGGGAGCCACCGCCAACACACTGCGGACACTCACCGGTCGTCCTCGTCCCTATGTTCAGGCTGAAGACCGCCTCACCGGACCAAATTTTTCCACCGCCTATCAGGCGCTGCCCTCCGCACACAGCGCCACGGCGTTTGGGGGTGCTCTGCCCGTTCTTCTTTCGTGTCCGCAGCTCGGCGTGCCAGCCGCACTGCTGGCCGGTGCTGTTGGCTGGTCACGCCTGCAACTCAACCGGCATCATCTGACCGACGTGCTGGCATCTGCGGCCATCGCGCTGCTCTTCGCCGTGCCGCTTTCAGGCTGGGCGCTGCATGGCTCGCCTGCTTCTGGTTCCACCGCATCACCTTCTCATGCCCTCGCTACCACCTGACGCCATCACAGAATTTCACTGCCGAAAATGGGGCTGGCTCTGGCTGCTGCTGCTCACCGCAGTGCTCTACTTTCCCGGACTCGGCACGCTGCCGATGATGGATCGCGACGAGCCGCGCTTTGCGCATGCGACGTTGGAGATGATGCAACGCGGCTCCTGGGCGGTGCCTTACTTCAACAACGAATACCGCTTCGACAAGCCGCCGCTGACCTACTGGTGGATGAGTCTGCACTACCGGCTTTTCGGCGTCCATGAACTGGCCGCCAGACTTCACACCGTGGTTGCTGTGTGGCTCATCGCCTTGGTAACCGCTGCCATCGGCAGGCGTCTTTTCAATGCCCGCTCCGGTATGCTCGCGGCTGCGGCATGGCTCGTGACGACACAGGTGCTCGTGCATGGCCGGCTCTGTGTGGCGGACATGCCGCTGGTCTTCTGCATCACGCTGGCCTTGCATGCGCTGGTGCATCTGCCACTGCATGCGGAAGGTGATGCCTCCAGATGGAGCCGCTGGCACTGGCAGCTCTACGCGGCGCTCGGCGCCGGTTTTTTAGCCAAAGGCCCGCTGGCGCTGCTCATTCCCGCGCTCGCGTTGCTGCTCTACCGCTGGCTGTTCTGGCGCAAACCGGTGAGCTGGGCCGCGCTGGGCATGGGCCGCGGCCTGCCGCTGACATTGCTCATCATCGCCGCGTGGGGTGTGCCCGCGTTGATTGAGACGCACGGGATGTTCTGGCGTATTGGCATGGGAGAGCATGTAATCGAGCGGGGCGCGCGCTCCTTCAACGGCCGCTTTCCCTTGCCGGGCTACTACCTGGTCACCGCGTTGTTGAGCTTGTTTCCATGGATCGCGTTTCTGCCGCAGGTCATCCGCCACTCACGTCTCAACTGGAACAGCGCCACCGCGCTGCTGACCGCATGGTTTGCCGCGCCGTATCTCATCTTCACCTGCTATGCCACCCAACTGCCCCATTACGTCATGCCCGGCTTCCCAGCGGCCATGCTGCTGCTCGTGGGAATCAAAAGCTTCGTCTGCGGTCCCGCCTGGCATCGCTGGTGGTCAGTGAGCATCGCGATGCTGTGGCTGCTGTGCGCCTCGGCGATGCTCTGGCTGTCACTCGCCGCCTCATGGCCTGCCGGACTTATGGAAATCATCCGCAGTGCCGCAGCCGCCCTGGCAGCATTGGCCATCTTTGGCGCGCTGCTCATCGCTGCCTTGCTATGGCGCTCGAAAGCTGCGCTGTTCGGTGCTTCTGCCGCGCTGATTCTGCTGCCATTCACCACCAGCCATGTGTTTGAGCATTTGCGTACAAACCATGCGGCGGTGCAAATCGCCAGCGATGTGAGCACCCTGCCGCCAGAGTCAGTGCTGATCGGCTGGCAGTTCACCGAGCCCAGTCTGGTCTTCCACCTCCATCATTTCTGGCGCTTCAATCTGGATCTTCCGGCCATCAAGGAGGAACTCGTCGCTCCAGGCCCGCGCCTCGTGGTGCTGCTGCGCCAGGAGTGGACGCTTTCCAAGTGCTTTAAGCAATGGCGTGCAGGGCTGCCGGTCAATTTGCCTGCGACCGATTTCTCCGTCGTCGTGGATGAATTTACCTCACACCATTCCGATCTCGCCATCACGCGACATCGCGTGTTCAATGCCGCGCGCAGCAGTTGGGCTGAAATCGTTGTGATGAAGCGGCTACACTGATGCGGCTCCCGGCCCCATGAACACGCAACTTCATCTCATTGACGCTATCGGCCCGTTCTTTCGCGGTCTGCAACGCCGCACCATCAACTGGTCAAAGATTCCCTTTGATCATCTCCAGCTTCAAGAGCCTCAACGTAGCCCACAATGGACCCAGATTCGTGCCGATCTCGATACCTTTGCCCGCAAAGTCAAAGACATCGGCTACAACGCTGTCTCGCTCGATGACGTCACGCATCTGGCCGACCACGAGTGGTATGAGCCGGAAATCCGCACCAAGATCGCCCTCTATCGTGAGGAATTTACCCGCTGCTTCGAGATCCTTCAAAAACATGACCTCGCCATCTATCTCACGATGGATTTTTTCTCCTCCACACCGGCCATTCGCGCACGTGGCGTGCCGCCCGAGGTCTTTGTGCGCGATCTGCTGGATGGTTTCCTCACCGAGTTCCCGCAGGTCGCCGGAGTCATCATTCGCATCGGCGAATCCGATGGCCGCGATGTCAAAGACGACTTCATCAGTGAACTGCGCATTCAACAACCAGCGCAGGCAAATGCCTTTCTCAAACGACTGCTGCCCGTCTTTGAAAAACATGGCCGCAAGTTGGTCTTCCGCACCTGGACTGTCGGCGCCTATGCCATCGGCGATTTGATGTGGCATCGTGACACCTTCAAGAAAGTGCTCGACGGCCTCGACAGCGAGGCGCTCATCGTTTCGATGAAATACGGCGAGAGTGATTTCTTCCGTTATCTGCCGCTCAATCGAAACTTCTTCCGCACTAAGGTTGCCAAAATCATCGAACTACAAACACGGCGTGAGTATGAAGGCTGCGGTGAGTATCCTTCATTCGTCGGTTGGGAATATGAGCGCTATGCTCAGGAACTGCGACACGCGGAGAACGTGGTAGGCTGCATGGTCTGGTGCCAAACTGGTGGTTGGGTGCCATTTCGACGGCTAGCCTTTATCGACGACAACGCCGTGTGGACGGAGTTGAATACCTTTGTCACACTCAAGCTATTCAAGGATCAAGCACATGTTGAGGATGCCGTACGTGAATTTGCACAGCGAATTCAATGCCCAGATGATCGTGCGCTGCTGGAACTGCTACGTCTCTCTGATGAAGTCATCCGTGAACTGCTCTACGTCGAAGACTTTGCGCGACAGAAGCTATTCTTCCGGCGTGTCCGCATCCCGCCGCTGCTGCAAGTTTACTGGCACAATATCTTCATCAGCCACAGCGTGCGCCGTGTGCTGCGCTTTTTCGTGCAAGACCCCGAAGGCTGCCTGCGCGCGGCCACGCGCTCATTGGAACGCATCACCCAAATGAAGGCACTCGCTATACAAGCAGGCATGCCAATCGCAGACATCGACTACATGTATGATACCTTTCAACTCCTCGCACTGGCCCGCCAATACAGCTTTGACAGCGATGATGAATCACTCATCGAGCGCATTCGTGCCGCCAAGAAGGAGTACAAGATCAAATACCCCAAAAGCGGCCCACGTTATCGCTACCGAGTGAAACTGGACTTCAAACCACTGTTGCTACAACCGCGCTATCTCGCGTGGGGCATTAAGTTGCTGTTCCGTCGTCAACGTGGCTATCGCATCGTGGATCGCCTCATCACGCTGCATCTACTCTCGATGATCTACCGCGTGATCGCCAAGCGCCGCCCACGCTGGATTCCCGAGTTCGCACGTGACAGCGCCATGGGTGTGGACGCCGTGTTTCGCTAAGCGCCTGTGGCATTCACTCACTTGTCACCCGATCCTGTTTGTTGATACACGCATTCCATTCAAGCGTGATTGATGATCAGCACCCGGCGCGATGAAATTCAACGCTTCCTATCATGGCGCAGGAAAACGCGTTTTGTACGCCACTACGGCGGCCCATTGCTGGCAATGTTCGTCTTCATCGCCTGCATTCATCTTATCTGGCAGGCCTATGGCCATCGCACCAACAAGGGTAAAGACAGCAAGCCAGAATCCATCCAAGTCTGGCAGGTGAAAATCCCTGAGAAACGCTAAACGTCCACCCATGACGGAATCGAGACCGGGATTCACGTTCTCCAGCCTCATGCGTGACGAAAAGGTTTCAAAGGCCGTGTTTTGTTCCGACAACTCTAGCGGATTTTGATTTCTTCACATAAGTGAACCTTATTCACAATGGTGCCCATCCTTACCTGAATCAGCACCCAGGTATTACCCCCATGAAAACCAAGCTCCGCATCAAGACGCTCTTCATGTCCGACGTTCACCTCGGCATGGCTGACTCAAAAGCCGTGCAAGCCGCGCACCTGATCCGCCACTGCAAGTGTGAAAAACTCGTCCTCAACGGCGACATCGTCGATGTCTGGGCGCTGAAAAGCTCGGGACGTTGGACTTCGGAGCACACGCACTTTGTGCGCACCGTGCTCAAGAAAATGGAGAAGGAAGGCACCGAGGTCATCTACCTGCGTGGCAACCATGACGACATTCTAGAGCAGTTTCTCCCCTTCAAAATCGGTGGCCTTTCGCTCGTCGATGAACACATCCATGAGTCACCGCACGGGCGCTACCTTGTCGTCCACGGCGATGGCTTCGACCATCTGACCACCAACCATGCGTGGTTGGCGAAGGCAGGAGCCATCGGCTACGAC
>CANIZT010000159.1 GCA_947471905.1 Verrucomicrobiaceae bacterium
CCAGCCTGCACGCTCGGAATCATCGGCGCGATGCGCGCACGGTCTTTTTCCGCGTCCATCGAGCTGTGAATGGCCTGCGCGGCTTGAATCTCGGGACGATGCTGCTGTGCGAGCGAGATCATCGTGGCGACACCTTTGCCAGACATCATTCTCACCGGCACGAGATCGGATTTCGCGGGACGCAGCGCGGCATCGGGCGTGAGGCGGAGAATTTCAGCGAGTCTGGCAGCAGCGAGATCACGTGATTCCTCGCCCTGACGAATGGCAAGCTTCGCACGGCTGATCTGCGATTTAACGCGGAGCAAATCAGCGCGGAAGGCCGTTCCAGCGGTCACGGCACCTTCAAGCTGCTTCGCATAGTCCTCGGTCAGTTGCAGGTCGTCATCAATGATGACCATTGAGGCTTCCGCCGCGAGCAGATCGTAGTAACGCTCCACCGACTGCGTCACGATGTCGATGCGCGCCTTTTCAGCGAGATGCTCGGCAGCCAGCGCCTTCTGTTTTGCCGCAAGCGCAGCGTAATAGATGTCACCGGGCGACCAGTCGATCATCACGCCAGTACCGACGTTGTACTGCTGCTTGTTCGCGTTGAATACATTGCCCGCAATGTCCTGCAACCGCCCGTCATGCCCGCGATAACCGGCACCAAGACTCAGCGCCGGCCAAAAACGCTGCCACGCCTGCTTCGACTCCGCCACCGCCTCGTCATGCTTCGCACGTGCGAGTTGGATCTCGTCGTTGTTCGCTCCTGCGAGCTTCATCACCGTACGCAGATCGACGAACGCGGGATCAGCGTGGACGATTGTCGCGATGAAAAGAAAGGAAAGGGCGAGTTTCATGGCTTCGCGAGGGTGACGGGTTGTTTATCGGTGAGCAGTGTCGTTCCAGGCAGGAGAATCACGTCATCGGCTTTGAGTTCGGGAATCTCGACATTCGTGCCATCATTGAAGCCGATTTTCACAGCGGTCTTGATCGCTTTGCCATCGACGTGCTTGAAGACGAAGGCGTTGGTCTTCTCCATCACCAGTCCGGCCACGGGGATGAGCGTGGCTTTTTCGTGCTTCTCCACGGCGATCTTGGTGCTGGCATACATGCCTGGACGGAGTTTGAGATCGGCGTTCTTCAAATCGGCTTCGGCGAGCATCGTGCGCGTGGCGGGATCGAGCGCGTAGGCGATGCGCGAGATGGTGGCTTCGACGGGCGTGGAGCCAATGGCATCAATCGCGGCCTTCACCGGCTTGCCAATCTGCACGAGAGGCGATTCCATCTCGGTGACGGGAATTTGCAGACGGATGGTACTGGCATCGACGATTTGTAGCACCTGAGTCGTTCCGGCATTCACCAGCGCCCCTGGATCGACGCTGCGCATGGTGATGATGCCATCAAACGGTGCTTTGATCTGCGCAAAGGCCAGCATCGTGCTGGCGCGTTCCAGCGTGGCCTTGGCGATGGCGAGTTTGGCCTCCGCATCATCCACAGCCTGCGGCAGCACGAGATCAGGCGACTTCGCCCGTGCTTCATGCATGCGCTTCACCTCAATGTCAGCAGCGGCGACCTCGGCTTTGTTCTTGGCGAGATCGGCCTGGAGTTCAGGAATCTCGATGGTGGCGAGCACCTGACCCGCTTTGACGGTATCGCCTTTATCGACGGTGATCTTGTCGATGTAACCGGTGACCTTGGCGTACAGCACCGTCTGCTGCCACGGCGCGAGTGTCGCAGGCAATGTCACCCAACGATGAATGAGACCGGTGGTGGGCTTGGTGGTTGGTAGCTCCAACGCAGAAGCGAGGGAAGCGATGAAAAGGAAGATCAGGAAGCGCATGGAATTAGGCGTCGGTGGGTTCGAGCGAAGCATTCTCCGCGGTCTTGCTCGCCAACAGTGCATACACGGCGGGCAGCACGAGCAGCGTGGCGACGGTCGCCAAAGCGAGACCACCGATGGTGGCGATGGCGAGGGGGCTGGTCTGACTTTTCGCGAGGGCCATGGGGATCATGCCGGCGATCATGGCGAGGCTGGTCATCAAAATGGGGCGCAGACGGGTGGTGGCGGATTCGAGGGCGGCTTCGAGTTTGGTCATGCCGGTGAGTTGGGCGCGGTGGGCGAAGGTGACGAGCAGGATCGCATTGGCGACAGCGACGCCGACGGCCATGATGGCTCCCATGAAGCTCTGGAGGTTCACGGTGGTGCCGGTGAGCTTCAAGGCGAGCACGACGCCGAGCAAGGCCGCTGGAATGGTGGTGAGCACGATGAGGGCGAGGCGCAGACTTTGGAAGTTGGCGACGAGGAGCAGAAAGATGGTGACGATGGCAATGAGCAGGCCGGTTTGCAGGCCGCTTTGCAGTTCCTTCATCGGTGGGACTTGTCCGCGCAGGGCGACGGCGACGCCAGTGGGCGCGGGATTGTCGGTGATGACCTTTTCGACCTGTTTGGCGACGGTGCCGAGCGGTTGGTCGTGCAGATTGGCGATGATCGAAACGGTGCGGGACATGTTGTAGCGGTCGTACTGGCCGATGACGCTGCCTTCGCTGATTTTGGCGATGTTGCGCAAAGGTACGGGTGGTTTGTCGGCGGCGCTGATGGGTAGGTTGCGCAGGTCTTCGAGGCTTTTCATCATCGTCTGCGGCACTTGCACTTGCAGGCTGTAGCTTTGGCCGGATTTTGGATCGGCCCAGTAGTTGGGCACGGTGAAACGGCTGCTGGCGGTGGCGGCGACAAGGCTGCGTGTGGCGTCGCTCATTTTCACGCCGAGCAGGCCGGCGCGTTCGCGGTCGATGTTCACATCGACGCTGGGGTAGTCGAGTGTTTGGCTGAATTGCACGTCACGCAGGTCTTTGAGCGCGGCGAGCTTGGTGCGCAGCGTTTCGGCATGGGCGCGGCTGGCGGCGAAGTCTTTGCCGCTGACGGCGACCTCGATGGGCGTGGGCGATCCGAGAGCCATGACGCGCGAAACGATGTCCGCTGGCTCAAAGGAGATCAAAACGCCTGGGAACTCGGCGGCGAGGCGTGCACGGAGTTTTTCGCGCAGCGCGGCGATGGACGGTGAGCCGGGCTTGAGCTGGATTTGCAGCGTGGCCTCCTCCGGGCCGCTGTTCCATTGATGGATGAGATTCACGGGGTAGTTCGGCGCATGCACGCCGATGAGCCCCATGCTGGTGGCGATGGGCGCTTCCTCCGCGATGATGGCGAGGGTGCGCAACGCGATTTGCTCAGTGGTTTCGAGTCGCGTGGCCGTTGGAGCACGGAGGCGGAGCTGGAGCTGGCCCGCGTCGATCTGCGGGAAGATCTCGGTGCCGAGGAAGGGAATGAAGACGCTGATGGCGAAGATGGTGCCTCCGAGATAGGCAGGGACGAGGATGTGGCGCAGTGCGATGGATGGCTTGAAGAGTGTTGCAAGCCTCTGGCTTGCTTTCTGAGCAGCCGGGACGGCTGCACCACACTCCCGATGCCACCAGATGCTCAGGATCGGGACGAGGGTGCTAGAGAGCAAATACGACGCGATCATCGCAAAGCCGACCGCGAGTGACAGCGGCATAAACAGAGCCTTCGCAGCGCCAGTCATGAAAAAGCTCGGCACAAACACCGCGAGGACGCAGAGCATCGAAAGCGAGCGCGGGCCGATGGTTTCCTCGGAGGCATCCAAGACGATGTGGGCAAGAGTGCCCGCGCTCCCTTCTTTCATGCGGCGGTGGATGTTTTCGATCTCGACCGTGGCTTCATCGACCAAGATGCCGACAGCGAGTGCGAGGCCGCCGAGGGTCATCAAATTGACGGTATAGCCAGTGATCCACAACGCGAGCACGGCCGCTGCGATGGCGATGGGAATGTTCAGCACGACGATGAACACGCTGCGCATGTCTCGCAGGAAGATCAGCACCATCAAACCGGTGAAGCAGGCTCCGAGGAGGCCTTCTTTGACGAGATCGTCGATGGCGTGAATGATCCAGGGGCTTTGGTCGAACTCGAAGGTGACGTTGATGTCCTCGGGGCAGGCGGCTTTGAATTTGGGGATGTTGGCCTTCACCAGTTCGACGACGCTGAGCGTCGAGGCATCGCTGCGCTTCGTGACGGGCATGTAAACGGTGCGTTTGCCGTTCACCAGCGCGTGGCTGGTGATGATGTCGTGATCATCTGCCACGGTGGCGATGTCGCGCACATACACTGCGCCTTGGGGCGTGACTTTGAGTGGCACGGCGGCGAGATCCTGGATGTTTTTCACCACGGCATTGATCGGCACGATGGGATAGCTATTCGGCAGCGCAAGATTGCCACTGGGGCTGATCGTGTTGGCATCGGTCATCGCTTTGACCACATCGTCAGGGCTCAAGCCATAAGCGCGGAGTCGGTCCGGCTTCACCTGGATGACGATCGTGCGGGCGCTGCCGCCGAAGGGCGGTGGGGCGCTCACGCCGGGCAGCGTGGCAAACAGCGGGCGCACCATGTTCAGCGCCGCGTCCTGCATCTGCGCGACGGAGCGGTTCGGGTTCTCCGTGGAAAAGACGAGATTGCCCACAGGCACGCTGCCGGCATCAAAGCGCGTCACGAAGGCACCCGGCGTGCCAGGCGGCATGAAGCTGCGGCTGCGGTTCACATACGCGATGGTTTCCGACAGCGCGGCGGACATGTCCGTGCCCGGATGGAACTGGAGCTTCATGATCGAGGCTCCCTGGATGTTCTTCGACTCCACATGCTCGATGCCCGCGATGTAGAGGAAGTGATACTCGTAGTAGTAAGTCAGGTAGCCTTCCATCTGCAGCGCGTCCATGCCGCCATAAGGTTGTGCGACGTAGATCGTCGGAATCCCGAGCGGCGGGAAGACATCGCGCGCCATCTTTTGCGTGGCGATCCATGACCCCAGCAAAACCGCCACGACTGCGACGAGAATAGTCCATGGATGGCGGAGGGCGAAGCGGGGGAGTGACATTGGAAAAATAACGAAACCAGAATGACGAATGACGAAGGCGTCTGAGGGGGCGTGGTAACTGTCTGCGGATGGAGGGTCTATCAAGCTAGATTCGTATTGGCAAACCACTGGTGGACAAGGCCGTCAAGGAATGTGTGATGATCCGCCTTGCGAGCACCGATGGTGCACCGGAGAGTCGGCACATGAGACATTCTGAAAATCATCGCGCGCATCGCATCGGCTGGCTGCGCGCCGCCGTTCTTGGGGCCAATGACGGCATTGTTTCCACGGCAAGTTTGATCGTGGGCGTGGCGGCGGCGGAATCGGGGCAAAGCAACGTGCTGGTCGCAGGCATTGCGGGATTGGTCGCCGGGGCGATGTCGATGGCGGCGGGCGAGTATGTTTCTGTCAGTTCCCAATCGGATACCGAGCAGGCCGACATGGCGCGTGAACGCAAGGAACTGGCCGAGGACGGCGAACACGAGCATGCCGAACTGGCAGCAATCTATGTGGGCCGTGGCCTTGATGCGGAGCTGGCGGACCGTGTGGCGACGCAGTTGATGGCGAAGGACGCGCTCACGGCACATGCACGCGATGAACTGGGCATTTCAGACACCTTGAGCGCCAAGCCTGTGCAGGCTGCCTTTGCCTCGGCGGGTACCTTTGCTGTGGGTGCCGCTTTGCCTCTGCTGCTGGTCTTGGTGGTGCCCGCGTCCGCGCTGGTGTGGACGGTGTCGCTGAGTTCGCTGCTCTTTCTTGCGCTACTGGGGGCGCTGGCGGCTCGTGCCGGTGGCTCACCTGTGTTGAAGTCCGCCCTGCGTGTCACGTTCTGGGGCGCTCTGGCGATGGGACTGACGGCGGGCGTGGGGGCGTTGTTTGGAGCGGTGGTTTGAAGCAGATGCGCTGTCTCAGCCAAGCAATAGGTGCTGAAGCAGGCCTGCTACCGCGCAGGCACCGATGACGGGCATGAGGCCGATTTTGAAGCGCTGCATGGCGATGAAGGCCGCGATGGCAAGCGCGGCGACAAAGACATCGAAGCCACCGCTCTCGGGCCACAGCGCATGGGTGGTGAATTTCACGCCGAGATTGAGAATGACGCCGACCACGGCGGCGGTGATCGCGGTGAGCGCTGCGCTGAGGCGGGGCTGCTCACCGAGTTTTTCGATGTGCGGTGCACCGAGGAAGATGAAGAGGAAGCAGGGCAGGAAGGTCGTCCAGGTGGTGATGAGGGCACCGAGCGTGGCTCCGGCCAGCGGGGTGAGCACGCCGGGATGCTGCCAGCCGCCGACGAAGCCGACGAATTGCAGCACCATGATCAGCGGGCCGGGCGTGGTCTCGGCGAGGGCGAGTCCGCTCATCATTTGCGGGTGCGAGAGCCAGCCATGTGTCTCGACAGCCTGCTGCGCGACATAGGGGAGCACGGCGTAGGCTCCGCCAAAGGTCACGAGCGCGGCCTGGCTGAAGAAGAGGCCCTGCTGCGCCTGCGTGCTGCTCCAACCGAGCCACATCGCGATGGCGAAGACTGGCAGCCACCAAAGCGTGAGGCACAGTGCTGTGATGGTGAAGGCTCGTGACCATGAGGCCTGCGGTGCGGGTGGCAAGTCGAGGGCGGCAGCGGTTTCTTTGGCTGCGCCGTGGCCTTTGCCTGCGGGGAACTGTCTTGGGTAGATGCGATTGCCGACAAAGCCGAGCAAGGCGGCAGCGAGGATGATGAGGACGAACGAAATGTGGAAGAAGTAGATGGCGATGAAGCTCAGCGCGGCCAAGGCCCAGAGCGTGGGGCTTTTCAGCGCTTTTTTGCCGATGCGCAGCACCGCTTCCGCCACGACCGCGATCACCGCTCCAAGCAAGCCATGGAAGATGGCGGCGAGCCAGGGCAGATGTCCGCCTGCCATGTAAAGCCAGCTCAGGCCGAACAAGATGAAGACCGACGGCAGCACAAACAACGCGCCTGCCGCGATGCCGCCTTTCGCACCATGCAAGCGCCAGCCAAGATAGGTGGCGAGCTGTTGCGCCTCGGGGCCGGGCAGCAGCATGCAGAAGTTCAGCGCGTGCAGGAAATGGGCGTCACTGATCCAGCGGCGTTTTTCGACCAGCTCCTTGTGCATGATGGCGATCTGGCCTGCGGGTCCGCCGAAACTGATGCAGCCGAGTTTGAGCCAGTAGCTCAGGGCTTCTGCAAAGGTGGGCATGGTCGAGTGCGGTTTCTCGTGACTCATGCCGATGTTATGCCAGAGATTGCCGCTGTTTCAATCGTTGAAAACTTAGCGCAAATAGATGAACTCGTTGCTCATCATGAGCGCTTGGCAGAACTGCGCCCAAGCCTGCTGTTCGCGCTTGTCGGAGTCCTGCTGGGTGGAATTGAGCGCGGCGTTAGTGGCGGTCAGATAGTTTTCAGCGCGGTGGAGATCGTCGTCGGTGGCTTCGCGGGCAAAGGCGACGCGATAGGCGGCGCGGAGGCGCTGTTCTTTATCGAGGGACGCTGCAAACAGGCGTTTCACGAACGTTTGCGCGGCTTCGGTGGCGAGATCGCTGTTCATGAGCAGCAGCGCCTGCGGGGAGACGACGGTGCTGTTGCGCAGACCAGTGGAGGTCGAGGGATCGGGATAGTCGAACTGCTGGAGGAGGTCGTAGAGGTTGTTGCGAATGACGGGCATGTAGAGCGCCCGCCGGGTGCTGCCGTAGGTGGTGAAGTCCTTCGAGGTGTGGTTGAAGACGAACTCGCGGTTGCGGCGCGGGATCGTTTTGCCGCCGATGGTGGTGTCGAGACTGCCGGCGACATCGAGCAGGGCATCGCGGATTTCTTCGGCCTCAAGACGGCGCACGGGGAAATGATTGAGGAGGCGATTTTCGGGATCGGCGAGCGCGGCCTGTACCGGGACGGTCGAGCTTTGCTGATACGTCTGCGAACTCATGATAAGCCGGTGCATGTCCTTGGAGCTCCAGCCGTTGGTGGTGAACCAGCGGGCCAGCCAGTCAAGCAGCTCGGGCTGCGTGGGCTTCAAGCCAAGGAGACCGAAGTTGTCCGTGGTGGCGACGATGCCCTGATTGAAGTGCCAGGTCCAGATGCGGTTGGCAATGACGCGCGAGGTGAGCGGATGTTCCGGGCTGGCGAGCCAGCGGGCAAGTTCGAGGCGGCCGCTGTGATCGCCGGGGAACTCAGGTTTCGATTTTTGTGCGGCCTGAACGACCTGGATGAAGCCGCGTGGAATCGGCTTGCCGAGTGCGAGATGATTGCCACGGATGTGGATGGGCAGTTCCTTGAGAATCTTGGGCGCTTCAGACACGGCCAGCGTCGTGGGCAGATCGGGGAGATTGCTCTCCGTGGTCATCATCGTGTCCTTCAAGGCGCGGACTTTGTCAGCGATCTCTTTGGGATAGAGAATGATCGGTTCAGGCGGCAGCGCGAGGAAGCCGGCCGTTTTGTCGAGTTCGGCGCGAGCCTGATGCAGCAGGGAATCCTCCACCTTGTCCTTTGGATTGATTTTGATCTTCGCGGCAGCGGTGAAGATGGCGGCGAAGTAAGGACGGAGACTTTGGGCATTGCCGGTGGCCTCGACCGCGTCCTGCCACGGTTTGAAGAAGGCATTCGAGTCATTGGCGGCGAGATAGACGCGACAGTTCAGCAGCACATGCGCACGCAGGCCGTGTTTGTCCGCCACAGGTTTCACCTGGCTCAATGTGGGAGCTACTGGCAGCTCGGCCGCAGCCATGAGGTAATCGACCGCATGTTTGCTGACCTCATCACGCAGCGCCTTGGTTGCTGCTGCTTCAGCCTTGGCAACGGCTTCCTTCTGCCCTTTGAGGATGCGCTCGGAGGATTTGACCGCCGCGAAGTCATCGAGTGACCCCATGGGCGACTCATACGCGGTGCTCAGTGCGCCGATGCGGTCCACGCTGAAGCTTTGCGTGCTTTTGAAGATGGCGGCGAGCGCGTAGTAGTCGTCCTGCGGGATGGGATCGAACTTGTGATCGTGACAGCGCACGCAGCCGAGCGTCAGGCCCATGAAGGCGCGACCCATGACGTCGATCTGCTCATCGACGACATCCATGGTGAGCTTGTCCTTGTCCGGCTCGGCAAGAACTTTGGCCCCGAGATTGAGGAAGGCGGTGGCGGTGATGCGCTCGTGGCGGGTGGAGATGTCTTTGGACTCCAGCAAATCACCCGCGAGCTGCTCGGTGAGGAACTGATCGAAAGGTTTGTCCGCGTTGATCGATTTCACGACATAATCGCGGTAACGCCAAGCCGTGCCGAGCGCGATGTTCTCATCAAGGCCATTCGAATCTGAGTAGCGGGCCACATCAAGCCAGTGGCGGCCCCACTTCTCACCGTAATGTGGTGAGCGCAGCAGACGATCCACGACTTTGGCAAAGGCGTCGGGTGATTTGTCAGCCAGAAAGGCATCGACTTCCTGCGGTGTGGGTGGCAGACCGGTGAGATCGAAGGTGGCACGGCGAATGAGCGTGCGTTTGTCGGCGGGAGGAGCAAGCGCGAGGCCTTTCTCGGCAAGCTTCGTGATAATAAAGGCATCAATCGGATGCTCCGCTTTCCCGGCAGGCACGGCTGGCTTTGAAATCGGACTGAAGGCCCAGTGCTTGCTGCCTGCGGCGATGTCGATGACACGCGGGCCTTTTTGAGCGGGAGATGCTACTGCAACACGTGAATCAGGCGCACCCATTTTGACCCATTCCTCGAGTGCCTTCACTTCAGCGGATGGCAAAGCCCCCTTCGGTGGCATTTGCAGATCCTGATTGTGATAGCGGACGGATTCAATGAGGCGGCTCTTCTCGGGATTGCCTGCAATGAGTGCGGGGCCGCTGTCGCCGCCTTTCAGCACGGCATCGCGTGAGTCGAGCAGCAGGCCACCCTTGTGCTTGCCGGATTCGACGGAATGGCAGTCGTAGCAGCGATTGATGAGGAGCGGACGGATCGTCTTCTCAAAGTAGGCAATCTTGCCGGCATCGTCAGCCATCGTACTGCGTGCATGCAATGCGATGATGAGGATGATGGATGCCGTAGCCTTCATGTGTGGAAAAAATACGGTCAG
>CANIZT010000160.1 GCA_947471905.1 Verrucomicrobiaceae bacterium
AACGACGGCAATTTTGGCATCGCCTGCTACACGCGGCTACCGCTGAAAAGCAGTGAGGTGCGTCGGTTCACGATCTGGCGCTTGCCCAGCATCGTGCTCAATCTCGATCACCTCGGCGTTCCGCTGACCTTCATCGGCGCACATGCCATTCCGCCGATGGGCGGCTTGAGTGCGCACGAGTGGCGGGAAGAGCTTTCCCAGATCGGTTCCATCGTCGCTGGCATCCATGGGGAAGTCATTGTGGCAGGAGATTTCAATGCCACTCCTTGGTGTGATGGTATGCGGCTGCTGTGTGAGCAGAGCGGCCTGCAATTCCGTTCCCTCGATCCGGTGTGGCCGCCGACATGGGGTTTGAAACTGCCGATGATGATCCCAATCGACCATGTGCTGGTCAAAGGCGGCTTGAGCGTGCAGAAGCGTGTGATTGGGCCAGAGATGGGATCGGATCACCGGTCGGTGCTGGTGGAGATACAAAGAACCCGTGAATTCTGAGTCTTTGATGCGATATGCCAAGCCGCTTGCCGTTCCCGATGAGACCGCTTTCCTCCCAGAAAATAATGCCAGTCATCCTTGGCATGATGCTCCTCGTCACCTGGCTTGGCAGTCTGGGGCGTTTCTGGTGGCTGTTTGACCTGTTCGCGCATTTTCGGCTACAATATGTGCTGGTGTGCTTTGTCATTGGTGTCTTTGCCTGGTGGCGGCGTCACGCATGGACGGCGGCTTTTGCGGGGGCATCCTGTTTCTGGAATATCTGGCTGATTGTGTCGATTCCAGGCAGCGGATTTACCCCGGTTGAAACGATTCGTGGTGAGGCTCCATTGCGAGTGCTGACTTTCAACGTCCTCACCACCAACCTACAGCGCAAGGCCGTGGTGGACTATGTTTTGAGCACCGATGCCGACATCGTGTGTCTCATCGAGCTGACCCAGGCATGGCGGGGTGATCTGGAACCGCTCTATCGCAAATATCCAAAGCATGCCGATGGACTCAGCTTCGGCAATTTCAGCGTGGCCTGCTTCACTCGCCTGCCCCTGAGGACGTTCGAAATTTTGGATGTGCCGACGCTGGTGGTGCATCTGGAGCATGCGGGCAGGCCGCTCACGTTCATCGGGGCGCATCCGCCGCGTCCTTTCGGTGAGCAAAACTCCCAGGAGAGAAAACGGCATATTCACGAGCTGGCGGCGTTGTTGAAGCCGATGAGCGGAGAGGTCATCCTGGTCTGCGATTTGAACTCCACCCCATGGTGTGAGGGCATGAGGATTCTCATGACGGAGAGTGGCCTAGGATTTCACTCCATCCCGCCTGTGTGGATGCCGACGTGGAGTGTTGGCAGGCCGCAGATGATTCCTATCGACCATGTGCTGGTCAAAGGCGGGCTACTGGTGCAAAAACGCGAGGTCGGGCCGGATTTGGGCTCGGACCACCGGCCCGTGCTGGTGGAGATCACGCCAGCACCGCTTTCACCGGATGATGTTCCTCCACGCCGGTGAGCCGTTGATCCAGGCCTTGGAACTTGAAGCTGAACTTGCGGTGGTCGATTCCCATGAGGTGTAGGATCGTGGCGTTGAGGTCGTTGATGTGGATGGGGTCTTTGACGATGTTGTAGCTGAAGTCGTCGGTCTCGCCGTGTTCGATGCCGCCTTTGACGCCACCGCCGGCCATCCACATGGTGAAATTGCGCGGGTGATGATCGCGGCCGTAATTGTCCTTGGTCAGTGTGCCTTGTGAATAGACCGTGCGGCCGAATTCGCCGCCCCAGATGACGAGCGTGTCCTGCAGCAGGCCACGTTGCTTCAAATCCATCACCAGTGCTGCGCAGGCCTGATCGGTGTCCTTGACTTGAGCGGCGATGTTTTTCGGCAGGCCGCCATGCTGGTCCCAGCCGCGATGCAGGATCTGCACGACGCGAGTTCCGCGCTCGATGAGGCGGCGGGCCATGATGGCGCTGTGTGTGAAGCTGCCGCTGCGATGCACGTCTTCGCCATACATCTCCAGCGTGGCCTTGCTCTCTTTGCTGAGGTCGGTGAGTTCCGGCACACTGGTCTGCATGCGGAAGGCCATTTCGTATTGGGCGATGCGGGTCTGGATTTCAGGATCGCCAGCACGCGCGTAGTTGATCTGGTTCAGCTTGTTGAGGCCATCGAGCATCGTGCGGCGGTCCGCGGCATCGACGCCGGGCGGGTTTTTCACATACAACACTGGATCGCCCTGACCTCGCAAGGCCACGCCGGAGTATTTCGTGGGCAGGAAACCGCTGCTCCACATGCGCGTGAACAGCGCCTGCGCATTGCCGGTGGCGGGGAAGCTGGGCGTGAAGACGACGAATGCGGGCAGGTCGTTGCTCTCGCTGCCGAGGCCATACGCCAGCCATGAACCGATGCTCGGCTTGCCGGGGACTTCGCTGCCGGTCATCACGAAGGTGCAGGCCGGATCGTGATTGATGGCGCTGGTGTGGACGCTTTTGATGACGGCGAGTTCATCGACGATCTTGGCTGTGTGCGGCAGCAGTTCGCTCACAAAGCGACCACACTGGCCATGCTGCTGAAATTTGAAAATGGACGGCGCGATGGGGAAACGTGCCTGGCCGCTCGTCATGCCGGTGATGCGCTGGCCGTTGCGCACACTGTCGGGCAGGTCTTTGTCGTAGTACGGCTTCAACTGCGGCTTGTAGTCCCACAGATCGAGCTGCGAAGGAGCACCGTTCATGTGCAGGTAGATGACGCGCTTGGCCTTGGGCGCAAAATGCGGCAGTCCCGGCAGTGGTTGATGCACTGCAGTCGGGGCGGCATTCGCAAAGCGCGATCCCATCATGCTGACGAGCGCAATGCTGCCCGCACGCAAACCGGTCTGGCCGAAGAACTGACGGCGTGTCTGGGCGAGGTGAAATTCGAGGAGGGGGTCCATGTGGCTGACAGTACGAAGCCCGAGGCGAAGAGTTTGCGGAAAGCATTGCGTCGGTGGTCTCGTTCAGAGCCGCCTATGATGTCGCGTCTGCCGCTTACGCTCGTTTTGATCTGTCCGCTGTTGCTTCGAGCAGCGCCCCCGAAGCCCAATGTCGTCTTCCTCCTCGTCGATGACCTGCGCTACAACGCGCTCGGCTGCATGGGCGATAAAATCGTGCAGACACCGAACATCGACCGGCTGGCGAAGGAAGGCGTGCTGTTCAAGAACATGTTCGTCACCACCTCGATCTGCGCCGTGAGCCGGGCGACGTATCTGACCGGGCAGTGGATGCGGCGGCATGGTATCCAGGATTTCGCCACGGGGATCAGCGAGGCGGCGTGGAAGGACACCTATCCGGCCCAGCTCCGTGCAGCAGGCTACCACACTGGCTTCATCGGTAAATACGGCGTCGGCAATGAAAAGGTCACGAAAGAGAAGTCATCAGACTTTGACTTTTGGCGGGGAGAAGGCGGCCAGGCGGGCAAGTTTTTCATCGAACCGAATGATCCGACACGCACGCATAAGACGGCGAAGATGGGCAATGACGCGCTGAGCTTTTTTACTTCGGCACCGAAGGATAAACCGTTCTCGCTGAGCATCAGCTTCAACGCTGTGCATGCCCGCGACCATGAAAAGCGTGAGTATGAACCGGATTCACGGGATGAAGGGCTTTATGACGGCATTGAGATACCGCTGCCGAAGTTGGCAACGGATGAAGCTTTCAAGCGTCTGCCTGAATTTGTGCAAAAAAGCGAAGGCCGCCGCCGCTGGGAGTGGCGCTTCGATGAGCCGCAGAAGGCGCAGGACATTCTGCATGATTACTACCGTCTCATCACTGGCGTGGATCGGGAGATCGGCCGCCTTTTGGCGACGCTGGAGCAGCAGAAGCTGCTGGAGAACACGATCATCATCTTCGCCGGTGACAATGGCTACGCGCTCGCAGATCGCGGCATGGCGGACAAGTGGTATGCGTATGAGGAAGACATGCGCGTGCCGTTGATCATCCGCGATCCGCGTCTGCCGCAGGAACGTCGTGGCACCAAGGTCGATGCGATGGCTCTGAATGTCGATGTCGCACCCACGATGCTCGATCTGGCCGGGATTCCCGTGCCAGCGGCGTTGCAGGGGCGCAGCTTGAAGTCCTTGCTGGAAGGCGAGACGCCCAAAGACTGGCGCACCGAGTTTTTCTACGAGCACCACAGTGTCAAAGACCGCATCCCGCCCAGCGAGGCCGTGCGCACACAGCGCTGGAAGTACATCCGCTGGATGGAGCCGAATCCGCTCGTTGAAGAACTCTACGATCTCGAAGCCGATCCGTTGGAGGAGCACAACCTCATCGCTGATGCGAAGCATGCCGCCATCCTCAAGGAGTTGCGAGAGAAGTGGGCGAATTACCGCGAAAGCCTGAAATAATCAGCGTCGTGGTGTCCCAAGATGCTGCTGCTGCATGAAACACTGCGCTTTATGATGTTCAGCTTCATGAGAGAGTCAGGTTTGAGGGGGCGCAGGTACTGACGACCGGAATGAATGCTGTATGGATGCTCCAGCAGCACTTCTTGAGAGGGGCCACGAAAATGGATGTCCTGAGCCTGGGCGGTGAAGGTGCCGTCAGGCGTGATGACCGTTACTCTGGCATCCGTGGCATGAGCCAGGAGGACCGGGCCGTTTTTTCCAGATCGGGTGAAGCGGATGCTGTTGCCTTCGAGCAGCACAAAGGGCGATTCGCATAGAACCAACTGCCTGCGGGGCTTTGTTGGCTCCATGCCCATGGAATTCTGTGAGACCCAGGTGAACGGATCAATCCACGTCAGCGTGTAGGTCAAACCATCAACGACGGCGGACGCTCCTTTGCCAACAAGAGTGCCGGGCCGTGGCGCATTCATGCCACCGTTGGCCGCAGACAGTTCGGTATCGGTGATGAGTGAGCTTCGCAGGTTGGTCTGATTCTCGATGACCGTGAGCTTTGGCCCCGGTTTGGCGGCCCATTGCCTGAGCTGTTTCGTGGGCAGGCGTGCCAGCGGCTCATCGCGGTGTGTGATGCTGTCATGCGCACCGTTCACCGCGGCTGCGGACCAGATGCCGACGCAAGGCGTCAGCCAGGGGAAGGAGAGCAGGCAGGCTGCGCTCACAAACAGCAAGCGCCGGAGTTTTTCCCGTTTCATGAGGCAAGACTGTCGTTTTGACCTGACGCGTGCAAGCGTGGATTTCGGATTCAAGACATGAACGTATCACCATCCGATTTGGCGGCCCCTCACCCCAGACCTCTCCCCGAAGTCGATCATGGCACAAAGATGTTTTGAGGGCGGGGAGAGGGAGATCGTCGTTGAGCCGTATTGTCAGTATGTCGGAGCCAGAGCGCGCGTCTCCTCTCCCCGCCAAGAGCATGAACTGCTCACCGACAAACTTCGGGTAGAGGCTGGGTGAGGGGACATGCTGACATTCGCGCCAGCTTTTCTTGGATGATCTGGATTACATCAGCACACATACGTGATGCCTCAGCGGAACAGCTTCTTTTCAATCACCGGTCCATTCATGGTCACGCGTCGTTTCGCGAAGTCGAGTTTCATGATCGTGTCGGGTTTGGTGCCTTTGATGTGCTGCTGGCCGGACTGCACTGTCGGATCACCTTCCAGGATCACTTCCGAGGAACCGGAGCGGAAGTGAATGCGCTGCGCAATGCCGAAGAAGGTGCCGTCAGGCGTGATGACCGTCACCTTGCTGCGATTGGCGGCTCGGGCGATCTTGGGCCAGGGCTGCTGGTCTTGATTGAGATAGATTAGGTCTTCGCCTTGCAGCAGAACGAAGGGAAATTCATTGATCGCCAGTTGGCGTCTAGTGTCGTCGATGGAGCCAAGTTTGTCATCTTTTGAGGAGCCGCTGGCGATGGCGAGCAACGTCGTAACAAACCCCATGAGATCGCCCGCCTTGCCACGGATGCCGGAACTGGGGCGTGGTGCTTTGCGGGCAGCTTTGGGGAGTTCATCGTCGCGAACGAACAGGCTGGTTGGGATGATCTTGCCGCTCTGCACTTCCAGCATGGGGCCGGGTCTGGCGGCCCACTGTTTAAAATTGGGGTCTGGCAGGTAATCCAGCGGTTCCGTATTAAACGGCCGCGCCACCCAATGAATGGCCTTGGAGGCAAGGGAGCCGACGTGCAGCTTGCACGAAGCCAGCGGAAGGATGTAGGCGAGGAGCACCGGCAGCAAACGCCGGAGGTTTTCATTCATGCTTCAGGCTGCCTTCTCACATCGCGGGTGCAAGCATGGATTTGCTGCGTCGTCGCAGCATGACGAAGCCAAGCATGACCATGGCCAGTGCGATGAACTGATAGCCGCTGAGGCCGAGGAATATCTTCGGCGTGTCGCGCATGAACTCATGGAGGAAGCGAAACAGGCCGTAGGTGGTGAGGTAGAGAAAAAACAAGCGATCACGTAGCAAGCTGCGTCGCTGCAGCAGTAGAATCGTGATGAGCATGACGATCTGGAAGGCGCCTTCGACGGCGGGAGCAGGCCAGCGCATGATTCCTGCGGCATCGCGTGCGGCAAACACACCCGAAGTCGGATTCCCGAGGCAACAGCTATTCAAATAGCAGCCAATGCGGCCAAGCAAGATGCCGATGGGCACGATCACCGCGAAGGCGTCTCCCGTGGAGGCTTTGTGGCCGACGAGATGCTTGGTGACCTCCACGCCTGCATACGCACCGAGCAAGCCACCGAGCACCGACTTGCCCGTGGCCCATTTTAGCCAGCGGTCCGGTTGCGGCCATTCGAGCCAGCCTTCCGCGAGCAGATAGGCGATCTTGGCACCGGCAAAGCCACCGACAAGGGCACCGAGATAGATCAGCAGCAGATCGCTTTGGCCTTTGGAACGTCGATACCAAAAGACCGCGCCGATGAGAATGCCCGCCGCCATCAGCGCGGCATACGCGGCGCTGCCGGGAAGGAGTTGGTGCTGGGGCGCTGGGTTCACAAAGCTGCTTTGGTGTCAGGAAAGCCGGAGTAGTAACGGCAGAAGGAGTCCAGCTTGCCATCAGGTCGAATCACATGCGTGCAGCAGCGGTCGATGCGGTCCTCGTCCCACGTCCTCGCATCCATGAAGGGCTTCACCATCAGACGGAAGGCCATGCTGCGTGTCTGCTCCATCGTCTTGAGCAATTCGCCAAGCGGTTCGTTCTCACACCCGCATTTGGCGAGGTCAGCGAGCGTGTAGTGGATCTTGTCTTGCAGGAAACCTTGCAGCTTGGTGAAGTCGAGGAAGTCACTCACATGCCACACTTGGTCATCACGGCGAATGAGGTAACCGATGGTGGCGCAGTTCGGATCACCGCAGGGCAGGGGAGTGAAGTCTTCAAAGCGGAGTTGCTCCTGCGACTGCTCGACAGCGGCCATGAGAATGTCGGCGGTGTTGAGTCGCTGCTTGGCGTTGGTCGCTTCATTGCGTCCACTCAAAAACTCCGGCTGGAAGGTCACGCCGTGGATGTTGGCATCATTGAGGCCGAAACGAATCGTCTGCCAGAGATGCGGCAGGTTGTCGTGCGTCACCGTCATGGCCAGCGTGACGGGAATGTTTGCCGCAGCGAGGTTCGAGAGCGCTTTTTGCTTCACTTCGCGTAAATCGGCACCGCGCAGCGCGGTGTGTCCGGCCACCTGCAAGCCATCGAACTGCAAATAGACCTGCAAGCCGCCGTTGCGGAAGATTTCGCCGAGTTCGTGACAAAGCGCTGGGTCTTTGGCAAAGCGGACGCCGTTGGTGTTGATCAGCAGGAAGTCGATCTGCTCATGCTGTTTCGCCCAGCGGCAAATCTCGGCCAGTTGCGGATGCAGTGTGGGTTCGCCGCCGGAAAGCTGCAATATTTCGATCTTGCCCTTCCGGGCGATCACGCCGGCCACTCGCGCTTGAATTTCGGCCATGGGCACTGCATCCACTTTTGAACCGATGCCGATGGGCGAATCCGCGTAGCACGTCGGGCAGGAGAGATTGCAGGAGTTGACGATCTCGATCAGCGCGAGGCAGGTGGACAGCGTCTCGATGGGATTTGTGCCTCGCCCTTCCGCGTTGCGGCCCAATGTGCCAGCGGTCTTGCCTTCCGCCGTACAGCACGCACCACCCGAGCAGCAGCGGTTTTCCTCCTTGCCCTGTGCCAGCCAGTAAAACCGCGCATCACTGGCGATGCACGCGCTGAACTCGCCATGCGCGATGCAGCGCCTTTTCATGAAGACCTTGCCATCCACCTGCTCCACCGTGGCAGGGCAGGGCTTCTGGCATTTGGGACAGCGCGAGGTGGTGCGTTTGAGAAGGGTGGAGGACATATCAATGGCTCCGAATCAATAATGCCATACAGCCGATGAACACTGACACCAGCATCAGCGCCCAGCCGCCAAAGATCAGTCCGGCGATAAACCAGCCGGAGCGGCCTTTGCCGAGTTTGACGCTCGCAATGAGGTGGAAGATCAGGTTCACAATTACCCACACGAACCAAAGCCACTCATAACTACTCGGGAGCAAGCTGATCCAAAAGGTGCCGCTAGGAAGAATCACAGTGCATAGAATCCAAGTGAACCACCAGGGGCCCTTTTTGGTTACTGGCTGAGGGCTCATTTCATTCATGTAGTTCATTGAATCGTTAAATCAGGAGTCTGGCAAGAGGCTTTCCATCACACCGGCTCGTAAACACAGCCCACAAAGATGGATGTCAGCATCAGCCCCGAGCCCCCCAGAAGATCAAAGCCGACCGCCAGAAGGGGGAACGGCGGAGCTCCATGCTGACTATGCGGGCGATGAACTCGCGATGCATCGGTGCTTCAATAACTCCTTCCCAGCCACCTGCTCCAACATGCCGGACAATATAGATATCACTGAGGGCCTAGCGAGGTGCCACGTTTGAGGAGAGCAGCAGGCGTCGGTGTCAACGGCCCAACGCCGAGTGACAACCAAACTGCATCAATGCCAGCATCAGCACCCATCCGCCGAGCAACAATCCGAGCATCAATACTGCATTCCGCCATCCCGAGCTACCTTCGCTCAATTTGACACAAGATACAACATGCAAGGCCAAGCCCGCCAGCGCAGCGACCACCGACACGCCAAAAAACCCCTGCGGTCCGCTCACCGAAATAACCCCCGAGCCAAGCGCACCAATAATGGGTGGTAGAATCACGGTGCACAGAACCCAGACGAACCACCATAGCTTTGGGCTGGCTGGCGATGGCAATGGTGGAGGTTTGAATTCGGTCATGAACGAAGATTGAAAATGAGCAGGCAGCCGCTGAAGAACGTAACGACCATTAAAGCCCAGCCGCCTAGGAAAAGTAAAGCGATGAGAGGACCAACTTTCTGATCAAGTTTAATGCATGAACCAAAATGAAGTCCGAGGCTAGTGGCTCCGATTAGACACGCTAAGACTGGTGCTGGCTTGTTGTTTTGAAAAGCCAAGGCGCCTGCGACTGCAGGTAATACGACGGTAGAAAAAATCCAGCCAAACCACCAAGCCCCTTTGGATGGAGGTGTTTTGCTATTATTTTCACCCATATATCACGATTCAATCGCGAATCGCACATGCTGGCAAGATGCTTTGAGAAGGAATTGTGGCGAATGTGGGAGGAGAGGCTCATTAGGAACGCCCCCCAACAAAGGCGGCACAACCGAAAAAGAATGACATGGGAATCATGATCCAGCCGCCCAGAATGAGAAGCCCCGTAATCCAACTAGGGATTCTCTCATCAAGCTTGGCGCTCGTGATCAGGTGCAGCGCCAAAATAACCAGAGCTACAAGCACCCAGACTTCGGTCCATGCGCCGCGTGGCATGAGCGGCAGCAGCACGCCGGAGGTGGCAGGCAGGATCACCGTGGCCAGCAGCCAGAGAAACCACCAGCGCCGATTCTGGGAGATGGTGCGGCTGTTTTTATCCATGTGGGCGATTTAACCGTGATTCCTATTCGACGGCAAGATGCTTTCACGGCCCATCGTTGTCCTGCGCC
>CANIZT010000161.1 GCA_947471905.1 Verrucomicrobiaceae bacterium
CCTGCACGCATCCTCACAGGCTGGGCCCTGAGCCGGGCACTTCGCAAAGAACAGCCGCGTCATTGGTTCCCACGCTGGCTTGCACGCCTTGGCATCGTGCCCATCGGCCTTGCCTACGTTCTCGTCGTCTATCTAACGCCTTATCTTTCGTGGAACGGTGCGCTTAGCCTGCTCGAACAGCACGCTTTCCTCGTCCCTGCTCCGCTGATGGCATTGTGACGAAATCACTCATGTGGTGAGTTAGCGCTTGTTCGTCATTATTCATTCGCCATTCGTCATTCCCATATGGCTTGGCTCACCGAACACACACTCCTCCCTGGCGACAGCTTTATACTCTTGCTCGCCTTTTTCGGAGCGGTGTGCATTGGCCTCTCCAAAGCCGGCCTCTCCGGTACCTCGACGCTGAACGTCGTCCTCATGGCCAAAATCTTCGGCGCAAAGCCCTCCGTCGGCATTGTGCTCCCTCTGCTGATTGTTGCCGACTTCATGGGCTACGTGCTCAATCGCAAAGGTGGCAGTTGGAAGTCCATCATTCCGATGGTGCCACCCGCCATCGCTGGCGTCGTGCTCGGCTGGTTCATGTTGGATCAAATCGACAATGCCTCCGCCCGCATTGTCATCGGTTGGCTCATCATCGCCCTGCTCATATTCAATCTCGTGCTCAACGCCCGCCGCCAGGACTTCATCGCCCTCACCGAGCACAAAGGCTTCTCGTGGACGATGGGATTCATGGCCGGAGCCGTCACCATGATCGCCAACGCTGCCGGTCCCGTGATGACCGTCTATCTCCTCTCGCAGCATCTCGAAAAGAAAGACCACCTCGGCGTCTTCAGCCGCTTCTTCCTCTTCATCAATCTCTTCAAGGTCCCGTTCAGTGCCGATCTCGGCATCATCAATGCGCCTTCGCTCATGACCAATCTGGTGCTCTTTCCAGGCGTCATATGCGGCATCCTGCTCGGCTGGCAGATTTTGAAACGCATTCCGCAAAAACCCTTCGAACTGCTGCTCTTCTGGCTCACCGCTTTCGCCGCTGTGTGGTTGATCTGGGGATGAGCGTATGGATGATGACTCCAACTCCATGAAACCGATCCTGATCAGCTTCTTCATTATCTGTAACGCTTTCGCAGCCGATTTTCCGGTTCCTTATAACAGCGAACCCGGCAATCCCTCACCCATGCCGCCACAGGAGGCTTTGAAGGCTCTCAAACTGCCCGCTGGCTTCAAGGCCACGGTCTTTGCTGCTGAACCTGATGTGCAGAATCCCATCGGCATGGCTTGGGATGCGCGTGGGCGCATGTGGGTGGCAGAAAACTACACTTACGCTGAGCGCACGAAGCGTTTCGATCTCGGCTTGAAGGACCGCGTCATCATTCTTGAAGACAAAGATTGGGATGGAGTGGCCGAGACGCGCAAAGTGTTCACGGATGACGTGCAGATGCTCACCAGCGTCGAAGTCGGTCGCGGTGGTGTGTGGCTTATGTGCCCACCTCAGGTGCTTTTCATTCCAGATCGCAACAACGATGACATTCCTGATGGCGAACCCGAAGTCGTGCTCGATGGCTTCACCGTCGCGAAGGACAACTACCACAACTTCGCCAATGGTTTGCGCTTTGGCCCCGATGGCTGGCTCTACGGCCGCTGCGGTCACTCTTGCCCCGGCAAGCTCGGCATTCCCGGCACGCCGGAGGATCAGCGTGTGCCAATGAAAGGCGGCATTTGGCGTTATCATCCCGAGAAAAAAATCGTCGAAGTGCTCACCCACGGCACCACGAACCCATGGGGCCATGATTGGAATGCAAACGGCGAAATGTTCTTCATCAACACCGTCACCGGCCACCTCTGGCATCTCATTCATGGCGCTCATCTGGTGGACTCGAACACGATGAACCCGCTCATCTATGAAAAGCTCGATACCATCGCTGATCACTACCACTACGACCGCAGCGGAAGCTGGGGCGACTCACGCGATGGCAAAGCGAACGCCTTTGGCGGTGGTCATGCGCACATCGGCATGATGATCTACCAAGCCGATCAATGGCCTGAGACTTACCGTAACAAGCTCTTCACGCTCAACATGCACGGCCGCCGCGCTAATGTGGAGCGCTTGGAACGCAACGGCAGCGGCTACGTCGGCAAACACGAGCCCGATGTCTTCCTCAGCGACGATCCATGGTTCCGCGGTATCGAAATCAGCACCGGACCCGACGGCAGCGGCTTCATCCTCGACTGGAGCGACACCGGCGAGTGCCACGAGTCCACCGGCGTCCACCGCACCAGCGGTCGCATCTTCCGCATCAGCTACGGCGAGCCGAAGAAACCCGAAGCCCCCTTCGCGTGGCGCAAACCATGGCCGAAGGCCGATATGAGTGGGGACGAACATCAACGTGCCCTCGCCATCCGCGAACTCGTTCAATTCTCACCGATCGACGCCATCACTGGCCCACAATCACACGCAAAGTATCCCGAACTGGCCTTTGATCCCGCCAAGATGGCCGCGAGCGAAAAATCCGCGTTCGTCCGCCTCCAACTCGCGTCCGTGATTCAGCGCCTCCCGCACGAAAAACGGCCCGCGTTAGCCATCGCATTGCTTTCGCATGCCGAGGATACCAGCGACCCTTTTTTGTCGCACATGGTCTGGTTTGGCATTTCGCCACTGAAGGCCGATTCATTGCTCCAGATCGCGAAAAACTGTTCGTGGCCAAAGGTGACGCGCTGGATCGCCCGCAAGCTCGCCACCGAATCGGAGGCCTTGAATCAACTACTCGCGCTCAACTCCACCAAACCGGTTCTCGAAGGCATAAGCGATGCCTTCAAAGGCTTCCGCAAGGCTCCAAAGCCCACAAACTGGGATCAGGTCATCGCCACCTCCAAATCGCCACTCATCCGCGACCTCAGCATCCTCTTTGGTGATGGTCGCGCGCTCGATGACGTGAAAAAAATCGCACTCGATGCCAAAGCGGATCTTCCAGCTCGCGAAGCCGCGCTCAAAACGATCATCGAAGCCCGCCCGGATGATCTGCGCACGATTTGCACACAACTCATCGAAGTCCGCACGCTCAACACCACAGCTGCGCGTGGCCTCGCTCTCTTTGACGATCCAGAGATTGGCAAACAGCTCGCGAAGAACTACCGCAAGTTCGCCACAAGCATCATCGACACACTGGTCTCGCGTCCCGCCTTCGCGGAGGCCATGCTCAGCGAAATGGCCGCCGGAAAAATCCCACGCGCCGACTTGAGCGCCTTCCACGCACGGCAGATTCGTTCCTTCAATGATGAAGCACTCACCAAACAACTCACCGAAGCTTGGGGTGAGATACGCGAGTCTGCCGCTGATAAAAAACAGCTCATCGAGAAAGTGAAAGCCCAACTCACGCCCGCTACGCTCGCCAAAGCCAACCTCAGCCAAGGCCGCATGCTCTTCACTGCCGTCTGCGGTGCCTGCCACGTCATGTATGGCCAAGGCGGCAAGATTGGCCCCGATTTGACCGGCTCTGGTCGCGCCAACCTCGATTACTTGCTCGAAAACATCGCCGATCCGAGTGGCGTCGTCAGTGCCGACTTCCGCATGAGCCTTCTCACACTCAAAGATGGTCGCAGCGTGAGTGGCATCATTGCAGAATCAAATGACCGCACCCTGACACTCCGCACGGTAACGGAAGTCTTGACCCTCGAGCGCTCGGAGATCGTCAAGCAAGAGACCTCGCCGATGTCCATGATGCCCGAAGGCCTGCTCCTCGCCCTCCAGCCCGACATGGTGCGTGATCTCATCGCCTACCTCATGCATCCAGTGCAAGTGCCGATGCCCAAACAACCATGAACACTCCCGAAACTAATCAAAAAGTCAGCCTCGGCTGCGGCACTTTGATTCTCATCGCCATCATCGTACTCATCTTTGGCGGCAGCAACAACGATAGCCTCATATTCACGCAGATTAAGGAGATGAAGACCGAGTTGCAGCGCATGAGCGCGGAAATTCAGAGCATGAGCACGGAGATCAAGGGACTGCGTGCCGCGTTGGACAAGACCCAGCGCTGAGAGCGTCCCCACAAACGCGGGATGAATTGAAACAAACTTCAATTGGCGTCATCGCTAACGCCTGCTGTATTTCCGCAATGTCCCAAGGAACCCTTCTCATCACCGGCGGCGCCGGCTACATCGGCTCACACACCGTCCGTCATTTGCTCGATCAACACGAGCGTGTCGTCGTCCTCGACAACCTCGTCTTTGGCCACCGTTCCGCCCTGCCGCTCGACCGCATGACCTTCGTCGAAGGCGACATGGCCGATGCAGCCTTCGTCGAAAGCGTCTTTGCCACGCACAAACCTGAAGCCGTGCTGCACTTCGCCGCCTTCGCCTATGTCGGCGAATCCGTCACCAATCCGCTCAAGTATTACCGCAACAACCTCGCTGCGCCGCTCACACTGCTCGAAGCTATGCAACGCCATGACTGCAAGCGCTTCATCTTCTCTTCAACTTGTGCGACCTATGGCGATCCCGTGCGCATTCCCATCGACGAATCGCATCCACAGGCTCCCGTGAACCCATACGGTGCCTCCAAGTGGATGCTGGAGCGCGTGCTGCGCGACTGTGACCGCGCCTGGGGTCTGAAATCCGTTTTCCTGCGCTACTTCAACGCGAGCGGTTGCCACCCCAGCGGGGAAATTGGTGAGGACCACAATCCCGAGACGCACCTCATCCCGCTCGTGCTCAAAGCCGCACGCGGCGAGATCGAGCACATCACCGTCTTTGGCACCGACTACCCTACGCCCGACGGCACCTGCATCCGCGACTACATCCACGTCTGCGATCTCGCTTCCGCCCACGCTCTCGCTTTGAAATACCTGCGCGACGGTGGCGACACCATCGCCGTGAACCTCGGCACGGGCCGTGGCTTCAGTGTCAAAGAAATCATCGCCACGGCTGAAACCGTCACCGGCAAAAAGATTCCCGTTCAATACGGTGATCGGCGAGCAGGCGATCCGGCGGAGTTGATAGCCAATCCTGCGCTAGCCGCAGACATCTTAGGCTGGAAGGCGCAAAATCTTGATCCACAAGAGCACATCGAAAGCGCATGGAAATGGTTGAGCGGAAGTCATGGCGGACGATATCAAGATTGAACGGATCTTGATTAGGTCTGTCACACATAATCCCGCGCTTCCCCAACCCATGAAAGGCTTTGTCTCATTGTTCATCAGCACCCTCGTCGTCATTTTTGGCACCTTGGCGCATGCGGTTGAGCTCATCGGCCAGCCACAGATCGTGCCAGCCGCCACGGCTGCGACCATCACTTGGAAAACCGATGTGGATTGCGGCACGCGCCTTCAATACGGGCTTAATGCCGCGCAGCTTGATCGCAAAGCCGAGGGAGCGGTCAGCAGCACCCATCAAGTCGCGCTCGAAGGCCTCACGCCTGGCACCACATACCACTACAGCGTCGGCAGCTCACGCGCGAAGCTCGCCACGGGCACTTTCACCACCACAGGTGGCGCAGCAGCAGCCACACCGGCGCCCTCGCTCATGCGCCGAGTGCTTGATGCCATCGTGCCGGATAAAAAAACCGCGCCAGCAGCACCGCCAGCCGTCGCCAAAGCCACCGCTCCACTCAAAGCCCCGCCCACCCGTCAAACCTGGGGCCATATTGACTCCTTGCAGGATCACTTTGATCGCCATGGTCGCGATTTCAGCAACACCTCACCTGACGACTACGCCGCGCAGGCCTGGCTCTTCCTCCAGCGCGCACGCGCCGAGAATCTGCCCATGAAACTGGACGACACCGACGGCACCCTTCGCGCTTTCGATCCCAAAACCCGTGCCTTCGCCGCCTACAACAGCTCTGGCCGCACCAAAACCTACTTCCGCCCCGAAAGTTCATCATACTGGCAGCGCCAGCCCGGACGCCCCGTGAAACCCACCGACCTCCGTTTCAAATGAGCCGCAAAAAATCTTCCAAAAAAACCACTGCTATGAAACTCAGCGAAAACACCTGCCCCGTTTGTGGCTTCGACAAACTTGCGGAGCCACCACGCAATAAAACCGGTGGAGCCTCTTTCGAGATCTGCACCTGCTGCGGCTTTCAGTTTGGTGTGACGGACGACGACAAAGGGTTGTCTTATAACGACTATCGTGAGCAATGGATCGCCCAAGGCATGCCTTGGAGTAGCCAGAGCAAAAAAGCCCCCAAAGGCTGGGATCCGCAGGCCCAACTCGGTAGCATGGCCCTCCGCGCCACGCTCAAACGTGTCAAAGGCCGTCCACCACGGATGTCGTTGCAAATGGCCTAGTTGAAGCCGCAGCTTTCTCAAGCCGCGCCCTTCAGCAAGCTCTTCGCATGGATACGCGCACTCTCAGCGCTACCACCTAGCATGCGTGCCAGTTCTTCGATTCTCTCATCATCACTGACTTCCTGAATTTGGGAGCGCGTGGTGTTGCCAGTAATCTCTTTGGTTACCACAAAGTGACTCTTCGCTAGTGACGCTACCTGCGGGAAATGCGTGATGGCGATGACCTGATGCGTCGCACCCAACGCCGCCATCTTGCGACCCACCGCCTCAGCGATGTTGCCGCCGACATTGGCGTCGATTTCATCAAACACGAGCAACGGCACCGCATCCTGCTTCGCCAACGCGCTTTTAACCGCCAGCAGCACGCGTGACATCTCACCGCTCGATGCCGTGAGGCGCAGCGGCTTCGAGGGCTCGCCGGGGTTCGGTGCGAAATGGAAATCCACCTCCTCCAGACCGTTTTTCTCCGGCGCAGGCAACACCGCAAGCTGCGCTTCAAACACACTGCGCTTGAAACCCAGGTCGATGAGATGAGACGCCACCTCTTTGGCCAGTTTTGGGGCTGAATCGGCTCGTTTCTTCGAAATTTGCTTCCCAAGCTTCATCACCTCGACCTCGCGCTCCTTCACCAACTTCTGCAGCTTAGCGATCTCCTCACCGCGATTCTCCATCTTGGCCAATTTGCGCTCCGTTTCGGCCAAGAACTCCAAAATCTCCGCGATGCTGCGGCCATACTTCCGCTTCAGCGTTTGGATCGTGTGAATGCGTCCCTCGAGCTTATCCAGCTCAGCGGGATCGATCTCCAAATCGCCCGCATAATCCGCCACGCTGCTCTCCAGCTCCGTCAGCTCGATCTGCGCCGACTTAAAGCCTTCAAACATCGCCGCTGTGCCGGGATCGATCTTCTCCAGTTCATGCAGGCTGCGGCTGATCTCACGCAAGCCATCGATCACACTGCCTTCGCCCTCACTCAGACGTCCGGTGATCGCTCCACACAGCTCAGCAAGCCTCGCACCATTCGCGGCGATGCGGTGACGCGATTCAATCTCCTCTTCCTCGCCCGCCTTCAAATGAGCCACAGCGATCTCATTCGCCTGAAACTTCAGCATGTCGATCTGCTGGCTCGATGCGCGTTCCGAGTTCTCAAGCTCATCCAGCTCCGTGACCGCCGCACGCCACTGCTTCCATGCCTCTTGATATTTGCCCAACATCTCCTCGATGCCCGTAAATTTATCCAGCATCTCAAGCTGCCGCTCACGCGAGTTCAGCGACTGATGATCATGCGGCCCATGCAGGTCCACCAAAAACTCACCGAGACTCTTCAGCACTTGAATCGTCACCGCTGAGCAGTTCACAAATTGCTTATTCGCGCCGCTGGTGCTGATCGTGCGTTTGATCAGCAGTTCGCCATCCTGACACGCCTCAAGCCCAGCCTCCTCCAGCACCGCATCGATAGCACGCGTGTCCTTCAGGTGAAAACTCGCTTCCACCGTGCACGCATCCTGCCCATTGCGAATCAGCGACCGATCCGCTCTCTCACCCAGGATGAGCTTCAAAGCACCCACGATGATCGACTTCCCCGCACCTGTCTCCCCCGTCACACCCACCAGCCCCGCCGCCAGTTCCCACGTCACATCTTCGACGAGTGCCAGATTGCGGATTTTGAGGAAGGAAAGCATGGTTCAGGAGAAAGGTGGCGGAGTATGGAAGCTGCCGCACGCATTTCAACACGAGCGCGATGAATTCACGCGCTGCCCCGTCATGGTTTCACGGTGATCTCAGCCCAGCCCTCTTGACCATCCGGCAGTAACCAGAATGTCGTCGAAACGCCGTCGGTAAGCGTGGCACCTGCATGCTTGGGCATCTTTTTCCCAAAACGAGCTGACTTTCACCTCGCCCGCCAATGCCACATTACGTCCACCTCGAATGAACTCGACTTCACTCAAACCGCCCTTGCCGTTGACTGTATCCGTGATCTCCACGCGCAGTGTGTCCGATGACATGGTCGGAACCGGGATTTCAACTTTCGTTTCCTTGACCGCATCCCAGTCGATCTTGACGAACCTTTTGCTCCACACCTCACGTCCTCCGACAAGTAGGCTGACACTCACCTTCTTCGTTCCTCGATCTCCCTTGCCATTGTTATTCTGATTCCATATCACGATCTTGTCACTACCTGCGGATGGTTGCGCTGACTGCAAACCTGATATGGACTCAATTTCCTTTTGAACGGCCAATGCACCTTCCACATCCCCTTTGCTGCCGAGCTGCTTCTTGAGGTTCTCCAGATACTCCAAGTAGCGCGCATTGATGGGCGCATTAGCAGCTCGGATTTGCTTCTGATAGTTCGCTCTAACTGACAACAATTCCGCAGGCTCCGCTCCAATGGAGATTTGAACCAGCATGCACGTCAGCAAGATAAGAATCGTCTTCATGAGACTATATGAATGCCACCCGCCTGATATTCACGTCAAGATTTAATCCAAAACGCATTTCAATCACCACGCGGCGATCTTCCGCTCCACGCCTTAAATGCCCGCGAAAAATGCGCCGCAGACTTGTAGCCTAGTTCCGCAGCCACATTTTTCACCAGCGCATCCGGCTGCCTCAGCTTGATCACCGCCTGGGACAGCTTCAGCCGCGTCAGGCATGCCAACGGCGTTTCCGCATCGTAGCGCTGAAACAAGCGGGTGAAATACGCGGCAGAGACATGACAGGCCTTAGCCGCCTGCTCGATGCTGTTCAGAACTGGGTAATTGCGCAACAGATGACCGCGGCAACGCAGATACGTCGCATAGGCAGGGTCGATTTTCGTCGTTTTGGGTTGGCGGCTTTCGGCACAAAGCACGAGCGCGTGCTCCAGTGCCGCGCAGGCCGCTCGTAAGCCGAAACGTCCGCCACGCAGCGCATGATCGATCACTTCCTCCAGCAGCGAAACCACGCGGGAAGCGTCTGCCACACGCAGCACCGCTCCAGGGTCGAGATCAAGATCGCTCATCAATTGCACTGCTCTTTTGCCGGCGAAATTGAAGAAATACTTCACCATCGGCTCCTCCGCTGAACTGCGGATGACCTGCGGAGTGCTGGAATCAAACACAAAGGCATGCCCGGCCTCGATCTCATGCTGTTGCTCAGCCAACAACACGCTGCCTCGGCCACGCGAGACGAACTCGAAGGCCAGAAAGGGGAAGCTTTGCCGATCCACGACAAAATCCGGTGCACACCACTCGCAGCCGCCTCCTACGAGACAAAGCGTTGCTGCATCACTCTGACGCTGCTCCCAATCAGGAAGAAAGAAGCGGCGAGTGCGCACGACTTGCGTCGAAAAGTAGTCGGCCTGATCGGTTGCGGGCATGACAAAGCATGTCTGGGCCATCAAGAATCGTCAAGCGGCTGCCAAGGATGGTCAGAACGCTTGGATTGCGTTTGCCGTGGCATTCTGTTGGTTCGTGTCATGTCCCAACCTCTCTCCGGCATCATCCCGCCGCTCGTTACTCCGTTGCGTGATC
>CANIZT010000162.1 GCA_947471905.1 Verrucomicrobiaceae bacterium
CTGTTTTTCAAAGGTGCCATTCAACAGATGATGAATGCGGCAGTTCTCGATCACCACACGCGTGCCAAACACGCCGACACCATTTCCCGTGCTATTAAAGATCTCGCAGTTCCTCAAAGTGACATCGTCAGCGGTGATTTTGACGATGTTACCGCCTTTGCCCTGCGCATCGACGCGGAAGTTCTCATACACACCCGGCTTCTTGATCTCTAGCCGATGCACAAGCTTCGGCTGCTCGCCCGTGCCCACCTTGCCAGAGGTTCCAGCGAGTTGAGGAGCGTCGGCAGCAAACGAGGCCGATATTAAAAGGAAGGTAAGTGCCGCTGTCGATTTCATATGCCGCTTCTCAACGAAGCGGCAGGCCATGTTGTTGCCAGAACGACTGCAAGCCTGCCTGTGAGCCATTGAAGACATTCCGCTCGGTGGGACGGTCGAGATTGCCGAAGTAGGGACTGAAGCGATACGATCCATGGTTATAGACCTTGGGTCGCGAACGTCCGCCCTGCCAATCCACGCCCCCATACTGCCACATCGTCCAATTGGACCAGACGCCGTATTGATTCACCAGCCCACGTGGATTTCCAGGAGCGGGATACACCGGACCCGCGCCGCTATCATGCGCATACAAAGCCAACCAATATGGCATGCGGCGCAGTTTTGCCTTCGTCGCCGCATCGGCATTACTGAGTGTCTGCTTGAGCTGAGTGCTGTTCTCCAGATACGCGACGGGAACGATACCCGTGCGTGATTCCACGCGATCCATGAAGCGTAGGATGGCTGAAAGTGGCAGATCACCATCAAAATCACCGCACAGCAGCAACGACGACGCATTCCAAGAGCGTCCGCGCGCCAATGCCAGCGCTCGATTCACCAACTGATCCGCCTGCGCCACGGCATCCACATGCCGCTGCACTCGATAATACACGCCAGGCATCATCCCCGCCCGATCCGCCGATGCCACAAAGCTCGCGCACTTCTCATCAAGATTTCCACCTTTGCCAGCACGCGCAATCAACGCACTGGCTCCATTCGCTCGCAGGGCAGACACATCATGCTCCGAAAACCCACGCCCCTCGCGCTGCCGTTCCTTCGGATCATAAGCCGACACATTGATGATCTGTGGCATGCCCCATGAACTCGGCGGCAAACTACCCGGCGTGCTTCCGGGTTGGTTCGTGCAGTTGGCGAGTATGAGTACAGAGAGAAGAAAGAGTCGTTTCATATAGTGCCTATTCTGCCTTCTCTTTTTTATTCTTCTTCTTTTTCTTCATGGACTTGGTGCCTTCGGTCGTAGCCATGCCGAATCGCACGGCCTCGGCTTATGAGAGATAGGCTTTATCACCGACAAGTTTTGGATAACGAGGAAATATACGACAGTATCAATCCTCTGCGCTCCCTCAGTCTCGGCGGCGCATCATGAATTAGCCTCTGCAACAAGACAGCATCACTTGCTAGTCTGCTTTGCGCCATCGGCATGAGTCACCTTAAAGCTGGAGAACGAAACGCGAGCTCCTTCGGTGGCGGGGCCTTCGTTGTCTTGGGTGTAGGCTCCGACTTTGAAGAAGAGCGTTTGTTTGGCCCACTCGGGGTCTTTTTCGAAGACGTTCACGGATTGCATGGAGCCGTTGATCGTGATGCTGAGGATTCCGTCTTGTAGCTTGATCTCATAATCGAAGTCTTTGTCCATGCCGACCTCAGGGAAGGTCAGTTTCAGGTCTTTGCCCTTTGCAGCGTTTTCTTTAACAAGCGCTTCGACTCGACCTTTGAAGAACTGAAGTTTGATCAGCGGCTTCGCTTTGCCGGAGTAACCATGGATCTGTCCGATAATGACCTTTTGAGTGCTTGGCACCTCAATAACTCTGCAGCGTGCCTGAAGAGTGTGCGTTCCAGGAGCGGCCCAGCACACGTTGTCATCGTCCGGATTGATCACCTCACGCAGTTCGCTACGTGGGAACTCGGTGTTTTCCGTTTTGGTGCCTGTGACCGGACACCAGAAGACGAGTTGGCCATCAGTGTTCTTGTAGAAATACTCGGCGTGCGTGTATCCGGTGCTCAACTTCGCTGCCGAGACTTCCATCGGGTGACCTTCGGCGGCCCCAGATTCACCGACCGGCAACGTGAGCTTCCAGTGGCTCAGATCGAAGCCGTCGGCGGCAAAGGCTGCAAGTGGTGCCAGGAGGAGAGCGAGAGTTGAGAGTATCGGTTTCAACAGCGGTGAGCTGTGAGTTGAGGTGAAAGCGTGTGCAAAGAAATAAGGCTGACAGAAAAAGGGGGGAAGAAAATACGGGATCCATATATTCCTTTTTTCGGTCCTCATCTTTCTGTCAGCTTTCTCGGGCTTCATGAGCTTGCTGTCATTTGTTCTTCTTTTTCTTTTCGCGGGGCACCCGCGGCGGATTCAGGGCGGCGGGCCGGGCGTCCTTGAATTGGTCGAGCGCCGTCTGGAGTTTGAGGGCGGCTGCGGCGGCATCTCCCTGCAAGTCGGCAACTAGCTGCGGCGAGTTCTCTTCCACGTCGCGGTCGAGGTCGAAAAATTTGCCGGTGCTGTAGAGTTTGAAGTGACGATCAAACGCCTGTTCCACCGCGCCGCGACTGCCGACATTCCCGGTTTGGCTCGCGCGCAGCGGCACCCAGTAGCTGTAGATCCAATCGCGCGGCTGGCCCTTCTCGCCTCGCACTTGCGGAAGGAAGCTGCGACCGTCGACGGGCAGCGTCTTCGGCACGGCCACGCCCGCCGCTTCGCAGATCGTGGGCAGGAAATCGGTCATGTCCACGAGGTCGGGGCAGACGGTGCCGGGCTTCATTTTGCCGGGCCAACTCGCGATGAGCGGCACATGCATGCCGCCGCGAGTGGTGCTGCCTTTCTCTCCGTCCTGCTCGCTTCCGTCCTCCAGCGTCGAGGTTGCGCCGCGGCCCGTGCCATTGTCGCCGGTGAAAAGAAGGAGCGTGTTGTCGCGCAGGCCGAGAGATTCGAGTTCTTTCGTCAAGCTGCCCACCTGCTTGTCCATGTAGGCCACCATGTCGGCGAAGTGTTGCTGATCGGCCGCCTTCGCGTTCGCGCCCGGCTGACCGTAGTCCTTGCTGTCCGGCGTCGCCTCGTAGTGCCCGTGTGTGAGGATCATCGGGTAATAGACCAGGAACGGCTTGCTGCGATTGCGGCGGATGAAATCGACGACGAACTCCTGGCACACGTCCGGCCCGTATTTTCCGGCAAAGGTTTTGAACTCGCCATTCACTGAGAGGCTGGGATCGGCGTAGCGCTCGCCGCGTCCGAGCATCGACCACAGGCAGTGTTCATCGAAGCCGAAGTGACCGGGCAGCGAGGCGTCCTTGGAACCGAGCTGCCACTTGCCGGCGATGCAGGTCGCGTAGCCGGCATCGCGAAACAAATGGCCGAAGGTCGTCTGCGATTTTTCCAGCGAGCCGAAGCTCACATAGTTCCGCACGTTCGACATGCCGGTCATCAACTGCACGCGTGTCGGCGTACAATTCGGCTGCGCGTAACACTGCTCGAAGCGCACGCCCGCGCGCGCCAGTCCGTCCAGGTGCGGCGTCTGATAGGACTTGCCGCCGTTGGCCCCGATGCATTCGTAGCCGAGATCATCGGCGAGGATGACGATGACGTTGGGACGTGACGCAGACACTCCTGCCTGGTTCACGTCAGCGGCTTGCAGCGCGACCAACTGCGCGAGTAGCAAGGCGATGCCGAATGTGAGTGTGTGTTTCATGGCAAAGGATTCGTTCGAGTCACTACCGCGGTAGAACGGGTTTCAAGGTCGCTTCAAAGAATTTGATGGCTTCGCTGGCCCACTGTGGGTTGCGAAAAATGTCGTGGCTGGTCTCTGGAAGCACAATAAGGCGTGATGGATGCATGGGCTGGGTGGAAAGAGCCTCATGGAATCGCTGCGCTAGAGCTGCGGGGACCACCTCGTCTTGTTCTCCGTGGAGGATGAGGAAAGGTGGCGATTCGCGGGTGATCTGAGTGATCGGGCTCGCGCTGCGGATGAGTGCGGTCTTGTCCTTCAAGGGTGTCCCAAAGAGGAATTCCATCGCGGTTCGGCGTTTGGGGTCGATTGCGGCTTCGACCATGGCCTGCATGTCACACGGCCCTGAAAGCACGCACACGGCCTGCACTGCTTGGTCACCGAGGGATGAGACGCCGAGCAGGGCGCTGAGATGACCGCCTGCCGAGTGACCTATGATGCCGATGCGATTGCTATCGTAGCCATACTCTATGGCATGGGCTCGCAACCACTTTAGGGCGGCTCGCACATCATCGATCTGAGCTGGGAACACGGCCTCTCCGGTGAGTCGGTAGTTGATGCTCGCGATGGCGAATCCATGCTCCGCAAAAGCACGCATTGGATGCCCTCGCTTGTCGCCCTCGCGCCAACCACCTCCGTGGATCCAGACCAGCAAAGGTGCGGGCTTTGAAAGTGCGGCGGGAATAAACAGGTCAAGACGCTGAGATGCTTTTCCTCCATCGACATAGGGCAGATCTAGCAAAGCCGACGGAGCCTGAGCGTTCGGCTTGGTCGGCGAGTCAGCACTATGCAGCGAAGCCAGAGGGATCAGCAGCAGTGGGGTGAGGATGAGTGATTTCATGGGGTGCATTGATTTACCTGACAGGAACCTGACGTCCGCTTGTCGATAGTGTGTCACTCATCCGCAGCCTTGGCGCGGCGGGGCTTCCTTGTGACGGGTTTCATGCCTTGGTTCCATGTGTCCCATAGGTTCTGCAGTTCCTTGACGGTGTCGGCGTGCTCGGTGGCGAGGTTCTTCGTCTCGCCCAAATCCTTGCTGAGTTCATACAGTTCCGGGGCCTTCTTGAAGGCGGTTCGGACCAATTTCCATGGGCCTTTGCGAATGGCCATCTGATCGCTATCGACTCGCCAACAAAGTTCATGACGCTCTAAAGTCTGGGTCTTGCCAGTGACGAGTGGCAAGAGATCGACTCCATCGAGCCCCCACTCAGGCTGGAGCTGAACGCCAGCTTGTTTCAATACCGTGGGTGTGATGTCGAGCTGGATCACGGGGTTGGTGATGATTTGATTTGCAGGGATGTGTCCCTTCCACTGCATGAGCCATGGCACGCGGATGCCGGCCTCGTAGAGTTGCCATTTACCGCCTCTCATGCCGAGCGATCCATCGCCGCCATCCGGACCGCCGGAGGCATCGGCTCGGCCATTGTCGGCGATGCAAAAGATGATCGTCTTGTCCTCGATTTCCAGTGCGCGCAGCTTGGCAAGGACGGTGCCGATGGCCTCGTCCATCTCGCCCATCTGCGCAGCTTTATGCAGTAATTCCTTTGGGACTCCGAGGGCGGTCATCTTGTCTTTCCAGTGATCGGATGAAACCGCGTGAGCATGGGCTGCATTGAAGGGCAGGTAGAGGAAGAAAGGCTTGCTGTGATGCTGGTCGATGAACTCACAGGCCTTCTTCGCATACAGCGGCGAGCTGATGAGATACTCGTCGGACTGCAGGCCGGGAGAGGTGATGATTTGATCCGCCTCATAGTAGTTCGACATGGATTTCTTGGTCTTCCTATCCTGCTCAAGATTGGCGACGGAGCCAAAGCCGTGGTCAAAGCCACGCGACACGGGCAGGTATTCTTTGCCTTCACCAAGATGCCATTTGCCGATGATTGCTGTCGTGTAGCCCGCTTGTTTCAGGCGCTGCGGCAACAGCGTGGTCTTCAAGTTCATGCCTGGAGTCGCATCCTGATTCGAGTCATGCCCGAAGCGCGATTGGTATTTGCCGCTCATCAATCCGGCGCGACTCGGACTGCACGAGCAGACTGAGACGTAGCCATCGGTGAAGCGCACCCCGTTCTTCGCAATCGAGTCGATGTTCGGCGTCGGAGCCGGTCCACCGCCATAGCAGCCGATGAGTCCTGCTGAGAGATCATCCATGTAAAAGAGGACGATGTTGGGCTTCTCAGCATTTTCAGCACGCAGTGACGTCTGAAGCAGGCAAAGTGCGGCGAAGAGGAGGGTGAGGATGGGTCTCATAGTTTTTTAGAGAGAAAGGTTGTTGGTGATTATCGGCTCCTCCCGCGTGCGATGTCCGCCTTGACCACAGCGAAGAGTTCCTTCGCTTTGTCGGGCTCTTGCGTGAAGACATTCATGGCCTCGCCGGGATCGGTGCGGAGGTTGTAGAGCTGGAACTTATCGCTGGGTCCTTTGCCTTGGGTTTCGACAACGTGATCCGGTGTGATGGTGCCGTCCTGCACGGCATAGATGCCTGCGGGCAGGATGAGTTTCCAATCGCCTTCGCGGATGGCGAGCGTGTAGGAGCCGTAGTTTACATGCACCATGCTGTTGCGAATGGGCTGCGAGGGTTTCTCGCCGCGCAGCAGGGGCGAGAGGTCGAAGCTGTCCTCGCCGGCGTCGTCCGGGAGTTTTTCGCCGAGCAGTGAGGCCATGGTGGCCATCAGGTCGGTGAAACAAATCAACACGCCGCACGAGCTGCCCGCTGGGATCTTGCCCGGCCAACTCGCGATGAAGGGCATGCGGTGTCCGGCATCGGTGAGCGCACCTTTCATCCCATTCCACGGACCGGCGGCACGATGGCCGAACTTCTCGATGTCCTGCGGATACCAGACCGGGCCGTTGTCGCTGGAGAAGATGATGAGCGTGTTGTCCCGCAGCTTCAGCTTGTCCAAGGTCGCCAGCACCTGGCCGATCATCGCGTCCACGTTCATCACATAGTCGCCGTATTGACCCGCGCCGCTCTTGCCTTTGAACTCGCTCGCCGTTGCCCACGGCGCATGAGGCGCGGGGATGGCGTAGTAGAGGAAGAAGGGGGCGTTGTTCTTGGTTCGTGGTCCTTGGTTCTGGGTTTGTTTTTCGAGCCACGCATCCGCCTTGCCTGCGATGGTGGAAAGGTAACCTTCGAACCTCCAACCTGGTGCCGCCAAACCTTTGCGCCAATGCACGCCTTGCGTCTCGGGATTGGTCACACCTTCCCCCGGATGATCGGCGATAGTCTCGGTCGGCGCGACGACGAAACGCTTGTTCTCGATCCAGGCATACGGCCCCTGTTCCGGCGCATCGAAACCGAAGTAGTAATCGAAGCCAAAGTCCACCGGCGACATCTTCAGCGTGCCATCCGCCTCGGCCTTCGAAGACATGCCCTGGTGCCATTTTCCAACACAAGCTGTCGAATAGCTCTGCTGCTTCATCAGTGTGGCGAGGTTCAATCGCCCCGGCTCGTGTTGAAGCTGCGGCTGCGGGAAATGCATCATCTCGCGGCCATTCTTGCTCTGCTTCTTAACGCCCTTCACCCCTTTCGTATTCCAATTGCGATAAGGCATCCGCCCCGTGAGCAGGCTATACCGGCTCGGCACACAGATGGTCGCCCCAGCATGAGCATTCGTGAACTTCATCCCCTCCAACGCCAGCCTGTCGATGTTCGGAGTCGCTATCTTCGACTGCGCATTGAAGCACTGCGGATCGCCCCAGCCCATGTCATCAACGAGGATGATGAGGACATTGGGCTTTTGCTGAGCAGAGGCGGTTCCAATCTGCAATAGAAGGGAGCAGAGGGCGAGAAAGATGGTGAAGGCTCTCATGATGATCTGGGGTGAGAAAGCAGTGATGATTGGCAAAGGAATGGATTTGAACTGAGTCTTGGTTTTCATTCCCTTGCCCCCATTCCTTTGCCATTTACTGACTGAGCTATTTCATGAGTGCAGTGATCCTTGCTCAGAGTTTCCACTTCATTTCGACACTGGAGTGCTTGTCCCCGGCGCTGGCTTTGCCTTGGGTGCTCGTGGCTGGGGCTCGAGGGCTAGTGGTGCAAAGGTCGTGAGTTCGGGTAGTGTGGTCTTCACGCCGTCGGTGGGGACATCGAGTTTGGCGGTCCAGATGATGCCGTTGAGGATGTAGCGGCGGAGGTCTTCGATCACCCAGTTCTTGAAGAAGTGCGGCATCGCGACGGCGAAGCCACGACCGGAATCGGCACGCTCCACGCACCATGAGACGGCCTCCGCTTTCGGCGCATCGGGTGGCAGCATGGAGGTGGCGAGCACGGTGACGTTGGCTGCGGGTTTGTTGGCGTCGGGGCCGAAGTAATTGTGGGTGTAAGGCTCGTCGTTCAGCGTGAACTCACTGCACCCGCGCCACACGGGATGCTGCGGCGCAGCGGGTGTGATGGTGGCTTTGGGAAAGATCTTTGCGAAGGATTCGTGATGCTTGCAGGAGCGATTGGCAAAGTAGCCGCCCATCCAGCGCAGCAGCGGGTGATCGCCATCGGGCTTCACATCTTCACCGAGCAAACCCGTCGCGTAATGCACACACACGATGCCGCAACCGCGCTGCATCATGATCTCGAGATCGGCGAGGTTTTGCTGAGCGTTGGGCAGTCGATTCGCGGGAAAGGTGTCGCCCGTGAAGACGACGGTGGAGGCGGCATCACGCAAGGCTTTGTCCGGCCATGCATAGACGATGTCGGCCTTCACATTGGGCAAGTTGGTGAGGTTCTCGAGGCAATGCTGGATCACGCGACCACTCGCAGCGACCTCGTGCGTGCCAGGCGGATGATTGGTCGGCCCGACGACGATAAGTATGCGTGTGGGCTCGGCGGCGAATGCCGATACGAATGTTGTGATGAGGAGGGCAGCGAGCGCAGCCAGTATTCGAACGCGGTGGTGAGAGTTCATCATGATGCAAGGAGACTAGGGGCGCTCGCGAGCGACTCAAGTGGCGTTCTATTCATCCTTGTCCTTGGTCTTCTCGTACTCGGTTGGTAGTTTGGCGATCCATGCTTCCACTTTGGCAGAGAGCTTCTTCACGATGTCGGAGTTTTTGTCGGCGAGGTTCTTCGACTCGGCGGCATCGGCGATGATGTCGAAGAGTTCGAGTTCGCCACCGTTTTTGCGTGTGGGATAGCGTAGCTTCCATGGGCCTTCACGGATGTAGGCCTCGCTGCCGGTTGAGCTGGTTTTCCAAAAGAGAGGCTTGGTGCGCACATGCGGCGCTTTGCCGAGCCAGGCGGCGGATGCGTCCTCGCCTTCGAAGTTGTCGGAGTTGATCTTCACACCAGCGATGGCGCAGAGTGTGGGCAGCCAGTCCACGCCGCTGATGACGGATTGATCATCGGTGCGGCTTGCGGGCACGTGGCTGGGCCAGCGCACGATCCAGGGACAGCGCACCCCGCCTTCCCAGTGCGTGTGTTTGCCGCCACGCAGTGCTCCATTGAAGCCCATTTGATTGAAACGCAGGCCGCCTTGGGATGCCTTGGTCATGTCGGCACCTTGGTCGGTGCTGAAGACAACGATGGTGTTCTCACGGAGACCTAGTTCGTCGAGTCGCTTGAGGATCATACCCAGGCTGTCGTCGAGAGATTCGACATCGGCGAGATAGCGCCGCATGGCGTCGTCCACATCGCCACCGGCTTTGCGCACTTCGTCGAGCTTCATTCGCATCTGCTCAGGGAAATCAGCGTCTTTGACCTTGAGGTCGCTCCAGCGTTTCACCAACGAGTCGATGGGGTTCACGGGATTGTGCGAGATATGGCCCCACACGTTCACATAGAACGGACCGCTCTTGTTCTTCTCGATGAACTTGATCGCGTCGTCATAGATGTGGGCATCGCGGCCACGCTCGTCGGCGACCTTCTTTTTCTTTCCGCCCTCTTCATCGCCACCGTCGATGGCGTCGATGCCATAGGTGCCCGGCTTCGATTCTGGCCCGATGTGCCATTTGCCGAAGTGCCCGGTGGCATAGCCTTGTTTCTTCAACAGC
>CANIZT010000163.1 GCA_947471905.1 Verrucomicrobiaceae bacterium
ACGCTAACTCCACCCATGTCCGACTATCCCAATCGCAACGGCAACGGCAACGGCGGCAATCGCCGCAACCGCAATCGCAACCGCCCGCGTGGCCCCCGTCCTGAAGGCCCTCGTCCCACCCGCGAAGGTGGTCGTGAAAGCCGCAGTGCCGCACCTACCGGCTTTCAAAAATTCCTGAGCATCATCAGCTTCGGCCTGCTCGGCAAATCGAAACCCAAGAACCGCCCGCAAACAGACCGCAGCAGCAGTTCTGCCCCACGTTCCACGAACGACAACCCACGCCCTCAACGTGAACCACGTCCACGGCGCGAGGCCCCACCAGCAGTCAATCCGGGAGATATCACCACCGATCGTCTCTATGTCGGCAACCTTTCTTATGATGCCACCGAAAGCGACCTGTTCGAGTTGTTCAACGGATTCGGTGCCGTGCGCAATGCGGAAGTCGTGGTCAACAGCCGCACGCAACGCTCCAAAGGCTTCGCCTTTGTGACAATGGGTAGTGTGGATGAAGCGCGACGTGCCGTTGCTGAACTCAGCAACAAAGATTTCATGGGCCGTCCACTGCAACTCAGTGGTGCCAAGCCGAACACACGCGGAGAAGGCTCGGACTCGCAACCCGAGGAAGAAGAGGCCCAAGCCGCCTGATCCACACTGAATTTTGACTCACCGCGCCCGCAGGTTCGCCACAGAACCTGCGGGCTTTTTCTTGCGCAGACATCCTTGCGATGAACAAAATCACGTCCGCCACCTTCCAAGCATACCATCACAACAATGTCTGCTCCCCCACTCCTCGACCGGGAACCCGAACCCGGAATCACCATGACCAGCGCTCCCGTAACGAACGTCACGCCGGCAGAAATCCGTGCGGATGAAAAATTTCGCAGTCAACTCGAAGATAGGGCACTACTCAGCGGACCCAACCGCCGCCTGCGTGACCTGCAATTACTCTGGAGCGTAGCCAAAGATTTCATGATCGGTTTTCGTGGCCTGCATTTCGTCGGCCCGTGCATCACCGTGTTTGGGTCGGCCCGTTTCGGTGAAGATCATCGCTATTACAAGCTGGCACGCGATATGGGAGCGGCGATTGCGAAGATGGGTTTCACTGTGCTGACCGGCGGTGGCCCTGGAATCATGGAAGCGGCCAATCGTGGCGCAAAAGATGCTGGAGGACGCAGCGTCGGCTGCAACATCCGGCTGCCTTTTGAACAAAGCCACAATCCTTATCTCGACCGCTGGGTGACCATGGAGCATTTCTTCGTGCGCAAGACACTGCTCATCAAATACAGCTACGGCTTCATCATCATGCCAGGCGGATTTGGCACGATGGATGAGATGTTCGAAGCGCTGACTCTAATTCAGACCAAGAAACTCAAGAGCTTTCCCATCGTCATCATGGGGAGCGACTTCTGGCCAGAGATGCGCCAGTTTATGGATCACATGCTCAAAGGAGCCACGATCAGCTCAGAGGATCTCGATTTGATCAAGTGGACCGACACGGTCGAAGAAGCCGTCGCGCATCTGCAGGAGAAGGCAGTCACTCAATTCGGGCTGCGTCGTGGTCAGGTGCCGAAAAGCAATGTGTTGCTGGGTGAAACAGCACTTGAAGGTGTGCATTGAAACTCCACACTCCGCGCCCTCGCATGTCCGATCACACGCTCACTCTCGCCAACGGCCTCAAGCTCGGCTATGCGGAGTATGGTGATCCACGGGGTGAAGTAGCGTTCTATTTTCACGGCTGGCCGTCATCACGCATTCAAGGTTCGCTGTTTGACGACATGGCGAAGAAGCACTGCATGCGACTCATCTGCCCGGATCGTCCCGGCATCGGCCTATCGGACTTTCAACCTGGCCGCACGCTGTTCGATTGGCCTGAAACGCTCACTCAACTCGCCAACCACGTAGGTGCGGATAATTATCACGTCATCGGCTGGTCCGGCGGTGGTCCTTATGTTTTGATCACGGCATTAATGCTCCCCAAGCGTTTACTCTCCGCTTCAATCATTTGTGGTGCGCCGCCGCTCAAATTTCTCGGTGATCGCGAAATGTTCTGGCTCTACCGAGTGATGATCCAACTTCGGCATTACCTACCCACCGTTCTTGGCGCAGTCCTGCGACTTGCCGGTTTGATCGCCAAAGGCTCGCCACAGAAAGTGCCATTGCGCTGGCTGATGAAGCTGCTCGGACAAGAAGACCGCCGCATTCTCAACCTACCCGGTATCTATGAAGTTGTGCGCGATGCCGCACTCGGTGCCTTGGATCGCGGCCCGCGCAGTGTCATTGCTGACGCCGACATCTACCTCAATGAATGGGGCTTCGAGATCAGCCAAATCAATTTCCCCATCCATTTCTGGCACGGCAAACAAGATCGAAACATCGCCTGGAGTTACACCGAGCGCCTAGCATCATTGATTCCTGCCGCCACTTCGGTGTGGTCGGATATCGACGGTCATTACTCGCTACCGGTCACGCATGCCGAGCCGATTATTGTCACCGCGCTACAAAAATCGCCCTCAACGGGCGATGCTGGGCAGCAAGATGGGAATACCGGCATCGATGGGGAACTGCTGGCTGCCGTCCTGCGTCGTCAAAGCCGCTGAGACACCCCATTTCGCGCATTCTTCGGCCGTCGCACGCCGCAGCGGTTGATGCGTGTCAGGACAGCGCATGAGCGGGAGAAAATCTTCGAGCCAAGTGTGGTCATTCATATCAATACTCCGCCATGTTGGGGTCAATCTCACGCGCCCAAGCGATGATGCCACCGGAAATGTTCCACACATCATTGAAACCAAGTTCGCGTAGTTTGCTAACGGCACGTGCGCTACGTCCACCGCTTTTGCAGTGAACAAGAATGCGTCGGTCTCGCGGCAGTTCACTAGTGCGGTTCTCCAGTTCACCGAGAGGAATCAACACCGCACCTTCAATGCGCGCGATGGTTTGCTCATGCGGCTCACGCACATCGAGCAGGAAGTGGTCATCTCCGGCATCACGGAGTTCTTTGAGTTCGTGAACGGTCATGGCGGGAACGTCGGAGGCTGACGTTGGCATTTTGGAAATACCGCAGAAGCCTTCATAATCGATGGGTTGGGTGATGGTGGGTCTGTCACAGCAGACGGGGCAGTCTGGATCGCGGCGTAGTGTGAGGGTGCGAAAGCGCATGCTGAGGGTATCAACGTGCAGCAATTTTCCCAGCAGCGGTTGACCGATTCCAGTGATGAGTTTGATCGCTTCAAGTGCCTGCATGGTGCCAACAAGACCCGGCAGCACGCCGAGCACGCCTCCTTCGGCACAAGAAGGCACCAAACCGGGCGGTGGCGGCTGCGGGCACATGCAGCGGTAACAGGGCGCACCGAGATGTGGCGCAAAGACGCCCACCTGGCCGTCAAACCGCAGAATGCTGCCATAGACATTCGGTTTGCGTAGCCAGACGGCAATGTCGTTGCTGAGATAGCGGGTCGGAAAATTGTCCGTACCGTCGATGATGACATCATAATCCGCAGCGATGCGCATGGCGTTCGCTGCGGTGAAGTATTCGGGGTAAATCTGCACATCGAGATGCGGATTGATGTCTAGCAGACGCTCACGAGCCACGTCGAGCTTCTTGCGGCCGATATCTTTCTGCCCAAAGAGGATTTGGCGCTGGAGATTGGTTATCTCGACGGTATCTGGATCGACCAAGCCAAGGCCGCCGATGCCTGCGGCAGCGAGATACATCGTAATCGGTGATCCCAGCCCCCCTGCTCCAATGCAGAGCACTCGAGCAGCCTTGAGCTTGCGCTGCCCCTCGATCCCGAATTCGGGAATGGCGAGGTGCCGGGCATAACGGCGCAGTTCATCGGAAGACAGATCGGGCATGAGCGATCATGATGGCATGGAGCAAGACAGGTGCAACGATTCCAACGGTTGCGGGCGAGAATGCGCCGCGTAATCTTGGAGCATGCCTGATTGGACACCACCAACCAACGTCAATCTGGTCGATCTCGGCTTCATGGACTCGCGTTCGAAGCTCATCGACCTCGCCGCCTTCCTCGACCGCGTGCAACGCGCCGGTCAAGAAAGCGATTTCCGCGTCCAAGCGCTGAAAAACGCCATTTCGCTGCTCTCGCAGGACAAACCGCAGCGTGCCAAAGACGTGCTGCTCAGCTTCAGTGACCCAAGCACCGAACCCATCGCCAAAGCGACAATACAAGGTGCCATCGGTGCATTCCGGGAGGGTTCGTCATGAATTACATCGAGCCCCACGGTCACATGGTCAGCCGCACCACGGATGACTACGAGCGCATGGCGCTCGCAGGTTGTCAGGCCATTTGCGAACCGGCTTTCTGGGCCGGATTCGATCGTGCCAGCGCCGACGGCTTCTACGACTACTTTCGCCAGATCACTGAGTATGAACCGAAGCGTGCCGCGAAATTCGGCATCAAGCACTTCTGCTGGCTGTGCATCAACCCCAAGGAAGCGGAGGATTTGAAGCTCGCCGAGGATGTGATCGCTCTGATTCCGCAGTTCATCAACAAACCGGGTGTCTTGGGTATCGGCGAGATCGGGTTGAACAAAAACAGCCGCAATGAGTTGAAAATCTTCGAGCAGCATGTGCAAGTGGCGCAGGACTACGATCAGCTCGTGCTTATCCACACGCCACACCTTGAGGACAAGCTTAAAGGCACGCGCTTAATCGTCGATGCACTGAAAAACTTCTCAAAAATCAAGCCGGAGCGCGTCATCATCGACCACGTCGAAGAGCATACGATTGACCATGTGCTCGACAACGGCTTCTGGGCCGGCATCACGCTTTATCCTGAGAGCAAATGCACCCCACACCGTGCCATCGACATGCTGGAGCACCGCCAGGCCGAGCGCATTTGGATGAACAGCGCCTGCGACTGGGGCATCAGCGACCCAATTGCCGTCCCCAAGACCATGCGGGCCATGCGTCACCGCGGCTGGAGCACGGAGATGATCCAGCGTGTCGCCTGGGACAATCCCCGCGCTTTCATGGGGCAATGTGAGAAGTTCAAACTGTGATGACCGCCACCAATCTCGATACCATCGCCCTCATCGCTGGAAACGGCATTTATCCAGAGACATTCGTTGCTGCTGCGCGCAAAGCTGGCGTTAAGAAGCTGGTTGCCGCAGCCTTCACGAACGAGACGAAGCCGGAACTAGCTAGCATGGTGGATTCCATCGAATGGTTCCGCGTAGGGCAACTCGGGAAGATGATTTCATTCTTCAAGAAGCAGGGCGTCACGCAGACGGTAATGGTCGGACAAATAGCGCCGAAGAACCTCTTCGACCTACGCCCAGACTTTCGAACGCTGATTATGATGGCCAAGCTAAAGCAGAGAAACGCGGAAACACTGTTTGGCGGTATCGCGAACGAATTGGCGAAGGACGGCATCACACTGCTGCCCGCGACGACTTTTCTCGAAGACCTGATGCCGGGAGTGGGCCACGTCGCGGGGCCGCAGATCAAAAAACGGCGTCAAGAGGATGCTGAATACGGCTTCAAGATCGCGAAGGAGAGCAGTCGGCTTGATATCGGACAGACCGTAGTCGTCAAAAACGGCACCGTTTTGGCTGTTGAGGCTTTTGAAGGCACAAATGAGGCTGTGAAACGCGGAGGAGCACTCGGGCGTGGTGGAGCAACCATGGCAAAGGTCTCGAAGCCGAATCAGGATATGCGTTTTGACGTGCCTGTGGTCGGTCCGGAAACGATTCGCACGGCAGCAGCGGCTGGCGTCGATCTAATCACCGTGGAGGCCGGAATGACGCTAATTTTAAGCCAAGAGGAGGTGTTTCGCCTCTGCCAGGAGGCCAAAGTGAGCCTCCTCGCTTTGGCATAATTTTTTTCTCGCCTTTCACCCGCTGGTTGGGTCTAATTGAGGTGGAATCAGGTTAATCCCCGCGACCACATAACATCATAACCAACCTATAAACATACTCATACTATGAAAACGCAACGCAACCACGCCTTCACTCTGATCGAGTTGTTGGTGGTGATCACGATCATCGCGATTCTCGCGAGCTTGGCCGTGCCCGCCTTCAACATGGTTCAGACTCAGGGAAATCAGATGAAAGGTGTCAACAACTGCAAGCAGGTCATCCTCTCGCTCAAGCAGTTCGCAAAAGATAACAACAGTTCCTACCCTGATTCGGTAGCAAACCCGATGACAGGTGGCATTGCGGCCACATCCAACGATGCATTTAGATATCTGGTTCAAGAACAAATCGTCACTGATGAACGGATCTTTGGCTGCCCGGCTGGTTACAACACCATCGACAATAACAGCATTGGCGTAGCGCCTGGTTTTGGCTCCGCACTGTTGCCAGGAGAAAACCATTGGGCCATGACCGGTGGTCAAACTGACACCACTCAGGGTAACATGCCCATCGTGTTTGAAAATCCAATCGGTGTCAGCTGGCCGCCAAATTGGAATGCAGATGCAGCTGGTCAGATCAAGCCCGGCCGCACTTGGCCCGGCGGCAAGATCATCATCGGTCGAAATGATGGCAGTGTATCTGTCGAACCCTTGAGCGGTAAAAAAGGAACCGTAGGGCCAAAACCAATGGCAGGAGGCATGGATACGTTCACTCAAGCATCTCAAGGGATTCCCCAACGTGTCCTGAATATCATCGTGGGTGGTACACAGATGGGCGGTAGCTATAGCAACCTACCTGGACAGGGTGGCGGTCTGCCACCTGCTCCCTTCGGCCAACCCGGCGCGCTGCCACCACCGGCACCACTGGGCGGTCAGCCAGGCGGCCTGCCTCCAGCACCCTTAGGTCAGCCAGGCGGTCTGCCCCCCTCACCTCTGGGTAACCAATAAATGCTTTGAACCAGTAAGCCTAATGGGACCGTCGGGTGTGAATCCACCCGGCGGTTTTTTTGTGCCGCAAAGGAGGTTTAAAGTCAAAAATCTTTTCCCTCTCGTTGCTTCTTCGCATATTTTGTGATTGATGCGTTCGCGGAGCGTTCGAAATGCCGCTACATATTTGAATCACATGCCAAACTCCTTCTGCTTTCACCGCTCTATCAGCCGCCTACTTACAGGCGTTCTGGGGATCACGGTGGCAGTTCTGATTTTGACGGCACAAGCACGGGCATTCGACACCGTCATTCTCGATCCGGGACACGGTGCCCATGATCGAGGCGCAGCCATCGGGTATGTGTATGAAAAACACCTCGCGCTAGATACAGCGCGGCGAGTGGAGCAATTGCTCAAAAAACAGGGCCTCAAAGTCATTATGTCACGCAGTAGGGATGTTTTCATCCCGCTTCAGGACCGTTCAGCACTCGGCAACAGTAAGCGCAACGCCATCTTCGTCAGCATTCATTACAACTACAACCGCAGTGGCAGTGGTGCCGGTGCGGAGACCTACTACCACTTTTCCTCCAGCTACATGCTAGCCGCCTACATCCAGGCTTATCTGGTGCAGCGGACTGATATGACAAACCGCGGTGTCAAAAGTGCCGGCTTCCACGTCATTCGTGCCACCACGAAAAATCCTGCCGTGCTCGTTGAGTGCGGCTTCGTCAGTAATTCCACCGAACGTGCCCGCATGCTCACCGGTGAATACCGCGCGAAGATCGCAGAGGGTATTGCCCAAGGCATCATCGCTTATAAAAAGTCGGATTAACCAGACGAAGCTCAGTTTGCAGGAGTTTTTTCAACGGTGCTAACAGCCATCGATGCAGCCTTCGGTTTACGCTCGCGGATCGAAAGGAATGCCCCATAGACCAGCAGCACTCCCTGACTGAGCCAGTAGGCGTAAATCTTCGGCCAGATACCGTCGGTAAAGCCGTAGGCGTGCAAGCCGACGCCGAGTTGGTTCACGCCGAACCAGGAGAAAATCACGATGCAACCAAGGATAAGATTACAGCAGTGCAGGCCGATCTCGCGAATGTAACCGCCGAGACGAGCATGCAGGATAACCAGACACATCAGCACAATCATCAAAGCCCCGTTTTCTTTCGGGTCCCAGCCCCAGAAGCGGCCCCAACTGTAATTCGCCCAGATGCCGCCGAGCACAGTGCCGACGAGCGAGAGGAACAAACCTGTGGCAATAAAACCATAGGCGACGCGGGTCAGGAAGCGGCCATCATCGGTGTTCTTTTTGATTTTCCCACAGAGTCGCTGAATAAAGTAAATCATCGAGATCAACGCCGCCACCATGCAGGCGGCATATCCGAGATTGATCATCGGCACATGCGTGGAGAGCCAAAAATTCGTGATCAGCACGGCTTGGAGCAATTGCAGTGTGTCACTGGCTTCGGATGCTTCAAACTGGATAGCGAGGAACATGCAAGCAGCACCGGCAACGGCGGCAATAAGCAGTCCCAGTCCACGCTTAGTGAGCCATTCGGCGATCAGACCGAGTAAGGCGCAAGCAGACCCGATAAATAGGATCGTTTCATACAATGTCGTGATGGGTGGACGTTGCATGATGATGCAGCGGATGATTACCCCGATGACCGCGAGTGCCGTGGCCGAGGTGAGCAGTAGCCATGATAGAATTTTCGTGATCGACTCGAACCTCGAACCCGGCGAAATCCATGTGAGTGCCACCGCAACGAAGCCGACGAGGAAGATCCATTGCGCATAGAAGAAGTAATCCGCACGCATTGAATGACGTTCCAGAGAGATGGACTGGCCCTCAACGCGATCCGCTGCAGCAGTTTGGATTTTAGCGAGCAAGGATTTCGATGCTGCTTTGAACTTCGCGGAATCTGGCAGTGCCAGATAGAGGTCTTCATAGATCGCCAGCCAGCCAAGTTGCTCCGCATCGACGTCTTTGTCGCCATTGATGGCTTGGAACAAAATCTCGCCGGGACCGCTCCACTTCCTTTCGGTCTTCAGTGAGGGCGGAAAGAAGCGGGGCTGTTGTTCAGGGTTGCCGCTCATCATCGCACCAAGCGCACTTCTGCCGAAATCACGGAACCATGGAATCTGCATCGGTGGACCGCCGCTCCGAATGACGGCACCGACAGCGTTGAGGCTTTTGGAGAGGCGAATCGGCTTCTCGATGCCTGCGGGTAGTCCATCGCTCTTGTCACCAAAGGGCGAGCGGATGAAATCGAAGTGACTGGTGATCATTTCGTAGTCCAGGAAGTTCGCGGCAAGCTGGACGATCATGCGTTGTTCTGGCGTCTGTTTCTTCGCGGGAATCTCGCGATATTCGCTCATCTTTTCCATCATCGCCTGCCGTGCCGGTTCAATTTCGAGGAAGCTGTATTGATCACGCTTCGCTTTAGCGGTGAGGCCGAGTTCGGTGATGGCGGAGGAGTTATCGACTTTAAACAGCGGCACTGTTTTGGCGATATCGGGTCGGAACCAACTCATCAGCAACCATTCGGTGGCGGAGAGCTTCACCGGCTTGTCTCCCTCCTTTGTGATGGGCTTCTGCGTGGCAGGATCGACGAGCGGTTTGCCATCCATCTCGCCGTTTTCTGTCAGCCAGATGCTGCGGCGGGCACGGAAGCGTAGCAGGCGATAGCTGGCGAGATTTTCGAGTGGTTTGATGCGGCCAGACTCCTGAACGGGAATCGAAGCAAAGGTTTCAACGACTTCCTTGTCGCGAAATAAATCAAGCGGAGGCAGTTCGGCGGCGGAGATGAGGCCGCACATCGCTAAGAGCGAGAAAAAGGCGAAACGGAGAGATTTCATGATGTGCAGTGAGTTGGGGAGTTA
>CANIZT010000164.1 GCA_947471905.1 Verrucomicrobiaceae bacterium
AAAGGCTGGCAGCGATACGATGCCTACATTGCCACCGAGAAGCCGTATGCGGACTTCGTTCTCGACCTCGAATTCAAAATCAATGCCAAAGGGAACAGCGGCGTCTTCATGCGAGTCGGCGATATGAAGGAGCCGGTGAAAACGGGTTTTGAGGTGCAGATTCTCGACACGTACGGCCTCGAAAAACCCGGTCACCATGATTGCGGCGGCATCGTCCACGGCACGGGGCCTTCGAAAAATATGGTCAAGCCCGCTGGCGAATGGAATCGCTACACGATCACCGTCAAAGGCCGCAGCGTGAAGGTCGTCTTTAATGGCGAGCAGGTCATCGACACCGTTCTCGAAGACATCAAGATGGCTGACAGGCCAAATACGGGCCTGATCGCGTTCCAGGATGAAGCTCTGCCCGTTTGGTATCGCAATGTCCGCATCAAGGAGCTGAAATAGCCGTGCTTCAGTCACGTTGCTGCGAGTATGAAACCTCTGCTTTCCTTCCTTTCGTGTCTTTCGTCAGTTTTGTGGGCCGCTGATCGCCCCAATGTTCTCTTCATCGCCAGCGACGACATGCGCCCACAGCTCGGCTGCTATGGTGATCCGACGGTGAAATCGCCGAATCTCGATGCGCTGGCGAAGCGCGGCATGGTGTTCCAGCACAGCTATGTGCAGCAGGCGTTGTGCTCGCCCTCGCGCATCTCGATGCTCAGCGGGCGCTATCCAGCCACCACGGAGATTTTTGAAATCGGCCGAACGCTGCGAACCACCATGCCAGACATCACGACGATGCCGCAACACTTCAAAAACAACGGCTACCACACACGTAGCCTCGGAAAGATCTACCACGTCGGCATTGATGACGATGCGTCATGGACCATTCCTGCCTGGCACAGCAATCAACCGCGCACCAGTCCGGCGACACAGGCGGCGGTGCAGAAATTCATCGCGGACGCGAAGAAAAGCGGCACACCCATCCCGCAGAAAGGTAAAGGCAGCCGCAATGCCGCTGTGCCCGCCTTCGAAGCCGTTGATTGCGCGGATGACGATCTTTTGGATGGCGATTGCGCCGCCAACGCCATCGCTCAACTCCGCGAGCATGCCAAGAATCCCGCACAGCCGTTCTTCCTCGCCGTCGGTTTTGCCAATCCGCATGTGCCGTGGATCTCGCCGAAGAAATACTGGGATCTCTACGATCCAGCGAAGTTCACGCTTGCCACCAATGAGTTCGTGCCGAAGGGCGCGCCTGACTTCGCCGCAACATCCGGCAATGATTTCTACGGCTATCGCGATGTTCCGCAGGTCACCGGCGACAAGCTGCCTGAGGCCTTCAAGCGTCAGTGCCTGCACGGTTACTATGCTGCGATCAGTTACGTCGATGCACAGGTCGGCCGCCTCATGGCAGCACTGGATGAAACCGGTCTCGCGCAGAACACCATCATCGTTTTCTGGAGTGACCACGGCTACTACATGGGTGAGCACACCTGGTGGGGTGCCAAGCACAACAACTACGAAGGTGCCACAAGCAACTGTCTCATCATCTCACAGCCCGGCATGAAACAAGCTGGCGCAAAAACCGACTCACTGGCCCAGTCCGTCGATCTCGCTCCCACGCTCACCGAATTGTGCGGCCTGCCAGAGAACACCGCCTTCCAAGGCCGCAGTTTGAAGCCTGTGCTCGATGATCCCGAAGCCAAGGTGAATGACGCCGCATTCAGTTGGTATCCCAAAGGTCAGGGCTACCTCGGCGTCGCCATGCGCACCGATAAATGGCGTTACGTCGAATGGACCAAACAGGGCGCGGAAACGCGGCGCGAACTCTACAACATGGTGAATGACCCGCAGAACAACCAAAACGTCGCCGACCAACCCGAATACGCGCAGATGATCGAGTCGCTGAGCAAACGTCTGCGTGAAAAATTCCCCGTGCAGGAATTTAAAGCACCGTCATCAACCGAAAATAAAAAGGGCAAAAAGAACCAGCCATGAAACATCTCCTGCTGTTCGTCTTGGTGAGCTTGTCGGGTGTTTCGCAGGCTGCTGACAAACGCCCGAACGTCCTGTTGCTCATGTCGGACGATCTGGCAGCGACGCTGGCGTGTTACGGCCATTTGCAGACCAAAACGCCGAATCTCGACGCTTTGGCGAAGCGCGGTGTGTTGTTCAACCGCGCCTACTGCCAGTTTCCGCACTGCAATCCATCCCGTTCATCAATGATGACCGGGATGCGGCCTCACACGACGCGCGTCACCAACAACGAAGACAATCTTTACACGAACATCCCGAATGTCCTGACCCTGCCGCATCACTTCCGCAACAACGGCTACGCCACCGCTCGCTGCGGCAAGATTTTCCACCTCGGCGTGCCCACAGGCCTCGAAAGCATGGACGATCCGCAGGCTTGGGACTTCGGCACGCCGTTCAAGAGCGAGCTGCCGTATCCGCCGAAGCAGGAAAGCGTCGTCAAAGTTAAGTCCGGCAAGAAGCAGGGCCTCTCCTGGCAGGAAATCCCCGGCAGCGATGACCAACTCGTCGATGGTGTCCTCGCCAAGACCGCCATCGAGTGGCTGGGTAAACGCGACAAGGACAAACCCTTCTTCCTCGCCGTCGGTTTTCATCGCCCACATCTGCCACTCGTTGCTCCGGCAAAGTATTTTGATCTCTATCCCTTTGAGAGCATCACGCTACCCGAGGCTCCCGCCGATGACGAAGCCGACATACCCGCACCTGCGCGCAATGGTGCCGTGCCCGGTTATGCGCTCAATGCCACGCCCGAACAACGCCGCGCCGCCATTCGCGCGTATCTTGCCTGTGTGAGCTATGTCGATGCACAGGCCGGTCGTTTGCTCGATGCGATCAAACAGATGGGTCTCGATGACAACACGATCATCATCTTCACCAGTGATCACGGCTGGCATCTCGGCGAACACGGATTGTGGCACAAACGCAGCCTATTTGAAGAAAGCGCCCGTGTTCCCTTCATCATGCACACGCCCGACATGAAGACCGGCGGTCAGCGCAGTGACAGTCTCATCGAACTGCTCGATGTTTTTCCCACCCTTTGCGATTTGTGCGGTGTTCCTGCACCGAAACAGCTCGAAGGCCAAAGTTTGCGCCCTCTGCTCAACAATACGACGGCTTCCATTCACGATTATGCCTTCACGCAAGCCAGGCGTGGCAAGGACGCCGAATTCTGGGGCCGCACCATTCGTACCGCTCGCTGGCGCTGCACCGAATGGGACGAAGGCAAAAACGGCCTCGAATTCTACGACCACGATGCCGATCCGTACGAATACACGAACCTTGCGAATGATCCGCAGCATGCTGCCACACTCAAAGAACTGCGCCAAGTTCTCGCCGAGAAGCTGCCGCCGATCCGGCAATAGTCATTGTCGCAGCCTCAACACCGCTTCGCGAGCTCGCACCAAGAAATCAGACTTCGTTTCGTCTTCGTTAAGGCGAATCGGCTCGCCAAAGGTGACGCTGCCGAGAACGGGCACTGGAAGGATTTCGCCTTTGGGGAGGATGCGATTGAGGTTTTCCATACAGACGGGCACGAACTGCACATCAGGTCGTTTTTTGGCGAGGTGGAAGAGGCCAGGCTTGAAAGGCAACGGTTCGGGTTCGTTGTGACGTCCACCCTCGGGAAAGAGAATCAGCGAATGACGTTCGCCGAGGGCATTGATCATGTCATTGAGCGGATTAGCCTCCGGCGTGGGCTTTTTACGCTCAATGAGCACGGCGTTGAAGACGCGAAACGCGAGAAACGGACGCACACGACCCACGGACCAGTAATCTTTGGCACCGATAAGCCGGGTGAGATCCCGCACGGGCGTTGGCAGAGATGCCCAGAGCACGGGGCCATCGAGATTGCTGGTGTGATTGGCAAAATAGACACGCTGCACCGGTTCCGGCGCGCACCCCTGCCAGCGGGCCACGGAACCGGAGAACACACGAAGCGATCCAGCGATGAGACTGCGAATCATGTGCAAATCATGCGCGAAGAAGATCAAGTTGTCACGCCTCTTGCTGACTCGTAAAGCATCGCATGCCAAATTCCGTCCCAACGCCGCCCGATTCATCCACCTGGATGGCAGCGCTTGCCGATTTTTTGCTGGAGGAGCCGTCCATTGAGGCGATCCGACTGAATCCAGAGTCGAAGCGCGTCGAGATGGCGACGCTGGGGCGTGTGGATGGGGAATTGCTGCAAGCGAAGCTCACGGAAGTGCTGCGGGCGGTGGATGCCCGGTGGTTGCAGAAGGGGGAGACTATTCCAGCGCACTCGGGCATGCTGGATGTGCAGCAGAAGGATGGAGCCTTCGTGTTGGAGAAGCCCTCATGCCCCACGGCACCAAAATTTTGGAAGTGGCGTGATTTTGCGTGGCCGGAGCCGGATGAGATGGAGCAGGAGAGCGATGACGAATGGCGCACGCTGGCCTGGCAGGCGGCGATTTGCGGCGTGTCGCTGCTGGCGGGTTATGTGGCGGAGCGTTTCTCCTCGGGACCAGCGTGGGTGCCACAGAGCTTGTTCGCAATCGCGTTGGTCTCCGGTGGCTGGGATGCAGCGAAGGATGCTTGGGAACATCTGCTCGAACGTCGTCTTGATGTGCATTTCTTGATGCTCGCTGTCGCATTAGGTGCGGTGGCAATTGGCGCGTGGGAGGAAGGGGCGCTGTTGTTGTTCCTGTTCTCGACCTCGGGGGCGCTGGAGCACTTTGTGATGTTCCGCACGCACAAGGAGATCAATGCGCTGACCAAGGCCGCGCCGAAGCTGGCGCATGTGCTGCTGCCGGATGGAACAACGGAAGATCGCAGTGTGAGCGGCCTGCGAGTGGGCGATGTGATCGTGGTGAAGCCGGATGAACTGTTTGCGGTCGATGGCACGGTGATTTCGGGCACGACGGCGGTGGATGAATCGACGCTGACCGGCGAAGCGGTGCCGATCACGAAGGAAACGGGTGCGGCGATCTATGGCGGCACACTAAATCAGTGGGGCATGGTGCAGGTGCGGGTGGATCGGCCTGCGACGCAAAGTGCGCTGGCAAAAATCATCACGCTGATCCAAACCGCGCAGCATCTCCGGGCGCCGAGCCAGCGCTTCACGGACCGCTTTGGCACGCGCTACACGATTTTGACGCTCGGCATCGTGGCGCTGATGTTTTTCGTGTGGTGGCTGGGTTTTGGCATTCCGCCGTTTGAAAACACGGCAGCGTCGAAGTCGTCGTTTTATCGGGCGATGACCTTGCTGGTCGTCATGAGTCCCTGCGCGCTCGTTTTGTCGATTCCATCAGCGATTTTGGCGGCAATTGCCTGGGGAGCGCGGCGCGGCGTGCTGTTCCGTGGCGGTGCCGCGATCGAAAAGCTCGCGGAGGTCGATGTCATCGCGATGGACAAGACCGGAACGCTCACGGAAGGCGAACTGAAGGTCATCAAGATTGAATCTTTCCCGGCAGGGCGCGAACAGGACGTATTACGCATTGCGGTGAGTTTGGAGGCGAACTCGAATCACCCCATCGCACGTGCGATCACACGGCACGGGCAGGCGGAAGGCATTGTGGCGGACAAACTGGCCGAATTTCAGTCCATCACCGGTCAGGGCCTGCGCGGTCGAACGGCAGGTGGCCTGAGCTATGTGGGACGGCGTGAACTCGTCAAAGACAGCGCCTTGGGCGAGGTGCTGGCGGGCGTGCCGGATGCGCCGCTGGGTTTCAGCGAGGTCTGGGTGCTGCATGAGCAGATTGTCGGACGTGTGCTGCTCAAGGATGAGATTCGTGCCGGTAGCCGTGCAGTGTTGGAAAAACTCGCCGCCGAGGGCGTGCGCACGATCATGCTAACGGGCGACCGCCGTGCTGCGGCGATCGAGGTGGGCGAAAAACTCGGCATCGCTGAAGTGCGTGCAGGTTTGCACCCCGAGGACAAGGTGGCGGTGATTCGCGAACTGACCCAGGCAGGGCACAAAGTCGCCATGATCGGCGATGGCGTGAACGACGCGCCAAGTTTGGCTGCCGCCTATGTTTCCGTGGCCATGGGCGCACGCGGCAGCGATGCGGCGCTGGAGCAGAGCGATGTGGTGCTGATGCAGGACAAGATCGAAAAACTGCTCTCCGCCCGGCGCATCAGCCAGCAGGCGCGGCGGATCATCCAGCAGAACCTGTTTATTTCCCTCGGCAGCGTGATCGTGATGGCCGTGGCTTCGCTGTTTGGCATCGTGCCGCTGACTTTGGGCGTTTTGACGCATGAGGGCAGCACAGTGGTGGTGTGTTTGAACAGCCTGCGGCTGCTGTTTGAAAAGGAATGAAACTCCGTGCTGGACGATTCCCCCCTTTTCTTCATAGAGTGATTAAATTCCCGGCATGCGTATCCTCTCCAAAGTCCTCTGGACCCTCGCCTTCCTCGTCGCCACCTTTCTCTGGATGGTGCTCTTTGAGCACGGATTCAGCATGAAGGGGCTGACCGAGGGGACGGGCACGGAATTGCGCGCCCTTGCCTCATGGTTTGGCAGCGGGAAAAAGTAGCCTACGCCACCCCACCCATTCAACCACGCCAACAGCACCTAGGATTATGATCGTTAAGGAAGCCGAACTCGACCCCAAGTACCAAGCCCTTTGGAAGAAAGCGCTCATCTCAGCCGAGCGAAAAAATTGGGAGTATGTCATTGACCAAGTCTTGCCCATCGTGACGGCCAACTTCGGCTTTCTCGACGGCCGCAAGCTCCTGCGTAGCGCGGAAAGCGAAGCAAGCGGTGGTAGCGCCGGCAAAAAATTCAGCTTCGGCCTCGGTGGTTTCAAGCCCAGTTCCAAGAAAGACCCAGCGGAGGTGGTTGCCGACATGGAGGAGAACATCTTCCGCAAAGACCCCTTCAATCTCAACGCGAACGAGCAGCTTTATGACATCGCGATGAAGATGCACTTCCCTCAGCTTGCGGCCTTTGCGCTGGAAACCATCCGTGCGGGTCATCCTGAGAACACCAAGCACATGCACAAGCTGGCGCAGCACTACATGGCGCATGAAGAGCCGGAGCTGGCCAGCGAAGTGTACCGTCTCATCGTCAAAGTGGATCCGCGTGACATGGAAGCCATGAAAGGCGAAAAAGATGCCGCTGCCCGCACCTCCATTCTACGTCAGGGCTGGGGCGTCGGAGGCGACTTCCGCAGCGCCATGAAAGATTCCGGCGAAGCCGCGAAACTGGAAATGCTCAGCCGACAGGGCATGACCAAGGAGCAGATGGAGCAGTTCCTCGCGGAGACCATCGATCAGTATAATGCCGACCAGACGAACATCGCCATCGTCAAGCGCATGTCCGACCTCTACGAGAAACTCGGCCAGATGGATGACGCGCTGATGTTTTATGATTACGCCCTAACGCTGAATCCAGGAGACGTGGCCCTTCAGCGTAAAGTCGAGATCCTGCGCGACAAGGTGCAGGATCAGAAGATCGAGGAGTACGAGCGCGAAATCGAATCGAATCCCGACGCGCCTGACATTGATGACAAGCGTGCGCAGGTGGCTGAAATCCGCCGCCAACGCTCCAGCGTCGTCATTGGCGAGGCTAAAACCCGCGTGGACCGCAATCCTACCGATAAAACACTGCGCTATGAACTGGGCCAAGCCTATTTCAATGCCGGTATGTACACCGAGGCAATTCCAGAGCTACAGCAGGCGAAGTCGAATCCAAACATGCGCATCAAGGCGATTCTCATGCTAGGCCGTTGCTTCGAGCGCAAGAACATGAACGATCTTGCCAAAACCTCACTCATGGAGGCCTCCAAGGAGTTGGTCATCATGGACGCCATCAAAAAAGAAGTGCTCTACGAACTGGCCAACGTGTTGGATAAAATGGGCGATAAGGTTGCAGGCCTAGAAGCACTCAAAGAGATCTACAACGCGGACTACGGCTACAAGGACGTGGCGAAGCGTGTGGAGTCTTCCTACTCCTAAATCGCGGCTGAAAAGAGATTCTAATCGCCTCATTTCGCCATGCGGAATGAGGCGATTTCATTTGCTAGCAAATGGTACTGGAAAGCCTGATCTCGTCCGCCATCGTGCGCGCTGATGTCTGCTGTATTTCTTGCTGTTTCCCTGCCCGAACTCTGGGCTGAGTTTGTCCATGCCCTGCCCGTCATCATGGGCTTGGTTTTAATCGAAGGCCTGCTGTCGGTGGACAATGCGTTGGCCATAGCTGCCATGGCTTCCCACTTGGATGAGAAGCAACGAGCCAAGGCGATGAACATTGGATACATCGGGGCGTATGGTTTCAGGCTTGTGGCACTACTGTTTGCCTCCTGGATCATCCATAACCACTGGGTGATGCTCGTCGGCGCGCTGTATCTGGTGTGGCTGATGTGCGCACATTTCGCCGGACAAAAAGACCTCGGCGAAGACGAGGGCGAAGCGGTGAACGTGCATCATCGCACCTTTGCTAGTACGATCGCCATGATCGCACTCATGGACCTGAGCCTGAGCGTGGACAATGTCGTGGCGGCGATCGCCCTGAGTCCAAAGGACCTGTGGCCGGTCTATGTCGGAGTGACCATCGGTATCATCGCATTGCGTCTGGTGGCGGGCATGGCCATCAAGATGATCGTCAAATACCCAGTCTTGGAGCACACCGCGTTCATTCTGATCGGCTATGTCGGGCTACTGCTGCTTTCAGAACTGCACTTCCATGACTTTTTTGAATCGCTCGGGCCGCTGAAGGTGAAAATCATCAAGTTCGCGGGCATCATTCTCATCACCGTGCTGACCATTGCTTGGTCGCGGATTGAAGTAATGCAAAAGGTGCTCAATCCCTTCCTTCGTGTGCTGCTGCTACCGATGAATTTGGTCGCCGCATTGATAGGAGCGGTCATCGTCGCCATTTGCTGGCCGTTTCGGTGGATTTGGTCGGCGGTGAAGCGTTAAGCACCGTCTTACATTTTCCTTACAACCTGCTCACAAGTCGCTGACTCATTCATTTCGGCCTGTGAGATAATCCCACTAAATCAACGCAACGTGACTACGGTCACTGAACGCTGAATCCCAATTTTCCCAAGGTAGTGGTTGTCCTTCTGGCTGTTGGAAACACCTGCAAATCCCGGGGCGGACCCAAAAGTCCGCCCCGGTTTATTTTATGGTTTTTATAAATTTTAGATGAATGAATAGATGGCGAGGCTAAATTATGAGCCTCTCGCATGCTGCAACGTCGCTCCACAATCCTGTTCATCATCTTGGTGATTCTCCCCCTAGCTCTGCTGGCGTGGCTGGGAACCTACCTGATTCGTGATGCAGAAAAACGCACCGACGCCTCAATGCAGGCCATCTTGGCTGAACGTCTCAGCTCGGCCGACCATCATCTATTGCACGATATGCGGCAGCTCACTGACCGCCTCGATAGTTGGGGAGCGCAAAGCATTGGCTCAGCACGTTTAATGTCGCAAAGGCTAGCCACTCATCCGTGGATCGCCCAAACCTGGTCCAAAGTGGGTGAAACAGGAGGCCTCGAGTCTTTTGAGGGTAAAAATGCCTTTCAGCCCGGTCAGGGTTTCAATCCGACTGAGCGTATCCAAGCCATCCATGACTCGACCCGCAACCCAGACAGCATGCCAGAGTTCGTTTCCACACTGGATGATGGCGGCCCGCCGTTTCAACGCATCTTTATGCCGGGAGCACTCACCCTTGCACAGCAGCGCTCATCCCAATGGAT
>CANIZT010000165.1 GCA_947471905.1 Verrucomicrobiaceae bacterium
CTTGTCCACCTGCCCGCGGAAGAAGCGGGCGCGGTTGGTTCCTTTTTCCCGGATGATCTCCGCACGCTCGATGAAACGCTCGTCATTGATGAGCAGCGCCCCACCCTCGCCGCAGGTGATGTTCTTCGTTTCGTGAAAACTCTGCGTGGCCATGCAGCCTAGTGTGCCGAGCCAGCGGCCTTTGTATTTGCCGAAGAGTCCATGAGCATTGTCCTCCACGACGGGCACGCCATGCTTTCCGGCGATGGCGAGGATGGCGTCCATCTCACAGGCGACACCCGCATAATGCACCGGCACGATGGCTTTCGTGCGCGGCGTGATGAGCGCCTCCAGCTTGGACTCGTCCAGGTTCAGGTTATCCGACCGCACATCGCAGAAGACGGGCCGAGCCCCGCGCATGACAAAGGCATTCGGGGTCGAAACAAAGGTAAAGGACGGCACGATCACCTCGTCCCCTGGCTGGATGTCGAGCAGCAGGGCCGCCATCTCCAGCGCATGCGTACAGGAGGTGGTGACCAGTGCCTTCCTGACCCCGAGCACTTGCTCCAGCAAGGCATGGCATTTCTTCGAAAACGTCTGGTCCCCAGCGATCTGCCCGGCGGTGATGGTCTGGAAAATGAACTCCAGCTCCCGTCCTTGGAGAGAGGAACGGTTGAAGGGGATGGGGGTGGGGGTGGGGGTGGACACTTCGCTCATGAGAAGTCAAAGCGGCTGGGCGCGACGCATTTTCTTGTAGCGTGCGGAATACTGCTCCGAATCGACGATTTCGACCCGCGCGGGTATTTTGAACGCGGCGAGGCGCTCGCGGCAGAAAGCCCGCATGCGTTTCTTGAACGCAGCAGGCTCTTCCCCGGCCTCGAGGTTCACACGAGCCACCACGATACTGCCGATGATCGGATTCGGTTCTCCAAGAACAGCCGCATCAAGAACACCCGGCATTTGCAAGAGCACGCTTTCAACCTCGGCTGGATACACTTTTTCCCCACCCACGTTGATCATCTCGGATTTGCGGCCCAGGATGCGGATGTAATCGCCATCGACTTCCACGGCGTCCCCGGTGAGGAACCATCCATCCTCCGTGAAAGGGCTGGGTGCATTGAGATAGCCCAGCATCGCGGACTGGGCTTTGATCTGAAGCATCCCATCGACAATTCGCGTCTCGAATCCCTCTCCGCCAATCTTCATCCATAGCGAGTCAGAGGATTTCGATTTTGAGCGCAGGATGCCTACTTCCGAAAGCCCGTAAGTCTGCTGAAGGGTGATGTGTGGGAACAGATCGTGAAACCGTTTCAAGGTGCTCTCCGGCATCGGTTCCGTGCCATAAGTGAGCGTGCGCAGTGTGGTAAGATCGTGCCGCTGCCACGCCTGGCTGAGAAGAATGAGATTCACAAACGTTGGCGAAGTCGGTAGCAGATCGACACGATGCTTTGCCACGGCGGCCAGAACAGTGTCGGGCGCGCGATTCGGGACAGTGACCATGCAGCCCGCGTTCGAAAGCGTGTATAGCATCGTGTTCACGCCGCCGATGTGATCGTAGAGAAGAAAGGTGATGGCGCGCTGGCTTTTGCGCGGTGTTTTGAATTTTTCCAGCAGCAGGCTCAGGTCATGCAGCGCTCCCTTGCTTCTTCCGGTTGAGCCGGAGGAGAAGAGTACAAGCCCCGGATGACCGCGTCCGCGAAGTGTCGCGTAATGCTTGTGAGCGGCTGTTTCAGAAGTGCGCCGCATGAAAATTCCATCAACACCCTCGATGAATCGCATCTCAACCTCGGCGATCCGGATGAACTCCGACTTCTGACTTTCCACCGCGCTTGTGAGCGGGACAAGCACGCACCGTCGCTCAAGCAAAGCCAGAAAGAGCGCCACGCCATCGGGCGAGAAATCAGCCTCGATCGAAACGACGGCACCATTCGGAACGCCCTCCGATTCAAGCCTCGTTTTCCATTCATCCAGCCTCTGAAGCAGCCAACCATAGGACCATGGACGGTCCTGCCATACGATGGCATCCACGTCGCGATGCATGGCGAAGATGTCTCTCAAAAACTGAATCATGACACACCCCCGAGATAAAGAACCTGTCCGGTAATGAAACTGCTCTCTGGCTTGAGGTAAAAATCCACCACGTTTGCCACGTCCTCAAACTCGCCCCAGCGTTTCACCGCCTGCCGGGCGATAAGAGCGTCCATCTTCGAAGAGGGAACGGCCCTTGTGAGATCAGTGCGCACCGGGGTCGGTCCGACCGCGTTGACGGTGATGTTCATTGCCGCAAGCTCGTGAGCGAGGATTTGGGTAAGCGAAACAACGGCGGCCTTTGATGCCGCGTAGATCGCCTCACCTTCCAGACGAAGCGGCGTGGCGACGGTGGCGAAATTCACAATGCGTCCGGCCTTGCTAGCGCGCATCAGCTTCGCGCCTTCCCGACAGAACAGGAAGGTGCCCATCACGTTTGTGGAGAGCACGGATTGCACTGTCGAGGCGGGTGTGAGCAGTGAGTGATTCATCGAGGCGATGCCAGCATTGTTGATCACCGCATCAAGTCTGCCGAACTCGGCGCGCACTTTGGAAAAGAGAGCGCGCACGCCATTTTCGTCGGCGACATCAGTGCAGACGTGGCGGTAATTCGGATGCACGAGATCGCATTCCGAGCGACTGCATCCCATCACTCTCCATCCCGAAGCGAGATAGCGCTCCGCAAGAAATCGGCCGATTCCTTTGCGAGCGCCACTGATGACCATCACGCGGCTGTTGATCGCATCGTCGCTCATTTGGTGGGCAGTTGTTCGGAAAGGAGCTGCACCGCATAGTCCACGAGGCTGCTCACGCGACGGAAAGGACTGCGGCTCTGAGACATCGCACGCTCATCGGCCAGAGTGATCGAGACACCCGTCTTTGCGCGGATGGATTCTTCGACATCGAGAATAAAGGAAACGAGCGCGATGGAGTCGAGGAGTCCTTCGCGACCGAACAGAATGGTTTCTTCCGTGAATTCAGCGGAAACTTTTTCCAGATCAGGGAAGTCGAAATTGCGCAACGTGCCGAGAATGGCTTGGGCGATGACTTGGCGGTCCATGGTTTTTTGGAAATCAGATAACGGGTTCGAGATGCGTGGCTTCGGCCGCATGGAGATGAAAAACGGCTTCCGCTTCGGGAAACGTGAAGCCGAGACTGGCGTAAAGGCTGAGGACCACGGTATTCGCTGCGGCAAGCCGTGCCTTGGCCGAGCGCGCGCCTTTCGCAACCAACTCGTGAAGCGCACTCACGAAAAGCGCTGGACCAAGGATGCCGGCATTTTGATCCGCATCGACCGCTGCTAGGTGGAGGGTGGCACATGTGCCATCGAGCGTGGCGTGCATGAAGCCTGTGGGTGCGCCCGCAGGTCCGGTCACAAAGACAAACTCGCGCTCGCTGCGTGCAGCCAGGGCATTGCGTATCCAGTAGCGGTATCGCTCGTCGGCGAGGCCGCGCGGGAAGCGCGCGTCCGTGTGGTAGCGGCCAAATTGAAAAGCTGAGCCGGAGATTTCCACGAGTCGGTCTTCATCCGCACTCTCCGCAGCGCGGACTTTGACTCGCGCAGGCGGTAAAGACGCAAGTTTTCGCGCAAATGCGAGCAATGCCATGTCCACGAAAGCGAAACCCACGCTCGACAGACATGAGAGCCAATGAACCGCATGGCCTGGCACAGCGCAGGAAACCATCTCGACGGACTGCGCGCACATCCACTCATGAAGCAGTTGTTTCAACCGGGAGGAGGACGGAGGTGCCTCTGCACCCGCGTTTGGTGGTGCATAGGTTCCGACATTAAAGCCGAAGTATTGAGTATCCCAAGGCAGCACGGCCACGGTTCCCATGCGAGGCTCCTGCTCCACGAGCGGCCGTTGGTCGGTTTTAAAAGTAATGCTCATTCAGACTATTCCGCGCGCTCGCGGATGGTGTACGCTGGCTTGTCCATTGTGCGGAAGTGCATTCGTGCGAGGTATTCACCGATGATCCCCAGCGCGAAAAGCTGCGCTCCGGAGAAAATGGCCACGATGGAGGCCAGGAAGGGGAAGCCGGCCACGGACGTGCCCTCGATCAAGTAGCGTCCGACCACATAGACCAAGACCAGCAGGCCAAAGCCGGTGAACGCAAAGCCGGTGACACTGGCGAGTTGGAGCGGCAGCACCGAGAAACCCGTCATCATGTTGACGGCGTGGCGAATGAGCTTGGGAAGGGTGTAGTTCGATTTGCCGATTATGCGCGGATCGTGACGCAGTCGCAGGGCGGCGAACTTCGTCGTGCCCCAGGTCAGCAGCACATCCATGCTCACAAAGGGGCTGTGAAAGGCCGCAAACGCATCGCGGATCTGGGTGCGAAAGACACGCCACGCAGAAACCTTGCGGGCAGTCTCGCTACCCATGGCGCTTTGCAGCGCCAGCTTGGTGATGATGGAGGCCAGGTCCCGCAACAAGCCATGCTGCTCCTGCTCCGGCGGGGCATAGACGACATCGAATCCCTCGGCAAACTTGGCAAGCAGCTTCGGCAGCTCCTCCGGAGGATGCTGGAGGTCGTCATCCATGGTGATGGTGACCTCAAAGCGAGCGTCACGGATGCCGGCCAGCAGGGCGTTGTGCTGGCCGTAGTTCCGCATCATGCACAGGCCGCGCACCCAGGGGTGGCGGGCCGCGAGCTGGCCGATGACCTGCCAGCTTTCATCCCGGCTGCCATCATTGACGAGGATCAACTCGAACGGCCCGCCCGAGGCGGACAGCACGGGCTCCAGGCGCTTCACCAGATCTGGCAGAATCGCGGCGCTGTTGTAAACCGGAACCACCACGGAAATCCCGGCAGGCAAAGAAGTGGAGGATGACACACTCATGACGATGGAGCCCGGGCCACGCAAAGCAGGCTGGTGCCAAAAGGAAGGGTGCGGCGCTGCCTGAGGCGGGACAGTTCCCAGGCATGCAAGCCACGGATAGGAGCGGCAAGAGCCGGAGGAAGTCGGTGATCGGACTGAACGGCGGAAACACTTCCGCGTTTCTCCGCCTTGCCACCCCACCAACGGAAGGGCAGCGCACGAAGCAGAAAGACAGGCAGCGTGAGCCAGACAAAGAAGGGGGTGATGAACTCCACCTCCAGCCCGGCTTTCCTCAGGGTATCAGAAAGCACCACGGGTGAGTAACGCCGGAAATGCCCGGCATGCACATCCTCGTCGGACCAGAGTGTGTTCATCGCGGGCACCGTGCAGTAAAAACGTCCGCCAGGTTGTAGCAGTCTCCGGATGGTCGTCAAAAAGCCCACATCGTTTTCAATATGCTCGATCACATCAAACGCCGCCGCTGCAGGAAGGGAGCCAACATTGAATCCGGTGTCCTCCAAAGCCGCCCAAACCACTTGGTTCAGCCCTCGCCTGGACGCGTTCAGCGCCCCCTGCCCCGGCTCCACCAAGGCCACATCCCATCCGGCCTGCTGAAAGCCAAGCGCCACAAATCCATTGCCTCCGCCGATGTCATAGATGGTTCCTGCGGGCGAAAACTGCCGGACCACTTCAAGGATGCACTGGTTCCGATGTGCAAACCAGTAGCTGCTGTCCTCCACTTGGAAACAGACCTCATTGCCAGCCTCTGGATAGCTGACGGTGGAGATCTGCGCCGGACGCCAGACTCCGTCATGCTGCCGCAGCGTCGCGGAAGGTGGGGTCCATGCTGTCATTTCGATGCGGTGACAGCTTTCATCCAGTCTTGATTCTCCAGATACCACTTCACTGTCGCGCGGATGCCGGACTCGAAGGTGTGGGCGGGAAGCCAGCCGAGGTCGCGCTGGATTTTGCCGGCATCGATGGCGTAGCGGCGGTCATGGCGTTGAGAATGGTGAACTGCGCAAATTCCTGCTGGGGAAGGCTACGCACCAGGAAAAACCCCGTGGCGGCATTGTTCCGATGACTCCCAGTTGAGTCGCGGTGAACAATCCGGCTCTTCGCGGGTTTCGGAAGGACTGGAGAGAGGCAGACAAATCAGGTCGCGGCCAGTGTAGCCTCGTGGATCTCCACGAAAACGTCGTGCAGTGTCTTGGTGATGCCCCAGCCGGGATAATGGGCTTTCATCTTGGACAGGTCGCTGATGTAGCAGATGTGATCCCCTGCCCGGTTCTGGTCCAAATACTCCCACTGCATGGGTTTGCCGGAGATGGCAGCGATCTTGTCGAAAGCCTCCAGAACGGAAACGCTGTTGGCACGACCGCCACCGATGTTGTAAACTTCACCGCAGCGGGGGCTCTCAATGAAGGCGTGCATGAAGCGTACCACGTCGAGGCTGTGGATATTGTCCCGCACCTGCTTGCCTTTGTAGCCGAACACCTTGTAGAGGCGGTCGGCAAGGTTGCATTTGATGAGGTAGCTGAGGAAGCCGTGCAACTCGACTCCGCTATGGTTGGGCCCGGTGAGGCAACCGCCGCGCAGGGCGCAGGTCTTCATGCCAAAGTAGCGCCCGTATTCTTGAACCATGACATCGGCCGCGACCTTGGATGCCCCAAACAGGCTGTGCTTGCTCTGGTCGATGGAGAACTCTTCGGTGATACCCTTTTCATACGCTGGATCGTCGTAATCCCAGCGAGTTTCCAGCTCCTTGAGCTTGATGGTGTTGGGCCGATCCCCGTAAACCTTGTTGGTGCTCATGTGGATAAAGACGGCCTCGGGCACATGCTGCCGGGTTGCCTCCAACATGTTCAGGGTGCCAACAGCATTGGTATCAAAGTCATCAAAAGGACGAGATGCGGCAAGGTCGTGACTCGGCTGGGCTGCCGTGTGAACGACCACATCAGGTTTCAATGCCTGTAAACACTCCAGCACTGCTTTGCGATCCCGAATGTCCAGTTCATGATGGTTGAATGTCCGGTGCAGGGCCTTGAGGCGTTCCTGATTCCAACGCGTATCACCCTGAGGGCCGAAAAAATCGGCGCGCATGTTGTTGTCCACTCCGTGAACCTGCCAACCGAGCTTGCAGAAGTAGTCAACAACTTCGGAACCAATGAGGCCGGAGGATCCGGTGACGAGAAGTTTCATCTGAGAAATTGAGGTGATAGCAGTCAGGGCTTCCGCCAAATGGAGGTCTCCGTCAGCACATTCCGGCTGCGATGCACGAGCGGCCAGGTTTTGGGGACGTGGACATGCGGCGGGTCGTTCCAATCCGTGTTATCGATAAGAAGGATGCCGCCGGGTTTCAATTTTGGCAGCGCGACTCGGGCGCAAACGGGACGGTACCAACCATCAACAACGACAAAGTCGAGTGTGGCGTCCGAATGATCGAGAATGGCGGAAGGATTGGCCGGAAGCTGCGGGTAGTCGAAGGCATAGGTGTGCGCCTCCGGGTGTTCGAGCGGGACATGACGCAAATCCACATTCGTGAGGCTAGCCTCCTGCGCCATGCGGGTGACCTGCTGGTACCAAGCGGCATAGCTCTCAATGCTGGTGAGGTGAGCGCTGCGCTTCGCAAACCAGAGGGTGCTGCGTCCACTGCCCCACTCAAAGCCGCACATATCAGGACGAAGATTCTGCTCCAACCATGCAATAGCATCCGGTGCAAGCCAGGGATGGCCAGGGTGGCGTTTTTCATAGAGCCAGTTCTGAATGCGTCCCACAACATAGAACGGGCGGAAGAGATTGCGGACACGCGTGTCACAAAGCGCGGGTGACTGACTGAACCCAGTCCTGATTCCTCAGATACCACGCCACCGTCTCGCGGATTCCAGACTCGAACGTGTGCGCCGGAGTCCAGCCAAGCTCGCGCTCGATCTTCCCGGCGTCGATGGCGTAGCGGCGATCGTGGCCGGGGCGGTCGATGACGAAGGTGATCAAACTGCGTGGGCTCCCGCCGAGATTGGGGCGCAACTCGTCGACAAGATCGCAGATCTGCTGCACGAGGTGGAGATTGGTCTTCTCATTGCAACCGCCGATGTTGTAGGTCTCGCCGGGCTTTCCTTTCGTCAAAACGGTCCAGAGTGCCTCGCAATGATCGCCAACGTAAAGCCAGTCGCGGACGTTCATGCCGTCACCATAAACGGGGATGGACTTGCGGTCGAGAATACTCTGGATGACCACGGGGATGAGCTTCTCCGGGAACTGATACGGGCCGTAGTTATTGGAGCAGTTGGTGATGAGCGTCGGCAGGCCGTAGGTGTGGTGGTAGCTGCGTACGACCATGTCGCTGGATGCTTTGGACGCCGAGTACGGTGAATTGGGCGCGTAGGGCGTTTCTTCCGTGAAGAAGCCGGTAGGACCCAGGGAGCCGAAGACCTCATCCGTTGATACATGCAGAAAACGGTCCGCAGATTTGACGTTGTCTGTCTCGAAGACTCGGCTCACCGATTTCGTAGATTCCTGTTCCACTGAATCAGCGGGCAGGAGTTCCCGCGCTCCCTTCTCAGGATGAGACCAATGGGCGCGGCAGGCTTCGAGGAGGTGGAAGGTGCCGTTGATGTTGGTGGTGATGAAGTCGCTAGGGCCGGTGATGCTGCGATCGACGTGGGACTCAGCGGCAAGGTGCATGACGTGGGTGATGTCATGCTGGTGGATGACGCGAAGGACTTCGTCCTTGTCCCGCAGATCGACTTTTTCGAAGACGTAACGCGGATGGACATCGTGAATGCCGTCGAGGTTTTCAAGATGACCCGCGTAGGTTAGGCAATCGAGATTGACGAGCTTCGTGATCTCCGGCCGGTCGATGACATGGCGGATGAGATTGGAGCCAATAAAGCCCGCACCGCCGGTGATGAGGAGGTTCATGCGCTCTTGATGCCGACGCGGCGAACTTCAGCGGCGAGGTCGGCGAGGTAATCGCGGTACTCACAGCGCGGTAATCCGGCGACGAGGGTGTTAAAAATTTCCAGCGAAAGGAAACCACGATAGAGGGCCGCCTCTTCAGGACAGCCGAGTTTCATTCCCTGACGTTTCTCAATGGTCTGCACATAGGCGGAGGCTTCGTGCAGACTGCTGCTGGTGCCGGCATCGAGCCAGGCGGTGCCGCGGCTGAGGCGCTGGACGCGCAGCTTGCCACGCCGCAGGTACTCCTTGTTCACATCGGTGATTTCGAGTTCGCCGCGTGATGACGGTTTCGTGGCGCGAACGATGTCGACGACTTCGTTATCGTAAAGATAAACGCCGGGCACGGCGTAGTTGCTGCGTGGTTGCGCGGGCTTTTCCTCCAGCGAGATCGCCCGACCTTCGGCATCGAATTCGACCACGCCGTAGCGTTCGGGGTCGTTGACGTGGTAGGCAAAGACGGTGGCACCAGATTTGAACTCAGCGAAAGCGCGGGGGAAGGCGTCGCCACCGAAGAAGATGTTGTCACCTAAAATCAAGGTGACGGGATCTTTGCCGATGAAGGATTCAGCGATGAGAAAGGCCTGCGCGATTCCCTCCGGCTTAGGCTGCTCGCGATACTCGATGGAGATGCCCCACTGCGAGCCATCGCCAAGCAACTGACGGAAGCGTGGCAGGTCATGCGGCGTCGAGATCAGACAAAACTCACGAATGCCGGAGGCGATGAGCACCGTGAGCGGGTAATAGACCATCGGCTTGTCATAGACCGGCTGAAGTTGCTTCGAGGCAACCTGTGTGAGCGGATAAAGACGGGAACCTGCGCCGCCAGCTAGAATGATGCCTTTCATCGATCCACAGATTTCACAGAA
>CANIZT010000166.1 GCA_947471905.1 Verrucomicrobiaceae bacterium
ATATATGAACTCCCGCTCAAAATACTCCAAGTCGTTACAACGCACACCTGGTCCTATTGCCCCCGTCTCGCCACGGGGCGCTATTATCCGAGAAATTCTGGAAGCTCTGGTCGAGGACGTTGGGGCGGACTTCGACTCAATCCAAGTCACGCTCAAGTCTCATTTAGAAATGGGACTTACGGACGTAATCAAGGGAGTTAAACTGCACCAATTCATGGTGGACATCCACGAGCGAGATGAAGCTGGGAAGTTCCTAAAGGAGGAAGTCTGCTTAAAGAATGGGCATTGTCTCAGCTTTGCTGCCATCGGCGAGTCCGAGGAAGAACTTAAGTTGACCCTAGCGGAGATTTACCGGGCGCGGCGGTGGGGCGTGACGTTAGAGGACTTGCGCAATGGGATTACCTGCGGTGAAGTCCTTCTGCGACATGGTATAGACCCCGGGGTGGTAAGACGTGGTCTCGATGTCGAACCTGAGCTAAACTAAACAGAACAACGGAGCATCCGCTCGAAATAGGACATCTATATCATGATAAAAGCCCCCGGGACGAGCGCGACGCAACACACCACTCTACCTCAAACTCAGAGCTTCGCACATGTTTCGAGAACGCCCTCTTGTTGCCTATCGCCATGAGTTGAGCCTCCTAACTCGAAACCAACCCCGGGTTCTGGTCATGCGACGCATCCATCCAAGACCCTCAGTAGTTAATGGTTACTTGGTCTTCTCAACGGACCTACGGACGAAATACGGTTCGCCACCGCCAGACGACCTGCTCCAGCGCTGTCCGTATGGGCAACCAGGGGACCATCTATGGGTCCGCGAGCGATACCGCGTCGAGGCTGGCCGGGTGGTTTATGAGTATGGTGGCTCGACTGCAGTTGGTGGCTGGAAACAGGCGATCACGCTCCCACGGAACTCGTGTCGGTTTGTCCTGCGTGTTTTGAGTGTTCGTGCTGTAGACTCCAGATTCTTGCGGTCGCAGGCCCCCGAAATCAGCGATGAAGAACTCCTCGATTGGGACCGGTATAACGAGATCTTCCCGCTTTGCACCTTTCCTTGGGTCTGGTTGCTGGACACTATGCACCTGTTTGCTGGCGGCGACGAGGCTCTGCTGCAGGGTGGAGCCGCGGCTATCCAAGCGGAGGAGCTGGGCCTGTGACCGACTGGCCATTTTGCCGATGTCGCTCACGTAAATTGACCCACTTCTGCTCACATAAATTGACCCACCTCCAAAAAAGCTGCTCAGATAATTGACCCTCGTTCATGCGCATGAACGCTCTTTTCTCCTCTGAAGACGTGCAAAAAACCGGAACTCCTTGGAAAAGGAAGGAAATCACAGGTGGATCAGCTTAACTGAGCAGCGGTGGGTCAAAATAGTTGAGCGCCATCGATTTTGCTGTGGCCTTCCATTTGTGAGGGTTGTCAGCGAAGCTGACAGGCCTTTAAGCAGTTGGGCACTGGTGCTACTCTCCCATTGGTAAGCGAGAGGGGCGAAGCTCCAAGGCCCCTGCGAGGGGCCTACTAGTTCTATTTGAAGGCGGCTCCTTCTCCGCTCTCTTTGCTGGTTTAGCTTCGCTTCAAGAACTTTCAACCCGCCCCCATTGTGCACTTCACGATGGGGTGGCGGATGTGTTGGGGCTTGGTGATAGGCTGGGTGACAAGTCGGCTGGACGGGTGTTGATCTTCGTGAGGGCCTTAGGTGACTGGTTGGTCCTGGTGCTGCTTCCCCCTTCCATTTCTTGAGCTATCCTTCCCTGTGTCGATCCCTTCTTGGTTCTCCTTTGTTCACTCACTCCCTTGGTGTTATGACGGGAAGCTTCTCCTGCATCAGATAGTGAGATCGGAACCGAAGAATCCGCTCCATGCGTTGTTGGCGGACTATCCGTTGCAGGATGACCCGAACCGTGGGTATGCAAGTTGGCGGTTGCCATTCATTATTCACGCGAACCCAGAGCGCGCTTTGGACCTCTGGTATAGGAATCCAGCATTGATATTGGCCCTTGATACCGGGATTTGGCGTGGGCCCGAGATGCCTGAGTTGCTACGGGAGGCACTTTCCGGCCGGGATCGGGATATCCTGGCAACGATACGGTGGCCTGCTACTGATGGGCTTGTTCACGTTCTCCAGCGAACAGCGTGCGATGTCTGGAACCCCGGGCTCCTCCGAAAGCTGCGCTACCTCTACGAATCAGGAGGCTGGCGGCAACGGGTCCTGCATCATCTCCCCAGGGTGACGGGCGACGCAATTCACACGCTCGCACGCGCCGCCCGGAGGGTGAGTGCGATGCAGGTGGTCGAAGCAGGGAATTCCGAAATCTGTTTCACTCCGGTTTCGAATGCGCTCAGGCGGCTCGACGCGCTTCTCCCGGCCGACAAGCCCTGGGACTACCGTCACCTCGATTTGGATGGCCTCATCGCGGCGGCAGCGAATCTCAATCTGCGGCGAAGCCTTGAAGTGGTGTTTCCGCCTCCGCCGCTGCCCGAAACCGAGACCATTCGCCATATCGCAACTGCGAAGGGTCTCTTGCAGGAGGGCAAGATGCAGCATAACTGCGCATTTTCCCTGACGGATGTCGTAAAAGGCGGATCGTATGCAGTGTACCAGCTGCTGAGACCCCTCTGTAGAACAACGGTGCTGATCGCAAAGCAGCCAACATATTGGTGCCTGGCACAACTATCAGGCTTTAACAACTGCGCGGTATCCCGTGAGGCAGTGCGTGACGTGTTGGAGTGGCTGAAGGTGGCCTATCCTGATATTCCAGCTGAGTCGCTTGATATCAGGAGCAGGGATGTACCGGACTGGAGTGAAGAGGAGGTGGTTTTCTCATGACTAACAGATATACCAATGGACACAGCCGTCGGGACAGCCTGAGAAAGGCGCGAAGGCGCTACGAACATGCGATCTACAGCTACCTGGAGAAGCTACGAAGGGGGTGCGAACTGACAGGAAGACAGCTTAGCCCTGAAGAGCTTGAATGGCATCATCCGGATCCGAAACAGAAGAAAAGAACAATATGCAAAATGCTGCCACTGGGGCATCGGCAGTTCCTGCAAGAGCTGTGGGGTTGTCAATGCATAGGGAGGGACGTGCATCGGGCTATGCACAAATTTCCTGACAAGCCGATATCGGTGATTGTTGCCGAGATCATGAAGAATCCGGGATAGAGGGCACACTATCAACCTATCAGCGGGTGTGGATTCCGATCTAGCCTGGGTATGATTATTGGCGGAATAACCGCGCAGTGGTGGGTCCGTTAAAAATACCTCTTTCGCAATTTTTAGGACAACTTAAAATTGTCGATGGCTACAATCTATAACCTAAACTCCTTCCGGGCTTACACGGCGCGGCGGGTCACGCAGTTCCCAAGGGCGGTTTCTATTAAGCAAGTCGGGGAGGCCTCACTATGAAAGCGGCGACCCGTGACGTAATAGTAGCCGTTTTGCGTAGCGACACGACTGTGCAGCCCGAAGCAATAGAGGCTGCACTGTCCGTCCTTGCCGGAAACATGGCTACACCTAGTGCGCCCTCTAAGCTGCTCAGCAAGGCCGAGGCCGCCCGCCGCATTGGCTACAGCCGGTCTATCTTCTACGACATACTGGCTGAAGACGCTACCAGACCTAACCCACGGTTCGTGCTGGTTCCCGGTCACAGGGGCGACCGTGTGCGGGAGTGCGACGTGAATGCCTACACCATGGCCAAGGCCTCTTGAAGAAAGCACCTACAGTCTACCTGAAGCGTAACGCCAAGGGGGCCATAGAGAGCCCATGGTGGTGGTTCCGCTACTATGACCGTGGGGTCCGGAGGGCGATGAAAACTACCCAAGAGTGGGCTGGGACGCCACCCTCGACCACTTCGATTCTGGACAAGGGCGACGAGGCCTTTGAGACGACCCGGGCCCGTGCCCAGCTGGCGGCAGAGCAGGCGATGCGAGAGATTAACACCCGACGCTCAGAGGAGGACTCACTGAAGCGCATCCACGAAATACGGCACGGTCACAGGGTGAAGGGCGTTCTGCTGGAGGACATGTGGAAGCAGTGGCGTGAAAAAGATGACCGGAAGTTGGCGCCGAAGTGGGAGAGTAGCATCAAAGCAGCTACGGTGCGATTTGTGGCGTTGGTGCGGTCTCTCCAACCCTTCGCCCGGGAAATGGCCGATGTTAGCGAGGAAACGGCCTCGAAGTTCGCCAAGCTTGAGATAGCGGCTTACGCCCCCAGGACGGCTCGCCACCACATCCTACACGTTCGGAGCATGTTCAAGGTGCTCCGCAGGACGGCATCGCTGGCATTCAACCCGTTTGTGGACGTGACCGTTCCGGACGGAAAGAGCATCCACCGCAGGCCCTACACGAAAGAACAACTGGAGGCCATCAAAGCAGCCAGCACCCGCACCTGGGTCTACCGCAAGGTCACAAAGAGCCACGCATTCATCTACCGGGCGGTCATCACGAGCCTATGCACGTGTCTGCGTCAGGCCGACTGCTGTCGCCTCCGCTGGGCGGACGTAAATTTGGCGGCCAACCGCATCACGGTCATTCCAGAGAAGACCGAGGACGACATAGACGAGCCGGTGCGGATTCCGATTCTTCCGCTCCTGCGGCCCATACTCGACAAAGCCTGGGCGGAGAAGAAGCCCGATGCCGTCTTCGTGTTCCCAGACCTTGCAGAGATGTATTCTGACAACCCGGACGGAATCATCTGGCGCACCGAGCTGCTGCTGAAGGCCGCAGGCATCGAGGCGGCAAGGGAGAAGCACACCACCGGAAAGCGGAGCGTGAACCGCACGGGCTTCTCTGCGCTCAGAACAACGTTCGTCACTCTCTGCCTCAGTCACGGCATTCCAGAAGAGACGCTTCGAAAAATAACCGGCCACGCCACTGTGGACATCGTGCGGAAGTATTATTTTCAGCCCGCAGACGAGGACGTGAGCAGGGAGCTGAAGAAGCTCGGGTCCACGTTTGAAACCGGGTCCACTTCCGGGGCAGCGCCCAAAAGTGTCTAGCTGAAAAAGACAAAGAAGAGGTCACTTCGTCCCCTTGCTTACACCAGCTGCCCATCCAACGGCACCTTCGGCGCAACATTCGCTGCCGGTTTGCCGACGGGTTCCTTAACGACGCCAATTTTGGTCGCCACTAGTGGAGTCTCCACGTCTGCACCCGCTATTGCCGTATGAACTGTACTCATCGCGGCAGGCAGATACTTCTCATGGTATCGCGTCAGATAGCCTTTCGCCGAGTCACGGTCGGCCTGAAATGCCAGCTGTTTCTGGAAAAAGCTCAGTCTGGCGCGGCCATTTGCAATTACTTCTGCCCACGATTTTGCCAGGACCGTGATGTTGCCCTTCTGCAGGACGATACCCCGCTCCCGGCCATCTTGTTCCGCCTCCGCCGCCGCGTCCTCGGTCATCGAGTTTCCGATGGCCCAAAACTGCCAGCGAGTGTTGGTTTTTAGGAACCGTTCGTCACGTGCAACGGCCCCGGCATACTGTTTCACTTGAGCGAGCACCGTTGGATCAATGCTCTTCGATGGGCGCTTCAACTCGATCACCAAGTGCTCAAACTCACCCTGACGAACCTGTAAAGTGCGGTTGAGCATCAGGTCGATCCTGCCCCGCTTACCATCCCCTAGCTTAACCGCGCCATCGTCATCCGGCTCGGACCGCTCCCCGAGGATGTGCAGATGTTTCGCCAACACGTCTTCGAGCCACTCTTCACTGCCCGCGAGGTGAAAATTCTCATCGAACAGCCACGCCTCTTTTTCCAATATCTTGTGCAGTTGGTCTCGTTCCAGAAGCTGCTCCTTCGAATCTTTTTCGAACACCAATAGCTCAAGTCCACGAAGGAAATTCAGGCGGTTCGTGACAATCTCCGCCGATGCGATAATCCGAGGCAGCGTCGTTTTCTTGAGTAGCTCAGCGAGATTGTCCTGATCCTCTTTTTTGAGGTTCAGGACATCGGTGATGATTCTCCGGAGAGACTCCGGATTTTCCTTCACGGCTTGGGCGATCAGGCGAAACGTGAATTTTTTCGACGCTTGGTCCGACTCGTCGAACGCCTTGAGATACTCGTGAACGTTGGCCGCCAGAATATCAAAAACTTGCCGTTCGGCGGATTCGACCGGGTCTAGGTTCTCCTTGTCCTCGTAGGGGTAGATTTTCTCGGCTTTCCATCTGGCGATGAGAGCTGAGGATTCCTCGATCTCACGTTCTTTAAAGTAGCTACGCAGGTTCTCTTTTCCCGCTTGGGTCAGGGCCTTCACCACGGGATCAACGTCTCCCAGTTCGAGCCGATTTTCTTTGTCCAGATCACGCACGATGTCGGACTTCAAATACGCCGTGAAATTAAACCCCTTCGCCTTCACAGCGGGCCCGAGCAATAACGACGACAACGAAATTCCCCCGCCGTCACAAAGGTGAAGCACGCGGTCGGTCTCGTGCTTCCATTCAATGATCCGAAGGCTGACCGCGAGCATTCTTCCACCTGGCATCGCGGCATCAAATTTCAGCTCTGCCGTGCGATCTTGCGCAACTTTAGGGTCGATACGCTCCCCATTGAAAACCAGCTCCACAAACGGGTATTCGGTGAGGTAAGCACCGAAGAGTTGCGCGGCCAAGAAAATCGCGTCCGCTTCGAGCAATGACCTGAAATTTTTCTGCGGGTTATTGATGACGACTTCCGTTCCGGTCGTTGCGCCTTTGGCGGGCACTGGACTCGACACGTCAAACGCGTCGAGCGCCGCAAAGTCACCGGAAATGGAAAAATCGAAGAGTTTTTTGTCAGGGCCCTGATACGTCGTTTGCCAGCGAGCAGAGGAACCGAGGGAAAATGCTTTGAACCGTCCCTTGCCGTTCTTTCCGTGGATTCCTCGCCCGCCATCCGTTCGCCGCTTTGCCCGTTTCCACGAGTCGCCGAGGTTGCCGAAGAGAAGCTTCGCGTCGGGGTGATAGATGCCGTGTCCGTTGTCCGTGATGCGAATCACGTCCAGCGCGTCGAGTGCGTTGGTTTCGAAGGAAACCACGACTTTCGTCGCGTCGGCATCGAACGCGTTCCACACAAGTTCGGCGACGGCTTCCAACGGCGTCCTCGCATTGGCTAGCTGCGCGAGGTGGCCAGATTTCACGAGGATGGGGATACGCTCGGACATGGGTTCGATGAGAACGAGAAGCTCGCCGTAAGCAATAGATTCACTCACACAAGCCTCCGAGCTTTCAGTCCTAGAGTCCCGGTGCCGAATCTTTGCATTGGTGCGGGCCTGGCGACGAAATGCTGAAGAAGGAACTCGATGCCAAAATGCCCGCCGTCTTCACCAGGAAAACCGGGTCCAGAACCGGGTCAGCGTCCAAAAGTGTCTAGCTCTGTACGGAACTGCCCCGGAAGTGGACCCGGTAAGCAAAATCCGTAAAACAAAACTCCCCCTTAACCTTTCGGTTAAGAGGGAGTTAAATTGGGTGCAGGGGTTGGATTTGAACCAACGACCTTCAGGTTATGAGCCTGACGAGCTACCAGGCTGCTCCACCCTGCAACAACGGGAGGCGGAAGGTCCTCGGCACCACACGCTCTGTCAACGCCTTTTTCGAAATTGACGGGAATTCGCGCTTGCCAGCTCCCATCACGACCGGTGTGTTGGCGGGCTCTCTCTGTCAGCAGGCATCAATCAACCAAAACAACCAACATCGATCGATCGCAAGGCGGCCCACTGGCCGACCTGTGTGTCGCCAGATACATCAGATCATATGAGCATCAGCGTAACTCCCAAGGACCTCCTCGACGCAGGCGTCCATTTCGGCCACCAAACCAAGCGCTGGAACCCCCGTTCCAAGCCTTTCATTTTCGACCACCGCCAGGGCGTGTCGATCATCGACCTGGGCAAGACCCACGATGCCCTCACCAAGGCCTGCCAGTTCCTCGAAGACACCGTCGGCAACGGCGGCAATGTGCTCTTCGTCGGCACCAAGCGCCAGGCGAAGGAAATCGTCCGTGAAGCCGCCACCTCGGTAAACATGCCGATGTGCGTTGATCGCTGGCTCGGCGGCACCCTCACCAATTACGAGACCGTCAAGAAGTCGGTCGCGAAGTTCAAGAAATACCAGGCGATGGAGACGAATGGCGAAATGGCCAAGCTCCCCCGCAAGGAAGAGTCCGCCATCAAGCGCGAGATGACCCGCATGCAGAAGAATTTCGCCGGCATCTCCGACATGGGCGGCCTGCCCTCCGCGATGTTCGTGGTCGACGTGAATCACCACAAAATCGCCGTGGCCGAGGCCGCGCGCGCCGGCATCCCGTGCGTCGGCATCGTCGACACCAACTCCGACCCGACCACCGTCTCGCACCCGATCCCGGGCAACGACGACGCCGTCAAGTCGATCCGCATCATCGTCGAAGCCGTCACCGCCGCGATCCAGAGCGGGCTCGCACAGCGCGACACCCGCCGGGCCCAGCGCGGTCAGGCCGACCTGAAGTCCACCAACGCCGGGGTAGAAGAAGCCCCTGTCGTCTCGGCCCTCATTGCCGCCGACGAAGATGTGTTGGCCAAGGTCGACCTCCCGGCCGATGTTGCCGCCGTCGTCGAAGGCGAAGTCGATGGCGCCGCCGGTCTCGCGAAGAAGAAGGCCGCTCGCGCCAAGCGCCCGGCGGTCAAGGCCGAATAAGTTCAACCCAATCATCCTCCGTTAATGAGTTCACCCATCACCGCTCAAATGGTCAGCGATCTGCGCGCGAAAACCGGCGCCGGTCTGCTGGAGTGCAAGAAGGCCCTCACCGAGGCCAACGGCAACGTCGAAGAAGCCGTCACGATTCTCCGCAAGAAACTCGGCTCGAAACTCGACAAGCTGTCGAGCCGCGCGACCAAAGAAGGAGTCATCGAAAGCTACATCCACGTCGGCGGCAAGGTCGGCGTCCTGATCGAGGTTAATTGCGAGACCGATTTCGTGGCGCGCAACGACGGCTTCCGCGTCTTCGTCAAGGATCTCTGCCTCCAAATCGCCGCCGCCAGCCCGCTTTACGTCTCCCGTGAAGAGGTGCCGGAAGCCGAGTTGGCCAAAGAGCGCGAGATCGCGATGGCCCAGGTGGCTGGCAAGCCGCCCGCGGCCGTCCAGAAGATCGTCGAGGGCAAGCTCGACAAGCACTACTCGACCGTGTGCCTGCTCGACCAGCCGTTCGTCAAATTGCCCGAAAAGACGGTGAAGGACCTGCTCTCCGACCAAATCGCCAAGATCGGGGAAAACATCCAGGTGCGCCGCTTCGTGCGTTACCAACTCGGTTCCTGAAGAATACCGGTTGCGGTTTCCCGGGCGCTCCACTCTTTGTGGGGCGCCTTTTTTAGGTTCTCCCGGTTTCTTAGTGGCAAGGATTCGGGGAGAGCAGGCAGGCTGGGAGGATGAAACCAAGCAAGGACGAGACGGTGGTCGCACATTATGGAAAGCTATTGGGCCTTGAGGCGCCATGGGAGGTGCAGGCGGCGCAGCTGG
>CANIZT010000167.1 GCA_947471905.1 Verrucomicrobiaceae bacterium
TCCAGGTTATCGCTGCTGGACTGCGCGACGATATCCGACGGGGTGCCTTCACGCACGATCTTGCCTTTGTGCAGGAAGATCACGCGGTCGCAGACTTCCTCGATGTCGCGCATGTTGTGGGAGGTGTAGAGGATGGCGATGCTGCGCTCGCGCTGCACCTTGCGCACGACTTTGCGGACCTTGTCGGCGATGTCGGGATCGAGGCTGGCGGTGGGCTCGTCGAGCATCAGCAGCTCGGGGTCATTGAGGAAGGCTTTGACGAGGTTCACCCGAGTGGACTCGCCAGCAGAGAGCTGGCCGGTGACGCGTTTGCTGAGGTGTGAGATTTCGAGCAGCTCCATCAGCTCGGCGATTTTCTTCTTGGGATTCGGCACGCCGTATATGCGTGCGAAGACGCTGAGGTTCTGCCACACAAGCAGATTGCCTGGCAGGGCCGTGTAGGCGGAGGAGAAATTCGAGCGCTGGAGGATCTTGATGCGGTTTGCCTGCAAGGGCATGCCAAACGCGTTCAGTTCGCCCGAAGTCGGCAGTGTGAGGCCGAGGAGGCAGTTCATCGCGGTGGTTTTGCCAGCGCCATTGGCACCGAGCAGGCCCAGCACCTCGCCGCGATGCAGCTTGAAGCTGAAAGCATCGAGTGCCTTCACACCATCGAACTCACGCGTGAGATCGCGGGCTTCGAGAATGACTTCGCGGGTATCGGGAGCGGACATGCGTCTTTAGAGAGATGCCTCGATAGGCAGCTTGCCGTTCCACGCGCAGATGAACATCGTGCCGGGCTTTGTGGTGCTGGGTTTGAGCATCACCTTGCCGCCACCCATTTCGACCATGAGCTGGCCAGCGGCGATGTCCCACAGGCTGATCTGTTCTTCCACATACGCATCGAGACGACCGCAGGCGATGTAGGCCATCGCTAGCGCCGCACTGCCGAGCATGCGTGTTTTGCGCACTTCGTAGGCGATGCGCTTGTAGCGTGCGAAGCCGAGATCGAGCGCTTCCTTGCTCTTCGAGAAACCGACAGTGACAACGGCTTCGGCCATCTCAGCGCGATTGCTAACGGCGATCGGTTTGCCATTAAGCTGGGCTTTTTCGCCTCGTACGACGGTCCATGTTTCATTCTGCATGGGGTCAAAGATCACGCCGATGAGCAGTTCTTTGGATTCGCGCTTCCGTGCGGCGATGGAGACGCAGAAATGTGGAATGCCGAAGAAGTAGTTCACCGTGCCGTCGATGGGATCGACGATCCATTCGATGTCGCCGTTGCCACCGATGTCGCCGCCTTCTTCGCCAAGGATCGCGTGATCGGGGAAGCGCGCGAGGATCATCTCGGTGATGAGTTTCTGGCTGAGCACATCGAGTTCGAGCTTGATGTCGTGACGCTGCATTTCGTTCACCGTGAGTTCGGAGCCGAAGTTTTCTTTGATCATTTTGCCTGCGGCGTGCGCGGCTTCGGTGGCGGTGGCGAGGAGTTCTTTCACTTCGGGTCGTTGGGGGCTGAGAGCTGGGTGATGTGCGCGATCAATACGCGTGCAAGGGCGGTTTTGGATTGCTTGGGGATGGCAATCGTCCGGCCGCCGGGGAGGCAGAGGGTGACTTCGTTTTCCACACTGTCAAACCCGATGCCCGACTGCGACACATCGTTCGCCACGATCATGTCACAACCTTTGCGAATCAGCTTCTCCTGCGCGTAGGCGATCAGGTCCTCGGTTTCGGCCGCGAAGCCGACGAGGACGCCTTGGAAGCCGAGTTTTGAACGAGCGGAGCCGAGGATGTCTTCGGTGCGTTCGAGTTCGAGTGTGAGTTTGTCCGCCGTCTTTTTCAATTTTTGCGCCACGACATGCACGGGGCGATAATCGGCTACGGCGGCGCTGAAAATGGCCGCATCACAGCCGCTGAGGTAGATTTGCACCGCATCGAACATTTCGCGTGCCGTTTCTGCATGAACCAAATTCACGCCTTCAGGCGCTGGAATCGTCACCGGGCCTGAAATGAGCACGACTTCATGCCCCGCTTCGCATGCGGCCTCGGCGAGCGCGTAGCCCATACGACCCGAGGAGCGGTTCGAAAGGAACCGCACCGGATCAATCGGCTCACGCGTCGGGCCGGCGGTGATGAGGAGGCGCATCGCCGAACGTCCAGAGTCGGAGGTCAACGGTCAAGGAGTTGTCAGCCACCGGGAACCGTGAGCGGCTTGCCGTTGTCCTTGGGGCCGAGTTTGATAAAGAAAGGTACTGCGCGCTTTGCCCAATCATCGGCATCCGGGAAACCGCCCGCTTCACCACCGAAAGTGCTGCGAAGCATGTCCGTGTCGATGATGCCGGGATTCATCGGGATGACGGCGACTTTGCCGCCCGTGTCTTGCGCCGTGGCCATCGAAAGACCTTCAATGGCGTATTTCGTGGCGCAATACGGGGCCACATCGGCGGCGGTGCAACGGCCCCAGCCCGAGGAGAAATTCACGATCACGCCGCTGCCACGTTTCAGCATCGCTGGCAGCAGATGGCGCATCATGGCGGCGGGGCCTTTGATGTTGATGTCGATGATGCGGCTGAATTCCTCCGCACTCGTCTCCCACAAAGACGCATTCGGATTGATGATAGCCGCGTTGTTCAGCAAGAGGTCCGGCGGACCGAATTGTTTGAGAATGGACGCGCAAAAAGCGGCGACATCGGTTTCGAGTGAGACGTCGCAGGGTTGAAACAGATGCGGAGCAGGGAACTGGCGGCTCAAGTCAGCGATTTGAGCTTCATTGCGGCCACAACCAGCGATCTGCCAGCCTGCGTCGATGAATCGCGGAATCATCGCACGGCCGAGTCCGCGCGTGCAGCCGGTAATGACGACGGTTTTCATTTGGCCTTGGTTTTGTCTAGTTCTTCAAACGGAATCTCGGACAGCTCGGCGTTCGGATTGCGGCGTTCGAAGTAGTTGATGGCCCACTGATCGCTGAAGAAGACGACCCAGCGGTCCTGGCTGTCCTGGGCGGTGGTGACGCCGCTGGGGATGTCGAAGTCTTCGATGGCGCCGCCGTCTTTGGTGCGGACCCAGCGCAGGACGGTGTAGGGGGCGTTTTCGATGCGGCTTTGGGCGTTGTATTCGCTCTCAAGGCGGAACTGCACGACCTCGAACTGCAAGGGGCCGACGGCGCCTAGCAGCGGCACGCGCTGACCGGCGTGGGGCTGGGTGAACTGCTGCACCACGCCTTCGCTGAGGAGCTGTTCCAGGCCGTCGCGGAAGCGCTTATAGTGCGCGGTGCTGGGGTTGTGCAAGAAGGCGAAGACTTCGGGCGCGAAGCGCGGGATTTCGTCGAACTTGAGCTTGGGATCGGTGGCGAGAGTGTCGCCGATGCCAAAGCCGTGATTGCCGACGATGCCGACGACATCGCCCGCGTAGGCTTCATTCACGGTCTCGCGATCCTGGGCGAAAAGTTTCTGCGAGTTGGCGAGACGAACGATTTTTCCGGTGCGTGTGTGCGTAACTTGCATGTCGCGCTCGAACTTGCCGCTGACGATGCGCACGAAGCTCATGCGATCGCGATGGCGTGGGTCCATGTTGGCTTGGATTTTGAAGACGAAGCCGGAGAAGCCTTCGTTGTTGGGCTCGATGATGCGGCCGTCGTCGGCCATGCGTGCTTCGGGCGGCGGGGCGAGTTCGAGGAAGCCATCGAGGAGCAATTGGACGCCGAAGTTGTTGCTGGCGCTGCCGAAAAAGACGGGCGTGAGCTCGCCACGGTCGATCTTGGCGCGGTCGTATTCGTGACCGGCTCCATCGAGCATTTCGAGCTCCATTTTGGCCTGCTCGAGCGCTTCAGGTACGGTGTGTTGAGCGACAAATTCATCGTCGAGACCGCCGACTTTTTCTGGAGCGCGGTAAGCACCGTGGACAGTGCGCTCGAAGAGATGCACGTCCTTTTTGCGACGATCATAGACGCCACGGAACTGCTGACCGAGGCCGAGCGGCCAGTTGATGGCGCAGGCACCGATGCCGAGGACGGTTTCGAGATCGTCGAGCAGCGTCATGGGCTCACGCGCAGGGCGATCAAGCTTGTTCATGAAGGTGAAGATGGGCACGCCACGGCGGCGGCAGACTTCGAAAAGCTTGCGTGTTTGCGCCTCGATACCTTTACCGGCGTCGATGACCATGATGGCAGCATCGACGGCGGTGAGCACGCGATAGGTGTCTTCGGAGAAGTCTTTGTGACCCGGTGTGTCGAGCAGGTTCACGACGCAATTTTTGTATTCAAACTGCAGCACCGTGGAACTGACAGAGATACCGCGTTGTTTTTCGAGTTCCATCCAGTCGGAGGTCGTCGCACGCTGATTTTTACGAGCAGTCACAGAGCCTGCGAGTGCGACAGCACCGCCATAGAGCAGGAGCTTCTCGGTGAGCGTCGTTTTACCGGCATCCGGGTGCGAAATGATCGCGAAGGAGCGACGGCGGGCGATTTGGGCTTCGTTTGACATGGGGGCGGTCTTCATGCCGCAGAGGGCGTGCAGATGCAAGCGACGGTCACGCAGCCGGGTAGTTCACACCCACGAGATACAAACCACAGGCAGGGGCGGTTTGATTGCTCTGCATGCCGGTGGGATCAGTTAGCAGCCTGGCGAACCATTCTTTCGGCTCACGTCCACGGGCGACGTGCATGAGACTGCCAACAATGAGGCGCACCATTTTGTAGAGGAAGCCGTCGCCTTCGAATTCGAGTTCCAGCATGTTACCCTCTTCACGCACATCGACGCGGTGGATGGTGCGCGTGGTTTTGTCTGGCAGCGTGCGGCGTTCGGTTTCAGGCATGTCACCACGATTGGCGCTGAGGCGGATGAAGTTGTGTGTGCCGACGAGTTGTTCGCAGCACAAGCGCAGCGCATCCATGTCGAGCGGGCCATAGACATGCCAGGCGCGATCCGCCTCGAAGGGCGAGAGCATGCGCGGACGCCAGATGCGATAGCGATAGGTTTTGCCAATAGCGTCAAAGCGGGCGTGGAAGCTCGGATTTGGTTCTTCGACCTGCAAAATGCGAATGGTGAGCGGCAGGCAGGCATTGAGGGCATTCGCCCACGATTCACCGCTCATGCGCACGGTTTCGGGCACGTCGCAGTGCGCGGTTTGCGCGAGCGCATGCACGCCGGCATCGGTGCGGCCGCTGCCTTGTACGCGGGTTTCGATGCTGGTGGCTTTGCGGATGGCGGCGTTGATGGCGTCGGTCACGGTACCGCCGTCTTCCTGGCTCTGCCAGCCACGCCAAGGCGTGCCGCAGTAAGCGATGGTGAGCTTCAATCGCTTGAAGCCCGGCTCCGGGCCGCGCTGCAGGCCAGCTTTACTTTCGACGTCGCTTCGGCTCATCGATCCAGGCGAGTTCGTAGGCGGCGTCGGGCAGCAGGAAGCCCTCGGGGCCGCGCTGCTGGTTCAAATACTCTTGGAGGATGACCACGGCGGCGAGTTGATCGACGATCTCGTTGCGCTCGCGTTTGCCAGTGATGCCAGCGCGTGACATGGCGGCCTGGGCCTCGACGGAGGAGAGGCGTTCATCGACGAAGTCGATGGGAACCGAGTGGTGAAGCTCCTTGCCAAGGCTGGTGGCGAATTTTTCAACACGCTCGGCTGCGCCGCCTTTGTCGCCACTCATGTGGTAGGGCATGCCAATGACAATTTTGCCGATGTGCTTCTCCTTGACGATGCGGGCGATGGTGCGCTCGGGCTCGTGGTGCGCGTCGATCGTTTTGAAAGGACTCGCCACGATCTCGGTTTCGTCACTCAAGGCGAGGCCGATGCGCACGGTGCCGTGATCGATGGCGAGGATGCGCGGCATGGGGTGGTGGGAAAATGTTCAGCGCAGTTCCTGCGGCAAACCATCCACGATTTTTTTGATGTTCTCTGCCTTGCTGCGGCTGGCAACGAGGAGGCCGTCTTTGGCAGCGACCACGATGAGATCCTGCACGCCGATGAGGGCGACGTGCTGGCCGGTCTGCGTGAAGACGATGTTGTTGGCGGCGTCCTGCTGGGAGAGGGCGCAGTTGTGCTGATTGCCATCACTGTCAGCCTCAAGGTAGCGACCCACGCTCGTCCAGTTACCCACATCATCCCAGTCGAACGTGGCCTCGATGTTGAGCACGCGGGAGGCACGCTCCATCAGCGCGTAGTCGATAGAAAGCTTCGGTAGCTTGCTGAACTGCTTGGCTACGGTGGCGCTGAAATCTTTGGAGCCACGTAGTTCAGAGATGAAATCCGCCAGCACGGGGCAGTGACGGCTGAGTTCGCTGAAGATCGCGGGGATCGTCCAGATGAACATGCCGGCATTCCACAGGAAGTTCCCCTGACTGATGAAATGCTCGGCCAGATCAGGATTCGGCTTTTCGCGGAAGCGGGCGATCTCCCACACGGGCAGGTCATCGACGCCGCCAATGCTGGCACGTCGGCCGCGCTCGACGTAGCCATAGCTGGGGCAGGGCCAGGTGGGCTTGATGCCGATGGTGACGAGGCTGCCGCTGTTTTCGGCAGCGAGGGCGGCGTTGGAGAGCACGCGCTGGAATTCGGCGTGGTTTTGAATGAGATGATCGGCGGGCAGCACTATCATGGTGGCCTGAGGATCGCGGGCAACGACCCAACCGACGGCAAGAGCGATGGCTGGGGCAGTGTCACGTTTTTCAGGTTCGGCGACGATGTTTTCAGCCGGCAAGTCTTTGATGAGTGCGCGGACAGAAGCCTCCTGCTGCTTATTGGTCAGGATAAGGATGTTTTCCTTGGGCACGAAGCCGTCGAGGCGCTCAATGGTGAGTTCGAGCAGAGTTTTGTCGCCAAACAGCTTCAGCAATTGCTTTGGCTGGGCATCACGGCTGATGGGCCAGAAGCGCTGGCCACTGCCGCCGGCGAGGATGAGGGCATAACGTTTGGGGGATGCGGCTTGGGTCATGCGTTGGGTTTGGTGATCAAGTGCTTCATTAGCCGGAAAGCACGACACGGGCAAATTCCTCTTTGGCGATTCTCGCGTGTTCGGTTATGATGAACTCATGCAAGAAAACCCGCCTGCCCCGAACTACGAATCCTATGCCTCGCTGATTGCCCCCGCTGCCGCCGGTTGTGCGCTTGGGATTTTGTTTGGCCGTGGCATGCGGCGTGGCTCGTCCAATGTGATCGCGTTGACCTTGCTGGCCGCCAGTGCCGCAATCGCAGCGCCCGTCATTACGGAACTGGTGCAACGCACGGCGAATCGTCCAAGCAGCGAGCGTGGCAGTCGTCGCAGACTGGAGGGCATTCGCAGTCACGGCATGCCAGATGGCGACGTGGGTGAGTTTTTCGCTGATACTCCCGAGCCATTCATAGCGAAGACTCGATAACTGGCGCAGAGGGAGGGATTGCCTGCGGCTTTCCAAAAGAGGCTTCGCTAAAAGTGTTACCTTCTTTGCTCACTGCGTTCGCTGGCGGAGAGGGAGGGATTCGAACCCTCGGTTGCCTTTCGACAACGTCTGATTTCGAGTCAGGTGCCTTCAACCACTCAGCCACCTCTCCTTTAGTTCAGCTAGGCCGGAGAGTACCGCGTCTGAGGAGGAACGCAAGGCGGGGCTTACAATGATGTCCCGGAATTTCAGTTGAGTTCGAGTCCGGCTGGCGGTCTTTGCCGCTGTTATGCAAATCCTCTCTGTTCTCATCGGTCTTGTCTGTGCCGTGTTGTTGGTGCCGGGCCTCATTCCTCTCCTTGGCTGGCTGCAATGGGCCGTGCTGGCTGGCTGTGTGCTGGGCATCATCTTCGGCTCCTTCTGCCAGCGCAAGATCGGCTTGACCATCAATGTCGCCGTTGCTGTGGTCGCCGCACTGCGGTTGTTTCTCGGCGGCGGTTTTGTTTAAGTCGCTGGCACCTTCACTTTGCCGAATTTCACGCTGACATGAGGGCTGTGGTTTGACAGAAAACGCCACGGAAAGTCCACCGCTTGGCTGATGCCGACGCGGATGTCACTGACGACTTCGTGCGCAGGATCTGCGGCCATTTTCAATCCCACGCCTGCTGGTTTGCCGCGTCCGATCATCACGGTGCCATGATGCGTGCCGAAGATGCCGAGCGCAGTCGCGAGTTTGCCAGGGCCAGAGCATAAGTCCTCCGGCTTGATACGATTGCGCCGCTGCTGCATCTGCTTGAGGCCACGACGTGGCTCTAGAGCACGAATCAAGATAAGGCCGTCACGTTCACCGCCTTTCACGAGCAGGTTAAAGAGCCAGTACATCCCGTAGTTGAGGTAAACGTAAGCAGTGCCGGCAGGCTTTGATTTCACGAAATCCCGCGCACTCGGTCGCGAGGCGGTATGGCAGGCCAAATCCCCTTCAACAGCGTAAGCCTCAGTCTCGACGATAATGCCGGCGCAGCCATGCCAGTCGAATTCAACGCCAATGAGATCACGGGCGACGGTCAGGACATCGCGCTCGAAGAATGCTGTCCCGAGATAAGGCATGTCGGTGGTCACTCACTGCGAAAGCAGGAGCCGATGCCGCAGGTGGCGCACGAGTTTAATGGCGTGGCTGGCGAAGGTTCGGCGGGTTCGATGGGGCCACGGGGAAGTTTTTCCGAGCAACGGATGCGCACCTGCAGCTGGGTGTCTGTTACCACGACCTCCATGCGCCAGGGCAGCCGCGCACGCATCCGCAGATCGACGTAATTCCAAAACACCGTCGCATCCCGCCCGATGCGCGCAAGGGAACCGACAGCAGAATTCGTATGTACATGGCGTTCGACGATCTCCAAACCTGCCTCGAGAGCTGCATTGTAAATGGCACCGGAAAGCTGGCATAGGCCACCGCCGATCTGTGGGATGAGGCAACCTTCGCGGAGTTCGCGGCCTTCGGCATAACCTTTGCTGCGCGTGATCCGTCCGAGTTGCATCCAGAAACTCCACACTTCACCTGCTGGAACTTCCACACCATGCAGCATCTTTGCGGCTGCGCGCAGATTTTGAATTTTACCCTCCTGAAGTTCTCTCTCACGAGCCGAGGCTTGATCACCGTGCCGCAGATCAGACTGCCACTGTGCGACCACGGGCAACGACATCATCGTGTGGCTCCTGGGATGCGTTGAGATACCGTCACGCCAGTCTTTTAAGCCACGGCGCAGTTGGTGGACTGTCGCCTTGGCTAGAAACAGCAGCGTCGTCCAGCGCGTTGGCTCAGGATGTATATGCATAGGCGAATGGACGGCTGCGGCATTCATTCTGACATGTTCTCACAAACCCGTCGGATGATCCACAAATTCCCAAGGGATGCCAAACTTCGCCTCGATATGCGCGGCGAGCGCCTTCACGCCATAGGTCTCTGTGGCGTAGTGACCGCCGTAAATGAGATTGATGCCTAGTTCCTCCGCGAGCGTGTAGCTCCAGTGCGGTCCCTCACCGGTGATGAAGGTGTCGATGCCTGCTTTCGACACCGTGCCCACCTCGGAGCCCGCGCCGCCGGTCATGATGCCGATTTTGCGGCACACA
>CANIZT010000168.1 GCA_947471905.1 Verrucomicrobiaceae bacterium
ACAATTTCGTAACCACCGTCCGCCTGACGCAGGAATTCGGCGTGGAAACCGGAAATGAAGGTGTTGTCGATGACAATGTCATTGTTCGAATCACGCCCTATGGAGAGTCGTTCTTCGAGGATGTCGAAGACGAACTCATTACCATCGTTAAGATTGAAGGCCAGATATGGCATGCCGGACGCGCAGAGAAATAGGCTGGAGGGCCGGAAGAATAAGGGTGGAAAATCAGTGAATCAAACTTAATGAAATTTGACGAGGGGTAAGATGGAGGGTTGGTCTATTTTTTCAAAAACCAGTTTGATTGCACAGCATCATTTAAGATTTCTAAAATATGGCAACGTGGCATTACCTCAAACATTTAAGTCTGATGGCAGTGGTTTTCGGCAGTCTGAACAGCTGTGCCGCCGCTCCATCCTCGGTCAGCGGAAGCGGTGTACGGCTTTCTGCTGCTCAAATCGAGCGCGTAGGTCAGCGTATTTGGCAGAACGAGTGCAGTGGCACGGTGGCGGGGCTGACGAGTTGGAACGCGGGGGAGGCTTTTGCCTCGCTAGGCATCGGCCATTTCATCTGGTATCCTAAGGGCCAAAGCGGGCCGTTTGAGGAGAGTTTTCCGCCATTGGTGGCTTTTTTGGGATCGAATGGTCTGCCAATTCCGGCTTGGATGAAGGGTGTCTGCCCATGGCCGACTAAGGCGGCCTTCGAAGCTGACAGAAACGGCGTGCGGCAGAAAGAGCTGCGCGTGTTATTGAGCCAAACGGTGCGGCAACAGACGGAATTCATCATGGTAAGGATGGAACGTGCGCTGCCGAAGATGGTGGCAGCCGCTCCGGCCGCGAACCGCGAGTGGGTGAAGTTTGGCTTCCAATCGCTCCTGACGACACCGGAGGGTGCGTTCTGCCTGATCGACTATGTGAATTTCAAAGGCGAGGGCACCAGCACGAAGGAGCGCTATCAGGGGCAAGGCTGGGGCCTGCTACAGGTGCTCATTGAAATGGGTCAAACACCGAGCAGTGCGGTTGCTTGGAATGTGCAATTTGCCGCCGCTGCCAAACGCGTGCTGAGCCATCGCGTGGCAAATGCTCCGCCGGAGCGCAACGAACAGCGCTGGCTGGCCGGGTGGCACAGCAGGTGCGACGGCTATAAGAAATCCCTCTGACAGGAACTACTCCTCTTTCCGCTCGATCTTGATCTTCGGCATGCCGCCAGTGATTTTGTCGAGGGTATCAGTGAGAATGTTGCCATTCATTTCTTTCGAGTGGCGCATGGCCATTCCTACTATGAAAGCGATCACAAACAGGCCGGTGACGATGATGCCGGTCATACAGCCGGTCTCGGTCGTGTCCGGGTAGCTATTTTGGGAAGAATTTTTGCCATACGCTCTCCGCACCGGACTCAGCGCCCGGTTCGCTGGCTTATCAGATGGTTTCTTTGGCTCGTCGTTGGTATTGGCGGCGGGCGCGGGGAGTGATTTGGCTGAGGAGCGCGGGGCGGCAACGGGCTTTTCTTCCAGCACCTTCGGCGGATCACCTGCATAAAATACGGCCTGTACATCACCGAAACCGACGCGGTCGCCGTCCTTGAGCAAGGCCTCTTCAATTTCTGCGCCGTTGATGCGCGTGCCGTTGCTGGAGCCGAGATCCTGCACGTAATAAGAGCTGCCGTCCTTTTTGACGACGGCATGACGTCCAGAAGATGAGGGGCAGGTGAGAACGACGATACTTTCGGGATGTCGACCAATGGTGGTGACATCGTTTTCGATTTTGTGGACGAGCGTAGTGCTGTCCTCCATGTAAAAAACTACCGAGGCCATGTAATTACGGGGGTGAGGGGGGGTGATTTTTCCGCGCAACACTAGGGTAGGCACGAATGGTGGAACAGAAACTTGGGATTTTCCTGATGCAACGGCTATGTTCGCGTGTGAGAGTTAATTTCTCAGCCTCCTGTGCCATGTGCTCACCCACCTCTTTCCTCATTTTCTCCACCTTGTTAGTTTTGACCTTGCTAACGCCAAACGCCCGGCTGCTGGCCGGTGACAAGGAGGACGCCGAAGCCGCCTCCCAAGCACTGGCCTACGACCAGGAGAAAGAAGACTTCAACATTCGCGCTGAAACGTGGCTCAAGGAACTCGAACCCAAAGTCGGCAAGGCCCTGCGCATGCAGCTTTATAAAGGGAACGAGTATTGCTTCTGCATCGCCGTGCCGCGCAAATCAGGCGTTCACATCACGGCTGCGGTACTCGATCTCGAAGGCAAACCAGCGGGCGAAATTCTCCCCGTGCTCGACGGTTGGGGCCTCGTGCTGTTTTATAAACCGAAGAAAACCGGCGTGTACATGATCGCCATTCACGAGACGGATCAAGGTAAGCGCAAGGATGTGCCCTGTGCCATCGTCACCGGCTACAAGTGATTCTCAGCCGACCTGGAAACTGCCATCCTGTTTTTTGGTGACCATGTGCAGTGCCGCACCATCGGCGCTGTGATGCGTGAAGGTCAGCGTGTCTGCCGTGATTTGCAGATGAGTGAATCCGTGAACGTCCTTACCGAACGGCACCTCATGTTTGCCTTCGAGCTTGCGAGTCTTCGCCCCGCCACCGCCTGAGAGCAGATGTGTGGTGAACAGCCCCTTCATCTCCAAATGCTGAAGGTCGTGATCGTGGCCACAGACATAGGCATGAACTTTGTGCTCTTGAAAAATCGGTTCCCACTGAGCGATCAGTGCCTTCGTGTCACCATGATCGCCATTCGAGTAGAGCGGATGATGCGCCACGGCGATCGTAAAGGGCGCACGCGGTTTCGCCAGTTCGGCCTTTAGCCACGCGAGTTGCTCTTTCTCCTCTGCCGCTGTCAGCGAACCGCGGGGCTTCTTCGTCTTTTTATCCACTGCATCCGAAACTACCGGCAAGTTGCTGTCTAGGCAGATGAACGTCACCAGCGGCTGGTCCTTGGGGCCCAGATCGAAGCGATACCATTTCGACGGCATTTTCCACCGCACGCCTGGCTTCTGCGCATAGGCCATCTGTACCTTCTCTCCGCCTGGATTGTCATGGTAATCGTGATTCCCCAGCACCGCCCACATTGGGCCTGGAAACACGCTCGCGGGATACATCTCTTCGATTTCCTTCGTCCAGCGTTTCGATTCCGTATTGAAGCCAGCTTTATCAACGCTGTAAAAATTATCACCCAGCATCCATAAGCCCGCTGGTTTCACGCCACTTCCCGCCACAAACTTCTGCATTGCCTGCGAAACCTTCAACTGATCCGCTCCACCTGTGCCGTAATCACCGATCATGAGCAAATGCATTGCATCTTTCGCAATCTCCGCCGCCGCTCGATCTGGCCTTAAATTCAAAGCGAGAGCTGCCGACGAGCAAAACAGCGTTTGAATGGCGCGACGACGAGAGATAGGCGGAGGCATCATGGTAATAGCTGAAACGAAAGGCCTCGCCACTTTCTCGCACCCATGCGTTTTGTCTTATTGATCCTGCTGCTCTGCGGCTGCAAGCGTGATGACCGCCTCATCACGATGAGCGGACGCACCATGGGCACAACTTGGAGCCTGCGTGCTTATGCTAACGGCAAATCGATTCGTCAAATCGACCTCCAGCAGCAGCTCGATGCTTGGGAGGCCATCCTGAGTCATTGGCAGCCCGATTCCGCCCTCTCGCGCTTCAATGCATCGCCGAGAACCGATTGGATCAGTGTTCCCGCCGAACTCATCGAAGTCGTCGAACTCGCTCAACAAATCGGCCACGACACCGATCATGCCCTCGACATCACCATCGCTCCGCTGGTCGATCTCTGGGGCTTCGGAGCCAATGGGAAACGCGATTCACCGCCCACCGAAGCCGAAATCGCTGCTGCCAAAGCCAACTGCGGTTGGCAGCATCTCCATGTGCGCAACGATCCTCCCGCTTTGCACAAAGATATCCCGCAACTCCATATCAACGTCAGCGCCGTCGCCGAAGGTTGGGCATTGGACAAAATCGCCCAGCAACTCGGAACCCATTTTCTCCTCGAAATCGGCGGCGAAGTCCTCGCCCGCGGTGAATGGCGTGTCGGCATCCAAACACCCGCCGCACCGCCCGGCGCAGCCGCGCAAACCCTCATCCTCAAAGACCAATCCATTGCCACCAGCGGGGTTTATCGCCAAAATTTCATCACCGACGGCATACAGCACTCCCATATCCTTGATCCACGCAGCGGACGCCCCATCGAGCACAATCTCGCTTCCGTGAGCGTCATTCATTCTTCCGCAGCTCAAGCTGACGGCTACGCCACCGCCCTCCTCGTCCTCGGACCCAAGCAAGGCCGCAAACTTGCTGATCAACTTGGCCTGCGCGTCGTGTGGTTCGAGCGCAGCAAATAACACGCCACGCAAAACTCCGTTGCCCTCGGCTCTTTGCTCGCTGCTATCCCTTCACGCATGTTTCACGTTGCTGAAGATCACGAAGAAGGAGTTACTGGCCGCATTTCGCGCCCGCCACTGGCTCCGCGCATGCATTTCGCCTTCTCCAATGAGGGCAAGATGGCCGAGTCGCCGCAGTTCGAATATCGCCCACAGCAGCAGCGGATGGCGGAACTCGTTGGTGCTGCCCTAGATGGCAATCACGCTTTCGTTTGCGAAGCCGCCACAGGCGTCGGCAAATCGCTCGCCTATCTCGTTCCCGCCGTCACGTTCGCCCTGGAGCAGAAGCGCAAGGCCATCATCTGCACGCACACGATCAATCTGCAGGAGCAGCTCATCACGAAGGATATTCCCATCGTCAAACAGCTCGTTGGCAACTTCCACGCGGAGATTTTGAAGGGCCGTGGCAATTACCTTTGCCCCACACGCCTCAAACGTGCGCTCAATGAGTCGGGCGATCTTTTTTCCTCCTCCGAATCCTCCGAATTGAGCCTTCTGCTCGACTGGGTCGCCGAAACGGAAGACGGCACACTTAGCGATCTCAATTTCTCGCCCAGCGCTCGCGTGTGGTCGCTTGTCTGCAGCGAACCGCATGCCTGCACACCACGCCGTTGCCCGCCTGGTAGCCGCTGTTGGTATCAGGACACGCGCCGCCGCATGGAGCAGGCGGATGTCATCGTGCTCAATCACACGCTGTTCTTCACGCTGCTCGCCTCCGCTGACGAAAACACTAACGAGGACTGCAATTTTCTTTTTCCGCGTGACTTCGTCATCCTCGATGAAGCCCACACTATCGAAAACGTCGCCGCCAAGGCCTTCGGCCTCCACATCAGCGAATCGAACATCAAATTCGAACTCGGACGCCTGCACAATCCCAAGAGCCGCAAAGGCTTCTTCCAACTCGTCGGTGACAAAGATGGCGTGCGTGAGGTCATGATGGCCCTGGACAGTGTGGATACCTTTTTCCGTGCTGCTGAGGCCAGTTGCAAATTCAACGCCATGGGCCGCGAGTTCCGCGTGCGCGAACCCGGCCTCGTCGAAGATACACTCAGCCTTCCGCTGCAACGTCTCGCTCAAAAAGCCATCAAAGCCGGCGACGCCGCGAACAAAGAAGGCACCAAGCTCGAACTCCTCGATCTCGCCAAACGTCTCAGTGCCATCCGTGTCGGCCTGAAGACCTTCCTTGATCAAGAAAACGAAGACCACGTCCATTGGGTCGAGCGCGGTGGCCTGGAAAACCGCATCGTCTCCTTCCACACCGCGCCTGTCGATGTCGCGCCTAGGTTACGGCAGATCTTTTTCGCCAGCCACAAGGCCTGCATCTTCACCAGCGCCACGCTGAGCATCGGCGACGACCCCAAGATTCGCTACTTCCGCAACCGCGTCGGTGCCGAAGACGCGCGCGCCGCCTTGATCGAAAGCCCCTTCGATTTCAAGAAGCAGATGAAGCTCTACCTGCTCAAAAAGATGCCTCAGCCCAGCGAGCCCGGCTACCTCGACCAGCTTGAGCACTGGATCACCCATTTCATCGACCTCAGCATCGGCCGCGCCTTCATCCTGTTCACCAGCTACAGCCAGATGACCTCTCTGGCCGACAAACTTGAAGCCCATTGCAAAGAACGCGGCTGGCGCTTGCTCGTGCAAGGCCGCGGCATGCCACGGCATCAAATGCTCGCCGAATTCAAGAACGACACCCACAGCGTCCTCTGCGGCACCGACAGCTTCTGGACCGGCGTCGATGTTCCCGGTGAATCCTTGAGCAACGTCATCATCACGCGCCTGCCCTTCGCCGTGCCCGACCATCCGCTCACTGCCTCACGCATCGAGCACCTCGAAGAACAAGGCCTCAACGCTTTCACCGAATACAGCGTCCCCGAGGCCATCCTCAAGCTCCGCCAAGGCGTCGGCCGTCTCATCCGCACCGCCACCGACAAAGGCATCTGCGCCATTCTCGACAACCGGATCCTCACCAAGCCCTATGGCCGCGCGTTTTTGTCGTCGTTGCCGGAATGTCCGACGGAGATTTTGAGCTGATCTAAATTCACGGAAACAGCCCACGAATCTGCTTTGCTTCAAACACGCGTTTGATGCCGAGACTCAGCGCCGCGAAGCGCATGCTTACACCACGCTTCTTGCTGAAGTTCACTGTCTGCACAAACGACTGCTCTAGGATGCGGTAGAGCTTGCTCATCACCTCGCCTTCGTCCCAGAAGAAGCTTTGCAGATCCTGCACCCACTCGAAGTAGGAGACAATCACGCCACCTGCATTGCAAAGGATGTCCGGAATCACAAAGATGTCGCGCTGCGAGATGATCGCGTCCGCTTCGGGTGTCGTTGGGCCGTTCGCACCTTCCGCGAGAATGCGGCACTGAATCTTCGCGGCGTTGTCGGCGGTGATTTGACGTTCCAGTGCAGCGGGAACGAGAATATCGCAGGGGGTGAGCAGCAGTTGCTCATTGGTGATCGCCTCAGCGCCATCGAAGCCGACGATGCTCCGCGTATTGGCCACATGCTCGTCCAGCTTATCGAGATCGATGCCCTTCACGTTGTAGAGTCCGCCAAACGCATCACTCACCGCGATGATCTTGATGCCCTGACGTGCCATTGTGCTCGCAGCGATGGCTCCGACGTTGCCGTAGCCTTGCACCACCGCCGTCGCGCCATTCGCTGCGATGCCGAGCGTGTCCATCGCGCGAGAAACCAGATACGCCACGCCACGACCCGTTGCCTCACGGCGCCCGAGCGATCCACCAATGCTCACCGGCTTGCCCGTGACCACCGCAGGCACGCAGTGGCCGGTTTGCAGCGAGTAGGTGTCCATCATCCACGCCATCGTCTGCTCGTTGGTGCCCATGTCTGGTGCGGGGATATCGATCTGCGGACCAATGAACGGGATCAACTCCTGCGTATAGCGCCGCGTCACGCGCTCCAGCTCGCCGATGGAAAGCTCACGCGGATTGCACGTCACGCCACCTTTTGCTCCGCCATACGGCAGACCAGTCAATGCACACTTCCAGCTCATCCACATCGCCAGCGCCGCGACTTCGCCGAGCGTCACATCGGGATGAAACCGCACGCCTCCTTTCGTCGGCCCAAGTGTGAGATGATGCTGCACGCGGTAGCCCATGAAGACCGTCGTGCTGCCATCATCGCGCCGCACCGGCATCGCCACGCTCACGGAGCGCTTCGGCAGCTTCAAGCGATCGCGGGAGCTTTCGGGGATCTCCAAAAAATCGGCCACCAGATCAAACTGCTGGCAAGCCATGCGGAAAACGGGCGTGTCATAGACTTGGGGAATCATGTTACTCATAGTGTCCTGAATTACGCCGCAGGCTGGATTTTTGCCACACGCTAAAATTGGTATCTTGACAGCGCGGCCTGTCTCCGAACAACATCGGAGCCATGCTTATCGCCAAAGCGCCCTCCAGTCTCCGCCGTCTTTTTGATGAAGTCGGCACCGTCGATCACGTCGGTATCGAGGAACGCGTGGCGAAGTACACCACGCGCAGTCTCAAAAAGAAGTCGAAGGTCTTCGGCCTGCGTCTCGCCGTGACGATGGTCGATCTAACCACGCTCGAAGGCAAGGACACGCTGGGTAAGGTCGCATCGCTTTGCCAGAAAGCGCTCACGCCGCATGATGTGGGTGATATTCCTTCCACCGCTGCCGTTTGCGTCTATCCCGCGATGGTGAAGCACGCGAAGAAGCATGTCGGCGGCACGAAGGTGAAGATCGCGTCGGTGGCGACTGCCTTTCCATCTGGCCAAGCACCGCTGAAGACGCGACTCGCCGAAGTCCACGCTGCCGTGAACGATGGAGCGGATGAAATCGACATGGTCATCAATCGCGGCGCCTTCCTCAGCGGCGAATTTGGCCTCATGCAGGATGAAATTGCCGCCGTGGTCGAAGCCTGCGGTAAAGCAACTCTCAAAGTCATTCTCGAAGTCAGCGAACTCGAAACCTACGACAACATCCGCGCTGCTAGCTTTCTGGCCATGCGCGTGATCCGTCCGAACGACTTCATCAAGACCAGCACCGGCAAAACCTCATCCAACGCCACACTCGGCAACAACCAAGTCATGCTGGAGGCCATTCGCGATCACTTTCTCGCCACCGGCGTCCCCATCGCCATGAAACCCGCCGGCGGCATCCGCACGGCGAAGCAGGCGCTGCATTTCCTCATCGCCGTCAAAGAAACGCTCGGTGACGAGTGGCTCAACAACCGCCGCTACCGCTTCGGTGCCTCCGCTTTGCTCAACGACCTCGTCCGCCAGCTCGAAAAAGAACGCACGGGTGCTTATCAAGCCCCGTGGAATTTCAGCGATGCCACAGAAGGATATTAATCATGCATTCCATCTTGCTCGCGTTGGTTCCAGACTGGGTGTTCGCAATCCCCCTAGTGGCTCTTATTCCTTGGGCACTACTAGACGCCAACCCAGGCATGAGTGTCGCCGGCGGACTCCAAGCGACGTTCATTTTGGGTGTCGTTTTTTGGAGCCTACAGCGGCTTTGGAAACGCCCGAGCGCTTTCACTGGATTGGTTTTCGGCCTTTCTTATCCCTTAGCGACACTGACTTCGAATGCGGTGGCATTTATGACACTGCGCAATCTCCTCCACTGATCGAGACTATGCCCAAGCCCCTTTCAAAACCAAAGTCCAAAGCCAACCCCGTCCGCGAACTCGTCTTCGGGAATCTTTGGGAGTTTGATCCCGCGCCGGAGTCGGCTGATCCGAAGTTGAAGAAGCGTTACGACTTATTCATCAATGGCTCATTCGTTGCGCCACATAGCGGCAAGTATTTTTCCACGATCAATCCAGCGAATGAGACAAAGATCGCCGATATCGCGCTGGCGGATGCGCAGGATGTGGACTCGGCTTGTGCGGCGGCGCAGCGGGCGTTTGTGAGCGTGTGGGGCCGCATGCCGGGGAAGGAACGTGGGAAGTATCTGTATCGCATCGCGCGGCTGTTGCAGGATCGTGCGCGTGAGTTTGCGGTGGCGGAGACAATGGATGGTGGCAAGCCGATCAAAGAATCGCGCG
>CANIZT010000169.1 GCA_947471905.1 Verrucomicrobiaceae bacterium
CCATCGTATCCATCGCATGAGCAAACCTCTCAAAACCGCCACCGGCCGCCGCAAGACTGCCATCGCCCGCGTCTTCATTCTCGAAGGTTCCGGCAGCATCACCGTCAATGGCCGCGACTTCGAGGAGTACTTCCCGACTGTCGCCCTCCAGAATCAGATTCTGTTCCCGCTGGCTCTCACGAATTCCCGTCAGACCTATGATTTCAAAGTAAACGCCAGTGGTGGCGGCAGCACCGGTCAAGTCGGTGCCGTGCGTCTTGGTATAGCCCGTGCGCTCATTGGAGTGAATCCTGAGCTGCGTGGTGTGCTCAAGAAGAACGGCCTACTCACCCGTGACTCCCGTGCCAAGGAACGTAAGAAGCCCGGTCGCCCAGGTGCCCGCAAGCGCTTCCAGTTCTCCAAGCGTTAATCATCAGTTGTTCCAGTTCGATGTGTTCAAAGCCCCGCCTTGTGCGGGGCTTTGTTTTTGACTTCTGCGACTTCAAGTCTGTGCATTGAGCTGAGGCAGGCAATGCGGCGGGATCAACGGTGGATTTGAGCCGCTAAATGGTTAAGCATGTCTCCATCATGCAACCTGATCCTTTCCGTCTCCGCCTCTCGGCACTCATGGGCTTTCTCGCCATCGCCCTTGGCGCATCGGGTGCGCATGGCAGTGTGCATGATCAACTCAAAGCCGCAGGAGAACTCGCTCATTGGGAGACGGCAGTGCAGTATCATTTGCCACATGCGGTCGTGCTTCTGCTACTGACATTGTTCGCCAGCAGCAAACCCGCGATGATCTGGGCCTGGCGCATGGTGCTGGCGGGCATTTTCCTGTTCAGCGGTTCACTTTACGTCCTTGCTTACACTGGAATGAAATGGCTGGGAGCCGTCACGCCGCTGGGTGGATTGAGCCTCATGATCGGCTGGGCGCTGATCGCGATCTCAGCGAAGGAAAAATGAACCATCGTTTCAATCTACGCGCAGCATGAAAAACCCGTTGCGCCAGCATTGAAGCATGCTCCAATAGCGGCCCTCGAAGTCAGAGGCTCGGTAGCTCAGTTGGTAGAGCATGGGATTGAAGATCCTAGTGTCGGCGGTTCGATCCCGTCCCGAGCCACCACTCTAATTGAGTGGTGAATGATTCCATTCAAATAACCACTGCGCTGGCAATGATTTCCTCCGCGAGTCCGGGTATTTTAGCGAGCGTTTTGGCAGGTGATTCACGCATGGCGGGCACACGCAGTTCATCGTCGCCAAGGCTTTGCAGCAGGCGGTCCAAAGCATGGCCAAAGGCGGAAACGGCGGCACTTTCTTCTGCGTGATCGTGGTGCAGGCCGTTAAGCAGGGCCACATGCTCGTAGCGCTGCAGCCACTCTGCCGCACGCGGCCGATAGCGTTCGATGATCAGGCGCATCATGCCTTCAGCAGACCGCGGTTCAGCCTCGCGCAGCACTTGATAGGCGAGGCAGCGTGCCACATCAGCAGCAGCGCTGACAAGTCCGGGTTCATTCACGCCGATTTCGTCGTGTGAAAGGCTGCGATGCCGGTGCTCGAAGTGAAAGCCCAGATCGACCTGGCACTGCTGATCGCCATGAAGATGACGATAGGCTTCACATAGAATGGCGATTTCCAGCCCCCATCCGCCGGGCAAGCTGAAACCTTTGAGCGCACTCATATCTGCGGCAAATTCGCCGGAGAGCGGGTAACGGTAGCTGTCGAGATGCTCGATCAATGGCTTGGCGCCAAGCACGTCGCGGCAGGCTTGGATGAGCGGGAAAATCAGCAGGCGCGTCACGCGACCATACAGCCGGTCCGACACGCGGCTGTAGTAGCCTTTGGCAAAACGATAGCCCATGCGCGGATGCAGCAGCGGATAGCACAGCCGCCACAGCAGATCGCGGCTGTAGTTCAGAATGTCGGTGTCATGGCTGACGATGATACCGTTAAAGCCACGGGCATGCAGGTAGGCGATGCCCATCCAGATATTCGAGCCTTTGCCGGCGTGTGGCCCGGCCAGTCCCGCCTCGTCCATGCGCTCATACACGCGTGAGAGCTGCGGTCCGTCATTCCACAGCAGGTGGGCCTTCTTACCTTTTAAGTTTTGCCGACAGAGTCGCAACGCACGCTCATGCTCAGCGGCGTCCATGCCATTCATGCTCAGGATGACCTCACTGATGTGCCCAGCCTGCGACACCTCCTCCAGAATGCGTGGCAGGGCGGGGCGCTCGCACTCGGCATAGAGCGCCGGTAGCAGCAATGTCACCGGTTTGTCTGCTGCCCAAGCCAGCATCTCGTTCTCACGCGACGAACTATCCGCGTGGGCAAGGTGATGAAGGGTGGGCACGCGCGCGTGCTGATAAAAGTCGGCCATGGAAAGTTCGGTGAACGCTCAATTACGAGCGTACCGGAAGATGTGAAACGAATTTGTTTCAATTCAAATTTGCACCGTGCCATCGCTTGAGCGCGTTGGCTGGTCGTCGCTGCCATTAAGCGCTAGTGTTTCGCTATCGACATCGATCTCCGGCGTCTCGGCCTCGATCTCGATTTCCTGCCGCCATTTGCGCGAAACCCACGGGCGGACTAAGCCATAGAGCAGATAGCTCACGAACAGAACTGCCGGCATCCAGTGCCAGTTCATCACCGTGAAAGCGATGACGAAGATGCTGATGAGCACCCAGTGGAACGAGCGTTTCGTGCGCCAGTTCACCGCTTTGAAGCTCGGGTATTCAAGACTGCTCACCATCAGGTAGGACAGCAGCGCCATCAGACCGGCCAAGGCATACTTCCAGTTGCCGATTTCCTTCTCATTGCTGTCCAGCCAGATGATCAGCAGCGTCAGCGACGAGATCACGCCTGCTGCCGCCGGAATGGGGCAGCCTCGGAAGCTCTTGCTGCTGCTTTTCACGTCCGCTGCTGCAAGGCAATTGAACCGCGCCAGACGCATTGCCCCGCAGACGAGATACACACAGGAAATCAGCCAGCCGAGGCCCTTGGGCGTGTCGATCTCCTTCAAAACGATGTCATGCACCAGCAGGGCAGGGGCCACGCCGAAGGAGACGATGTCCGCCAGCGAGTCCAATTCACGTCCAAATGGGCTCTCCGTGCCGCCCATGCGCGCCACACGACCGTCCAGCGCGTCGAACAGACAGGCCAGCAAGATGAACACGATCGCGTAGTGGTAGTGTTGGTTCATCGCCAGATGCCGCCCGTCGAAGATTTGCAGGATGGCGACGAAGCCACAGAGAATATTGCCCGCCGTCATCAGAGTCGGCAGCACTGGAATGCGAGGTTCTTGGGCGCTCATGGGAGAAAAAATTAGATTCGGGCGACTTTAACGCCTCTGGCCTCGTTGCCTAGATGAACTTTACGGTTTCCAAGACCGCGCGACCGTCTAATCTCATCACCCCCATGCCCACCGCAGAACTACCGCCCCTGAATGGCGACATGACCATGTCCCAAGTGCTCCAGGCCTATCCTGGCGCACAACGGGCCTTGTTTGCGCGTTACCACATCGGCGGCTGCCGCAGTTGTGCCTTCCAGCCGGGTGAGACGCTCTCGCAGGTGTGTGAGCGCAATGAAAACATCCCTGTGGCGGAGGCTGTGGCGCACATTCAGGAGAGTCATCAAGGTGATGCCTCGCTGCAAATTTCCCCGCACGATTTCGATCAGCTTCGTCGCATCAAGACCGACCTTGTCATTTTGGATGTCCGCACCCGTGAAGAACATGAGGCCGTGAAGCTCCCCGGCGCACGCTTGCTCACCCAAGAACTTGTGCAGGAAATCTTCACTGGCGGCGACAAGACGCAGACGCTGGTGCTTTACGATCACACCGGCTCACGCTCGCTCGATGCCGCTGCTTACTTCATCGGCCACGGCTTTGGCGAAACCAAATGCCTCGCTGGTGGCATCGACGCCTACAGCCAGGAGATTGATCCATCGCTGCCGCGCTATCGTATCGAACTCGAAGACTGATTCACAATCATGGACGAAGCAGCACTCCAGCAAGCTCTTACAGATACGCAGAACCTCGGCGAAATGCCCGATGCCGATGCCGTCGGCACCGTCGGCAGTCCTGACTGCGGCGACATGGTGCGGATGTGGATCAAATACAAAGACAAGGATGGCCAGAAGGTCATCGACAAAGCCAGTTTCCAAAGCTTCGGCTGCCAGACCGCCATCGCCGTCGCTAGCATCGCCACCGAACTCATTCGCGGCAAAACCAAGGAGGAAGCGCTCTCCATGTCAGCCGAGGAACTCAGCAAACCGCTCGGCCCGTTGCCACCGATGAAGATCCATTGCGGCCAGATGGTCGAAGGGGCCCTGCGTGCTGCCCTTGAAGCTGAACAAAAAACTTCTATCTCTGCCGCCCCCGTTCAATCCGATCAGTCCGGCACTCTCGCCGATGCTTTGAACCTCGCTGGCAAAACCCAGGGCAAAATTAAGATCATCCTCACCAGCTAACTCGTCACTACGAACTTTCCTCCATGCACTCCTCCCTCGAACTCAAACGCGAAGTCGAAGCCGTCCAGATTCCCAGCGGCGATCTCATCAAGCTGCCGCTTGGCATGAAGGTCATTATCACGCAGTCCCTCGGCGGCACCTACACCGTCGCCACCGACTTCGGCCTCGCTCGCATTCAATCCAAGGATGTCGATGCACTCGGCATTGATCCCGACGCGGCCAAAAAAGAACAGGATGGCAGTTCTTCCAACATCCCCGCTGAGGTCAGCGATCTCGAAGGCCAGGTCTGGAACCAGCTCAAGAACGTCTATGACCCCGAAATCCCCGTCAATATCGTCGATCTCGGTCTCGTCTATGACTGCAAGGTCGAAGCCGATGCCGAAGGCAAAAATAAAGCCGTCGTGAAAATGACCCTCACCGCTCCCGGTTGCGGCATGGGCCCCACCATCGCCGCAGATGCGCAGAGCCGCATCATGACCATCGAGGACATGGATGACGCCGCCGTCGAACTCGTCTGGGATCCCGCCTGGAATCAGGGCATGATCAGCGTCGAAGGCAAAATGAAGCTCGGAATGATCTGAGCCGGAGGACGGGCCGCCGTTCTCTCTCAGCCCTTCAATCCCTGCGTATCCGTCAGCTTAGCGCCGGTGATGATCAGTCCGGTTTGAATGGTCCCCGTAAGGTTCGCGGCGATCAAATCGGCATCGGTGAAGTCCGCATTCGTCAGATTCGCGCCTTCAAGATTCGCGCCGGAAAGATCTGCCCCGCGCACGTTCGCATTGGTCAGGTTCGCATTGCGCATGGACACACCGCCGAGATCAGCGCCGCTCAAATCCACGCCACTGAGGTTGGCGCTGTCGAAGTTTGCCCCGCTAAAATCAGCCCCGGACAGATTCGTGTCACTGAGGTCCGCTTTCGTGAATGTCGTTCCCACAAACTGCGCCTTCGCCATGTTCAGGCCAGACAGCACGTTGCTCGCGAGGTTCATGCCCGTTTCATCGAGCTTGCGCCCGCTTTTGCCCTCGCTTTCGATCCACTGAGTATGTGCGAGGAGTTTTTCGTTGGTGATGGTTGCCATAAGACAATGAAGATGGGAAACAATGATCGGTAAATGGACTTCTCAATCTTTCCTGATGCCAATCTCATTCACCGGAATCGGCTTGAAACCGAGTTTAAACGCGGGTGACTCGGGCTTGAGTCGGAAGTCGTCGTTCTTCCAATCCACAAACAGCGGATCGGCGATGAGGCTGTGTTTGTCCCAGCCAGCTCCTTGCCAAGCAGACCATTCATCGAGCGGTTCGGCTTCGGTGATGCGGATGTCGTCGAAGAAGACTTGGCCTTTCGGCTCGTGGCAGTCGATGCGCAGCCAGAAGGCGGTCATCCAGGGTTTCCAGCCGGTTTCGTTCTCGCGCAGCATGCGACCGGTGGCTTCGACTTCGTGCCACTCGCTGGTGGCGGTGACGCTGGTGCTGCCGACCTGCCAGTAGCCTTCGCCGTTCTTAAAGGAGGCGAAGGCGAGGCTGAGTTTGGCTGTGGGTTCGGTGGATTTGACGCGGAGCTTCACGCGATAGGCTGCGCCCGGTTTGATCGGCACATCGGGACCGTGGAAGACGCTTTTCGGATTCTTCGGATCGTTGCCGATGGCGCAATCGACGCGCAGCGCACCATCGGCGACGACAAGCTGCACGTCTTTGTTCGGTCGATGGTTGAAGCCCCAGCCTTTCGGCGTCTTGCCGGGTTCGGCAGCGTCGAAGGTCTCAGTGACGAGCGGCGCACCTTTGTTGGGGCCGACTTGATTGATGCCGGTGACGATGGGATGGCCGCCGTTCCAAGCGAGGTTGTGGTCAATGGTATTCCACTTCGGCGTGGCGTTACGAATGTCGCCGTATTTCACGCCGGGCGTGTCGCCGAACATGATGTTTCGCTGGAAGCTGTTGCCGCTCATCATGGTGCCGTCGTCGCGGATGGCGTCTTTGGGGTGGAGGTCCATGTTGCGCATGGTTTTCCACGCAGGCTGACCGGCGACGGACTCGTAGCCTTTGATCATCGTCTCCAGATGGCTGGTGTAGAAGCGCTGATCTTTGGTCCAGCCGTGCAGATCGAACTGAAATTTGCCGCCGAGGGCGAAGATGTTGTTCTCCACGATGCAGTCGCGTGAGTTGTGCATGTGGATGGGCGTGTGGGCCACGCGGAAGACGATGTTGCCGATAATGTCGATGCCGCCGCTGTTGTCGTCGGGGTAGAGGCCGAAGGTGAACCACGGATGCTTCAAGCCGCCTGCCTCCTGGCCGCAACCGACGATGTCGTGGATCAAATTGTAGCGCCACTTGCTGCCGCGGCTGCTGATCCAGTCGCGCCCGCCGGTGTAGATGGCACCGCCGTCCTGCGTCTCCATGCAGAGGTGGTGCAGGTGGTTGTATTCGACGATGAGATTGTTCCCACTCATCTGCACGCCCATGCGCGGACCGTCATGGATGTGATTGTGCGCGGCGGTGTTGTCCACGCCATACATGCTGATGCCGCAGGCGTTCTTGTTGAAGACACCCATGTGGTGGATGTGATTGTCCTCGGCGATGTGTCCCGGGCCGGTGAGCGTCTTGCGATCTCCGCCGCTGAGGCTGATGCCGTTGCTGCCGGTGTAGCTGATTTCGTTGTGCGAGAGGCGCACGTTCTTGCCATCGCTCACGCCAATGCCGCTGCCGTTGAATGCACCCACCTGTGTGATGATACATTTTTCAACGAGGCAATCTTCCGCACGCTCAAACACTATTGCACTGCCGTGGCAACCGGTGAGCGTGAGGCCGCGAATCGTGATCTTCTTCGCGCCCGTCTTCACTTTGAAGAAGCTTTCGAGTGTGGGTAGGCGGACTTCGAATGCGCCCACAACACCTTCAGGCGGACAGAAGTACAGCATGCCGATGTGCTTGTCGTAGAACCACTCGCCGGGTGCATCCAGTTCTTCGAGCGCGTTTTGGAAGTGGTAGCGGTTGTGCGGATGCAGGTCATAGCCGCAATCCTTCTTCAGCGTGAGCATGCGTGTCTGCGGATCGAGCGAGGACACAGGCTCGATGAAATTCCACCAGCCGTATTGTGCGAAGATGTCGAGCTCCACGTCCTCGGGGTGAGCCCACTTCCTCACATCCTCGGGTTTCACATAGAGTGTGCGCTTCCATAGATGCCCTTCCGGCGCACCACTGGGTGGAAATGCTGCGACGTATGCCCAACCGCCATAAAGTGGATCCTTCGCATCGAAGTTCGGATAGCGGGCCAGGATCTGCCGTTCGCCGTTGCAGAGGAGTTGCTTCGGTAGGAAACCCTTCGGTAGCAGCTTGGAGACATCCGCCTTGAAGATATTGCCTGCCACCGGCCCCCAAGTGGAGACAAGCGGTGCGCCGACGAGTGTGCTATTGGTGCCAGCGATGGTCAGATTTGAGTCGGCGGCTTCGAGTGTGATCGGCTGCAAGAGTTCACTGGTGCCTTCGGGCAAAACGATCGTGGCAGGAGACGCGTCACCGGCTTTTCGGGCCTCGCGAACTTGCTGGACGGCCTGCGCAAGCGAGAGCGTGGGCGAAACCTGAACCTCCAGGGCAGGGGATAGCGAGGGTGCAATGACGGCGGAAAGGAGAAGGAAACGGCGAAACATGAGGCCTGAGTGATACGCCACCCGCTAGCGGCGGCAATTAGCGGCTTTGCGCTAAATTTGTTCCTCGTCACCGAGGTGCACAGTCGGCAGACAGCCGCGAATGCTCGGACGATGAATCTTCAAGGTCGGGTTCGTGCCGATCCAGCCCGGCTTCCCATACGCATCGACAAATGCAACGCCGATAGGCATGTCTGGCTGCGTGTCGGCGAGCTTGGTGATTTCTTCCTCGGCATACACATGCATGTCCGTCCAGGCGATCTTGAGTGCGATTTGATCGATGTTGCGAGCCTTTATCTTGTCGAACTTTGCCGGGTCGATGCGCGCAAAGCGACGCATCATTCCCAGCAGAAAAAGCGGATTAAAGCCCTCATCCTTGCCGCAGGCTGCCCAGATGATGGCTGGCAGCGGATAGGTTTTGTGAAGCTCCACGATGTCGATGTAATCTCGGGTCACCGAGCGGGCGGACAACGCCAGAGCCTTGTTCGTGGCCACATCGAACAGATGCAGCCGCCACCCAAGAACAGGATCGCGCTCGATGGGGAAGAAGCGAAACGCTGAATCCGCCGCCCAGTCGATCTCCACACTGCCACCTGCTCGTTCGATGCGGGCTTTGCGAAAATTGCATGGTTTTTCCCAGTCGCCGACAAGCTGGACGACTTCAAAGCCAGCTTGCATGAGCGCGGACGCATCACGTTCACTGGCCACAGCAACCTGTTCTGCCACTTCGTGGAAAATGTCGAAGTCGTGACTGAAACGCGGAGAGTCAGGATCAGCGTTCAGAACAAGGCCACCCGCAAAATGGCTTTCCTCGCTGCGGTTCCCAGCGATCACTGCCAGCACGTCTTTCTGGAAGGAAGTTAAAGGCATTTGTGAATCCTTTGAGCCGTCCACCACGCACGATGCCCCCCATCACTGCGGAGGCATTCCACTACGGCACGGACATCCGCCCGGGTCTTGAGTTCCGCTTTCTCATCCCACCACCAGAAGCATTCGTGAAAGTCGCGCACGGCCTGTTGGGCCAGCTCCAGCACCTCGCGCGAAGGCGGGGTGCCATAGGTGGCGGCTTGTTCCTGCACGATGGCGCTGGCGGGCATGGGCCGAGTGTAATGCGCCGACCGCCTCTGTGCAAACACCTCTACCCCCTCCGCCCTTGCCACACGCCCCTGCCGCGCTACCCTCGCCCTCCTTTTTCCCTGAACCATGAGCGCCCCCGACACTGCCAAGAACTACAAAGACACCGTCCTCCTGCCGAAGACCGACTTTCCAATGAAGGCCGATCTCGTCACGCGGGAGCCGCAGCGCCTCGCGAAGTGGCAGGAGGGGAAGCTTTACCAG
>CANIZT010000170.1 GCA_947471905.1 Verrucomicrobiaceae bacterium
GCGGTCACCCAGCAGGGAAAGATCACTCTGAGTGGGGTAATAACCCCGGCTGACGGGCGACTCGGTGGCAGTGACCGCAGGGAACAGTGACACATCGCTTTTGATCAGGCTGTCCTTCCAGGTTGGCAGTGCGGAGGCTGTCCCAGAAGAGGGGCCTTTCTTTTTTTGCACCCCAGCTTTTTTTTGGCTTGCCGCCGAAGTCCGACCCGAAGTATTGTGGTCGTTAATTGCTGTCCGTTGGTCCGGGATAGACAAGGGCGCGGCAGCAAAAAGTCTGTCATCAGAAATCACCGACTGTTGGAGCAATAGTAAAATTGCCAGCAGGGCTAAGGCTTTTGGTCCTTTGGGCACCGTGAATTTCATTAAGGGACGGAATATAGGCCGATACTTTATTTAGCGCGAAAGACAAACCATAAAAATGATTAAATATGACATTTTCGTTTTTGACTTGGCAGCAGGCGATATGGCAAGGTAATTTATTGCGAATGGGAATTATTTTAGGAAAGTGCTCTCTTTAATAGCAGATGACAACCAAGAGTCTTGAAGTCTTCTTTCAATAAGCATGCTCGATCTATGTCGAGCTTCAGCTAATGTCAAAGCATGAATCATACCATAAATGATGAGCGCCCCGGAAAAAGGCAGCATGATCTCAAAGAGGTCGGCATCCCTGGCACGCGTGGATGATTTTCGATCCTGGTGAAGCGGTCACTTTGTTTCAAAGCGGCTGATTGCTTCGCCGTTTGACATCTCGCAGGTTGCTCGATAACGCCACCCCATGACAGTTTTCGCTTACTTGGCTGATCGCCGAACTTGGTTGGCCTTTGCGGGAGTCGTGACGGTGTTTCTGGCGTTGAGCTTGGCACAGGCGTGGAGGCTGGGTGGATTCAGCTCAGACCTTGGCGGGGACCCCGATGAAGGTGCTCACGCGGTGACGGCGCTAATGATGAAGGATTACCTGGCCGAGGGGCTGCCCCATGCACGTTCACCGATGTCGTTTGCAGAGCGCTATTACCAAACTTTTCCGAAGGTTGCTCTCGGGCATTATCCACCTGGCTTCTACCTGCCAGCGGCGCTTGCGCTGGGGAACTGGGGAGACCCCCGCAGTCTGATTGCAATGCAATGTGTGCTGGTGGCATTGCTGGGGCTGGTCACTGTCAAACTGACGAGACGTGCGTGGCCTGGAGAAGGTGCGGTACTTGTCGCGTGGGTTTGCGGAGCAGCGGTGGTCTTGCACGGAGAAGTCGCACGCGTCTCCGTGCATGTGCTGGCTGATCTGCTGCTGGTGCTGCTGGTGCTGGCGGCAATGGCCTGCTGGATGGCATGGATGGCCAGGCCAGCGTGGTCACGTTCGCTGGCTTTTGGGTTGGTGGCCGCAGCGGCGATACTCACCAAAGGCTCCGCGCTGGGGCTGGCTGGTATTCCGGTGCTCACGCTCTTGTTTGCACGGCGCTGGCGTGATCTGAAAACACCCTCATGGTGGGGCGCTGGCATTCCCGTGGTGCTGCTGGCCGGCCCGTGGATGGTATGGTCTCTGCGTTTCACCAAGGAAGGTTTCACCGGAGACACACCTGCGACGTTCTTCGTCAAAGCCGTGGGCGAGTACGCCACGATGGCGCCGTGGTTTTTTGCCTGGCCTGTGCTTGTGGTGCTAGCGGTGGCGGCTGCGCGCGCGCTGGTGCAGGTGCTCAGGCCTGCGGGTGGCATGGATGAAATGCGAGCCTGCCTGTGGGCCACCTGCCTTGGTATGCAGGGCATCGCCATGATTGTACCAGCCGGATTTTCACCGCGCTACATGCTGCCGAGTTTGATCCCCGTTCTGGTGCTGGTGGTGCTGGAAATACCGCACTGGCTGCGCCCTTCGCGGCTGCGTCTGGCGTGCGGCCTGGCAGTCGCTTTGCTGTTGTTCTCCATCTTCGAGCTGTGGCGCGGCAGAGCAAAGGAGGTGCATGGTTTTGCGCAGGCGGTGGATCGTGTGCTGGCGCTGCCAGATGCCAGCGCGCAGCGTTCCTGGCTCGTCTCGTCGGACGGTCGTGGGGAAGGGGCCTTGATCGCTGCTGCGGCGTTTCGCACGCCGGACCGCATCGCCACCACGCGTCACATCCTGCGTGGCAGCAAGGAGATCGCAGACACTGACTGGGTGGGCAGTCACTACGAAATCAAATTCCGCGATGATGCCGAACTGCTTGCCTACCTCGACAAAGCGCAGGTGGATGTGGTGCTGGTGGATCTTTCGATGCCCGTCGCTGAGCAAAAGCCGCACGAGACTCAATTGCAGCGGGCGCTCGCTTCCGCACCGGCGGCATGGGAAAAGCTGCCGGACCAGCCGGTAACGCGAGCAGCAGGAATGCCGCCGGGCCATCTGGAAATCTATCGGTGCATCCGCACGAGTACTCCATGAAGCGACTCCTTTTCATCTCGAATCTCTTTCCGGATGACAGCGAGCCTTACCGTGGCCTCGATAACGCGACGGTTCTGCACGCGTTGCGAGAGAGAGGCTGGGACATTCGGGTGATGGCTCCCCGTACGTGGTTGCCACTGCTCAAACCGGTGCGCCCCCTTTCTCCGCGTATCCAGGACCTGCCATTTCAGCCGCAGTACGTGCCTTCGTTGTATCTGCCGAAGATCGGTGGTGTGGCCAATCACCATCTCATGGCAAGGGCCGTGCGGCATGGCCTGCGCAAGCTGCTCGCAACCTTCGAGCCGGATGTGACGCTGGCAAGCTGGCTGTTTCCCGATGGCTGGGCGGCATGGCAGGCGCTGCGCCCTCGTACCAATCACCCTGTGGTGCTGCTGGCGCAGGGAAGCGATGTGCATCGTTACTTAAAATCACCGCCGCGACGCCGGGCGATTCTGGAGGCGCTGGCGGGTTCCCAGGGCTGCATCTGCCGCAGCAAAAACCTCGCCACGATGCTAGTTGAAGCTAGTGCGGAGGCTGTAAGAATGCACCCGGTCCACAATGGCATCGATACGCTCGTTTTTTGTCCTGATGGCGATCTGCCGTCAGGATCAACCATTCCGGACACAGCACCGGTGCTGTTGTTTGTGGGCAATTTGCTGCCGGTGAAGGATCCCGAATTTTTGCTCAAAGCATTCGCAGCGCTCAGTGGGCGAATCAGTGGTCAGCAGTCGCATCTTGTGCTGGCGGGCAAGGGGCCCATGCGGCAGTCGCTCGAATCCCTGGCTGTCAGTCTAGGAGTTCAGGAGCGCACGCATTTTCTCGGACCTCAATCCGCGCCGCAAATCGCTGCGTGGATGAGGCGTGCGAGTCTGCTGGTGATGACCAGCATCAATGAGGGCCTGCCCAATGTGATCCTGGAGGCGCAAGCCTGCGGACTGCCGGTCGTGTCCACGGATGTAGGCGGCATCCATGAGGTGGTGAACGAGGACTGGAAAGGACGGCTCACTCCTTCAGGCGACATGCAGGCATGGACCGGTGCCGCCCATGAGATGCTGGAACATTTGCCTGCCCGCGCAGCATTGGCTGAAATCGGCGGAGCTCGTACCTGGCCTGCGACGGCCGCCGCTTACGAGGAAGTGCTGGAGGAGGCCATCAGAGCTTCTCGATGACGGTGACCTGATCCTGATAAAGTCCTACTTCGTGACGAGTGGAGCCATCCTGCCAGTCGCTGAATTGCTCAGCCACGCGCAGCCCTTTGCTAGCGATGAGAGCATTGAGTTCAGCCGTGGTGGCATCGCTGCGCCAGCCGCCGCCATGGCCTGCAGTGGTGCCGTGATGAATGATCGCACGGCCACCGGGGCGCAGCGTGCGTTTAAATTCATCCAGATAGGTGCCGATGTCGGCGAGATTGATGTGTACAAACACGTCAAAGGACCAGATCACATCCAGGCTGGCATCCGCCACACCCGGAAGATTGTTGCCCTCGTTCACACGGAAGTGTGCCTTTGCGGCGTCAGCGGCAAAACGTTTGCTACAAACCTCGACGCAGGTTTTGGAAATGTCGATGCCCGTGTACTCCGCCGACAGCGGGATGAGATGCTCCGTCCAGCGTCCAGCACCGGGGCCGATTTCCACCACCACGCTGCCTGCGGCCACGCGCGGCTTGAGCACCTGGGCGACGAGCGAGTTTTTCCATTCAGCCGAGGGCGTCCATTCATCACCACCAGCCTGCCAGTCCCAGTTGTTCCAGATTTCGGCGTTCAATCCGCGGCTGTTGAGTCCGGGCAGGCCGCTGCTTTTACGTAGCCGCTGCATCGTCTCAAAGGCACGGTTCGCCACGCTGCTGCCGCCATAGTAGACGCCCAGCAGCATGGTATAGAGCAGTCCGTTTTCTTTCAGCGTGAGGCCCAGCACCCGGAACTTGGTGCCGAGGCTCATGAGCTTGCGATTATCAACGAGGTCTTTCATGTGCGGCAGCATTGGCACGTGCCCGCAAGAAGCGCAAACACCCGTCTCGCAAAAGTCACTGGTCTCTTGATGCAGCGGCGCTACACATAGCCTTTCGGTACTTCTTTTTTCTGCACATGCGCATTCTTTGGGTCAAATACGGCACGCTTTTTCCTCCAGACACCGGCGGTAGAAAACGCACTTGGGCGATGCTCCGGGAGATCGTCCGCGCCGGGCATGATCTGCACTTCCTTGCGCTGAAAACACACAGCGCGGCTGTCAGTGTGGAGGAGCAGTCAGACCTGTATGCCACGCAAAAGACCTGGATTGATCATCGCGAAGCCGCGAAAGGCAGTCCTGCCTTTTTTCTCGAACTGCTCGGCAATACGCTGCTCTCACGCCGCCCCTATGTGCTCGACCGTTATCACTGTGCCGCATGGCGCAGGGCCATCGCGCAGCATGCGGCTCACGCCGATGTCGTCGTCTGTGATTTCCTCACACCCGCGCCTAATTTTGATGGCTTGCGACCGCTATGTCCGGTTGTTTTGTTCCAGCACAACATCGAATCACAAATCTGGAAGCGCCTGGCCGACTCTGCGAAAAATCCGGTCAAACGCGCCTACCTTTCGTCGCAGTTCAGGCGCATGTGGCGTGCGGAAAAAGAGCTCTCGGAGTGCTTCGCTGGCGTCATCACCGTTTCGCCGGAGGACAGCGCTTTTTGCCGCGATCATTATCAACTGCTTCACGTGCTGGGTGATGTGCCGACAGGTGTGGATGTGGATGCCTTTCAGCCGCCATCAGCGCCGCCCGAGCATCCCACCATTGGCTTTCTGGGCTCAATGGACTGGATGCCCAACATCGACGGCGTGCTCTGGTTTGCCCGCGAGGTGCTGCCGCGTGTCCGTGAGCGTCTGCCCGCGGTGCGGATGAAAATCATCGGGCGCAATCCACCCGCCTCCATCAGCGCTCTAGCGGCTGATTCTGCTATTGAGGTTACTGGCACTGTGCCGGAGGTGCAGCCGCATGTGCATCAGTGCAGCCTCATCGCCGTGCCGCTGCTGGCCGGTGGAGGCACGCGAATCAAAATCTTTGAAGCCATGGCCATGGGCGTGCCGGTGATCTCCACCACCATCGGTGCCGAAGGTCTGCCCGTGAGTCACGGGCAGGAAATCGTGATCGCCGATGATCCGCAAACCTTCGCCGCTGGCACGCTGCGCCTTCTGCAAGATCAAGCCGCTGCCTCCGGATTGGCAGCGCGGGCACGTGCGTTGATGGAGCGCCGCTTCAGCTGGCGTTTCGCCGCAGAGAAGTTTGTGGAGCTTTGCTCCAACGTCATGGCTCACCAGCAGAGACCTTCGTAACTGCAGGGCAGCGCTTTGAGGGCGTCCCAGCCATTGACGTCGATGATGATCTGCTCTTGGCGCACACATGCCTGAAACGTGGGAATGGTCACGCACTTTTGGGAAACCACGAGGATGTCGCAGTTCGCGATGACCTCTTCCGCAGTGGGTTTGAGAAGCTGGGCCAGATGCGGCATGCGCGCCTGGATCTGCTGCTCGTTCGATCCAATCAGACGCGAGAGATTGATCTGCGGATCGTAAATGCTCACCGCAAACCCGCGCCCGATCAAAGTCTCCGCCGCCGCCACCAGCGGACTGCCGCGCAGATCGTCCGTGTCCGCCTTGAAGGCCAGTCCGATGAAGCCCACCCGGCGTTTGCCACTTCGCTCAATCAGTTGCACGAACTGCTGCTGATGCGCGTCGTTGCTCGCCTGCGTGTTTTCCAGCAGCGGCAGGTTGATGCCCTGCTGGCGTGCCAGAGAGCGCAGCGCCGAGACATCCTTCGGCAGGCATGAGCCGCCAAACGGCGCGCCCGGTCGCATGTAATAGCGCGAGATGTTCAGCCTCGTATCCTGGCACACCACGTCCATGACACGGAGCGCATCTTCATCCAGATGTTTACAAACGCGGCCGATCTCATTGGCAAAGCCCACCTTCAGCGCATGGAAGTAGTTGCTCGCGTACTTGATCATTTCTGCGCCTTCCCAGCGCAGCACGGAAGGTTTGCCACCAAAGAGCATGCTGATCTCCGCGCTCGCAGGTGCTTCACCATCCACCGTGCCCACCACCACCAGCGATGGCTCACGAAAATCAGCCACGGCGGTGCCTTCACGCAGAAACTCCGGGCAGTAATAAACCTGCAGCTGCCCCGATTCGATGAGATCACTCAGTTGCGCGGCCACTATCTGGCGCGTGCTCCCTGGCAGCATCGTGCTCCGAAACACCACAATGTGCTGCTTGGCCTGCTCCCGTACCGCAGCGGCGATCTGCTGGGTGACCAGCGTCACGTAGCCCAGGTCCAGGCTGCCTGTGGCAAGCGAGGGCGTGCCCACGCAGATGATGCTGATGGAGGACGCGGCCACCGCTTCCGCCGCATCCGTCGTGGCGTGCAGCCGCCCGCTCTGGCTCGCCGTTTGCATCATCCCCTCCAGTTCCGGCTCAACGATGGGCGAGTGTCCCTCATTGAACGCACGGACCTTGGGCTCATGCACATCGACACCAATGATTGGATGTCCGATTTGGGAAAGGCAGCCGGAAGTCACGGCGCCCACATAGCCAAGTCCAAATACTGAGATTGTCACGATAGGGAAGGGGGGGATTGCGAAGGAAAGATGGAAGCTGCCACGATCCGCCAAGACGACAAAAGGAAAAGCGCGTAAATTCAACAGGGATGTTCTTTTTCAGCCCGTTCAACGCAGGGCTTGCTCATGAAAATCAGGCAGCATGAACTCTCTCAAGCCATGGAAGGTTCATTCGTTCCAGCGCTGTTCCGTAGTACCGGCTTTAGCCGGAATCCGGTCCGGAATCATTTCTTGCAACAGCCCCAGTTTAAAAAAACGCACGACCGTTCATGCGCCAGCCTTCCATTCACCGGCCTTCCTTGATCAGTCTCAGCGAAAGTATCCGCAGTTTCGCGGGTAGTGTGCCAGCTTCAATAAACAGTACCAATTGCTTCACTCCCACCGGTCGAGTCCCCTCCGGCCATAAGATCCGCAGATGGTTCTCGCCTGGCTTCATTTCGGCTCCCATCCGAATGCGTGATGCATCCGTCATGTCAAGCCTCACCCCCAGTGGCAGGTCCGCAGCCCCTTCGAGTTCTCCCTCAAGCTCCAGACCTGAAAAAGCGCTCCAGTCCTGTTTCATGACCTCAAGACGCGCGCTGGCAGGCTGTTCATTATTTCGCTCCACAACTATCTTGTCCTCGTTGCCCGAAAATGTCGGCGACACATGCCAAAACAGACCCGCAGATTCCGGCTTGAGCAGAACGGGAAAATGCCGCACGGCCTCCTGCCGTGCCAGCGTGAGCTGCATCCACCATGAAACGGGCGGTGCCAGCGCCACCAGCATGGCGAGCCACGCCAGACGCCCGTACTGCCAGATCATCACACTTAACACACCGATCATGCCCCAGCCCAGATCACCCCAGCTGGCCGTTCGGCCGAACCACGGCTGCACCAGTTCGATCAGTACGGCAGCCACTAGGCTGAGGAGCACTGCTTGTCTGCGGGATCCCAGGCAAATGCCCGCCAGCAAGCAGAAGCCAGCCATGAGCGGCGCATGCATGCGGTTGAGCAGCTCACCCCGCCAGCCCCCGGACCATCCGGCTGGCAGCGGACACAAAACCACGGTCGCCAGCAGAGCCAGGACGACCCACATATGATTGCGGCGGATTGACATGAAAAGGATCAATGCAAGGAACGAAAATTGCGACGGGCGTCAAACAAGTCACTTGGAAAAGCCTGCACGCCTGCTAACGACACCTGTCACTTTGCCAGCGGATGTCCAATTTTTAAGCAGCCATGGGGGGCTGGCCGCAGGCCATCCACCATTGGCGGCAGCGTGTCCGAAAAACTGTTTTTAAAGTGCTGATATTGCCATGAGCCAGACCCGGAGCATCGAACGTTTGCGTCACCACTATGAGGTGGAAAAGGAGCTCGCCTCACGTCTGCGCGTCAGCACACGTGAGGAGCGCCCTGCCTTGTTTCAAAAGCTTTACCAGGAGCTGTTTGATCGCGTGCCCGACCATCCGCGTCTCACACGTCGTGAGTCACCGGAGGAGAGCCAGCGCAAGGTGGAGGGCCAGATGCGCCTGCTGCGTCCCTTTTTGAAACCCGGCAGCACGCTCGTCGAAGTCGCGCCGGGTGATTGCCGTCTCGGTTATGCCGCTGCCAAGGGCGGTGCAGGTCGCGTCATCGGCGTGGACATTTCGGACCAGCGCCTCGCCGAAGACCGCGCGCATGCCCCGGCGAACTATGAGCTCATCGTCTATGATGGCTACCAGCTCGACCTTCCTGTAAACATTGCCGATGTTGCCTTCAGCTACCAGTTCCTTGAGCATCTCCATCCCGATGACGTGAAGCCGCATTTCGACATCGTGCACCGCCTGTTGAAGCCCGGCGGCTGGTATGTCTTCGACACGCCTCACCGCTTCTCGGGTCCGCATGACATCTCCGTTGTCATGGGCACCGAACTGGTCGGCTTTCATTTTCAGGAATGGACGCTCGGAGACATGAACCGGCACCTGCGGCAGTGCGGCTTTGCCACCATGCAGGCCATCAAAGCCGGCCGCCGCTGCGGATCACTCATGACGACGCTCTGGCTGCTCGCGGAAAAGGTCACCGGCATGCTTCCGCACCCTTTGCGCAAGCGCATCGCCGACAGGTTGTTTCAGTCCGTCACCGTGGCGGCGCAAAAGCCTCTTTAATACCCTATGGAATCAAACAAGCTCAAGGTCATGTGTGTCGTGGGAACGCGCCCGGAAGCCATCAAGCTGGCCCCGGTGATTCGTGCTCTTCGCGAACGTGATGAAGTCTCATGCGAAGTCTGCTTCTCCGGCCAGCATCTCGACATGGGCCTGCGCACCCTGCGTCTGTTTGAAATCGAGCCGGACCATGTGCTCGAAACCATGCGCCAGGGGCAGTCCCTCGCCTGGCTCAATGCGCGCCTGCTCGGTGAACTCGACAATCTCTATGCCGCGCAAAAGCCCGACTGGGTCGTCGTGCA
>CANIZT010000171.1 GCA_947471905.1 Verrucomicrobiaceae bacterium
CGACTGATCCTGGTGCAATTGAGTGAGGACTGCCGGGAATACGCCGGACCATGTGGATGGGTTCATAAGTTGGATGATCAAACGAAAGGCGTTGATGGTCTTGATTGCTTTTTGGCCGTCAAACTGTCATTTCAGCCAAAACATGGATTCAACCGGACCCTTCTCTCAGCATGCAGTCACGGAGGTGCTTTTCGATGCGCTGCCGGATGTGGTTTTCTTCATTAAGGACACCGTGGGTCGCTATGTGCGGGTGAATCAGACGCTGGCGAATCGCTGTGCGGGTGGGGATAAGACCAAGCTGATCGGCAAGCGGCCAGAGGAAGTGTTTCCGGCAGCGCTGGCGGCTAGTTATGCGCGGCAGGATGAGCATGTGCTCAAGACGGGTAAGCCGGTGGAGCATCAGTTGGAGTTGCACATCTATACTGGCAGCAAAGCTGGTTGGTGTTTGACCACGAAGCACGCTCTGCGCGATGACAAGGGCCGCATCACGGGTGTGGCGGGCATCTCGCGTGATCTGAATGCGCCGAGCGACAAGGCGAGCGGATTCGCGGAACTCTCATCGGCTTTACGCCATATGCAGAAGCATTTCACCGAGAGCCTGCGCATCGAGGACATCGCCACGAAGGCAGGGTTGAGTGTGTATCAGTTTGAGCAGCGTATGCAGCGGCTCTTTCAAATGAGTCCGCTGCAACTGCTGCACAAACTACGTCTCGATGAAGCGACGCGTTTGCTACGTGAGACGGATCAATCGCTGGCGGATATCGCCATCGAGACAGGTTGGTGTGATCAGAGTGCGTTTACGCGGCACTTCAGCCGCTATGCAGGCATGGCACCGGGGAAGTTTCGGGCGATGAAGTGAGAGTGAGCGGTCAAGAGGTCAAGGCTGCGCCGGTCAAGGGATGGACAAGTATCGTGCTTCTTGACTGCTTGACCATTTCTTGACGGGGGTGCCGTTCTTAACGTGCTTGTCACGCCATCAGCGCTTTCACTGGCTTCGCGGGATTAATGCCGATGAGTTTGCCATCAAGGCCTTGGGTCTTGAAGCTGAAGCGGTCGGCGTGGAAGCCGAGGAGTTCGAGCACGGTGGCGTGGAAGTCGCTGATGTGGAGTGGGTCTTTGACGACGTTGTAGCTGAAGTCGTCCGTCTCGCCGTAGATCTGGCCGCCTTTGGCACCGCCGCCAGCCATCCACATGCTAAAGCAGCGCGGGTGGTGATCGCGACCGTAGTTTTCTTTGGTGAGACCGCCTTGGCTGTAGATCGTGCGGCCGAATTCGCCGCCCCAGATGATGAGGGTGTCGTCGAACATGCCGCGCTGCTTGAGGTCCTGAATGAGGGCAGAGCAGGGCTGATCGACGTCTTTGCACTGGCTGGGCATGCGGCCACCGACGTTGGAGTGATGGTCCCAGTTGTTGTGATAGATCTGCACAAAGCGCACACCGCGCTCGACCAATCGGCGAGCCATGAGCACGCTGTTGGCAAAGCTGCCTGGCTTCTTGGCTTCCTCGCCGTAGAGTTTGTAGATGTGATCGGGCTCTTTGGTGATGTCGGTGAGTTCCGGCACGCTGGCCTGCATGCGGAAGGCCATTTCGTATTGCTGAATGCGTGTATGCGTCTCGGGGTCGCCAACTTGCTGGTAGTTGATCTCGTTGAGCGCATTCAAGCCCTCGATGGTGCGCTTACGCACGCTGTCGGGCACGCCGGGAGGATTGTTGATGAAGAGAATGGGGTCGCCTTTGCTGCGGAAGCTCACGCCTGCGTGTTCACCGGGCAGATAGCCGCTGGACCAGAGGCGCGAGGAAATGGCCTGCTCCTGCTCGCGATTGCTCGGCGTGGCGATGAGCACGACGAAGGTGGGCAGGTTCGAGTTCATCGACCCGAGGCCGTAGGAGGCCCAGGAACCAAGACACGGGCGACCACCGATCTGATTGCCCGTCTGCATGGCGCAGATGGCCGGCTCATGATTGATCGCCTCCGTATGTAGTGAACGCATCCAGCAGATGTCATCCGCGTTCTTGGCGAGGTTTGGCAGCAACTGGGTGTTCATCATCATGCCGCATTGACCTGCGGCACTGAAAGCAAACTTCGACGGAGCGATGGGGAAACGCGCCTGCCCGCTGGTCATCGTGGTGAGGCGCTGACCGTTGCGAATGCTCTCCGGCAGGTCTTTGTCGTAATAGGCCCGCATCTGCGGCTTGTAGTCGAACAAATCCATCTGCGCCGGTCCACCGACCATGTGCAGGTAGATCACGCGCTTGGCCTTTGGCGGAAACTGCGGTCCTTGAGCGTGTGCATTCGATGCATGGGCCAAAGACTCGCCAAACAGCGAAGCCAGCGCAGCACCACCGAGCACATTTTTACCGCGAGCGAAGAGCTGACGGCGAGTTTGATAGGTGTTCCATTCTTGGAGGAGGTTCATGGGAAGAGTTTCAAGTTTAAGGTTTAAAGAGTTCGCGAGACGTGATTTTTGAAAGGATTGGAGTAGTGAGGCTAAATAGCATGCGGTCCATCGCGGAACTGTCTCCACCACTTGGATAGAAATTTTTATTCTTTCTCAGTGCCCCGATCTTTGCGTGATCGGTTGACCCAACGGCCATGGTATCGCTGAACAAAGTAGAAACCGTCGTCATTGAGATCGCTGTTCCGCATCTGTGCGTCTTCAGGAAGTTCTTCGATGCTTTGAGCGATGGTGCGTATCGTCATCCCGTTTCGTTGCAGGAAGTCGATGAACTGCCAGAATCGTCGCTTCAAGAGGACTTCAGGAATCGGCGGAAAACCTGCTCGTCGATGCCGCTCCTCAATATCACTCTCCCAAGCTAGGGAAGTGATGGTGAAATCCGTTTCAGGTCTGGAGTGCTTTTGGGGCATGATAAACGTCACTTGTTCAGCACTTCGTCCAAATTCAGCATCTGATTCGTGAGCATCGTCCAAGCGGCGAGTTCGGCTTTGGGAAGCTTCTCATCAGGTTTGGATTCGCCGACCTTGAGGAGAGCTTCGGCATCGGCGGCGCTGGTGGTGTAGTGCTTGCGGAGGTCCGAGAGGCTGGTGTTGAGGATGGTGAGTTCGTTGGCTTTGAGCGGGCGGCAGAGGATGTGCTCGGCGATGTAGGCGAGTGGGTCTGGGGTAGCGATGGCTTTTTGCGCGAGGTTGCGAGCGGCTTCGATGAACTGGGGGTCGTTCATAGTGACGAGGGCTTGCAACGGGGTGTTGGTGCGGTCGCGGCGGACGCAACTCACTTCACGCGAGGGCGCGTTGAAGATGTCCATGTTGGGGGACGGGGACATGCGCTTCCAGAAGTTGTAGAGCGTGCGGCGGTAGAGGTTCTCGCCGTTGTCTTGCTTGTACTTTTCGGTGCCGAGTCCGACGATTTCCCAAATATTCTCGGGTTGATACGGCATGGTGCCGGGGCCGCCCATGCGGGGTGAAAGTGTGCTGCTGGCTGCGAGGGCGTAGTCGCGGATCATCTCGGCATCCATGCGGAAGCGCGGGCCGCGGCTGAGAAGCGAGTTGTCGCGATCTTTTTCGATCTTCTCCGGCGTGATGAGCGCGGCTTGGCGATACGCAGCGGAGGTGATGAGCATCTTGAAGAAGCGCTTCACATCCCAGCCGCTCTCGCGAAACTCGACAGCCAGCCAGTCGAGCAATTCGGGATGCGTGGGAGCACTGCCCATGATGCCGAAGTCGTCGCTGGTCTTCACGATACCTGCGCCAAAGAGTTCCTGCCAGAAGCGATTCACCGTGACGCGTGCAGTGAGCGGATTCTCGGCTGCGACGAGCCACTGCGCGAGACCGAGTCGGTTCTTCGGAGCATTCGCGGGCAATTTGCCGAGTGAGGCTGGCACGGCGGCATCGACTTGCTCGCCGACTTTGTCATAAGCACCACGCATGAGGATGTTGGCCATCGGTTTGGCGTCCATCTTCTCTTGCTGGATGTGTGTGATGGGGCTGCGGGCCTTGATGGCTTCTTGCTCGGCGGTGAGCTTGCCGCTTTGAGCCGATGCGGCCTGATAGGTGGTATCGCGAGTGACGAGGTAGTGCTCAAAGAGTGCCTCTTGCTGTTTCGGGCCTTGTTTCTTGGCTGCGAGCATGGTGCTCAGCGGGCCGACTTTGGAAATGGTCATCACTTCCGCTGCACTGAGCTGACGGTCATAGATGCGCACGTCCTGCACACCGCCGTCGGTGAAGAGCTGCGTGTGGCTGCGCTGGCCGATGCGTGTGGGCGTGGTGGTCTTGATACTGCCTTTGAGAGCGTTGGTTTCGGCTTTCACGGGCGTGTCTTCGCCATTGATGAAGATGCGCACGCCACCGGCTTTGCCTTTGCCGTCATAGGTGACGAAGACATGCTGCCACACATTGGGCCGCAGTGCGGGCTTGTTGGTGGTGACTTTGATCGCGTCATCAGGCCATTTGCTGACGATGTGGACGCTGAGCTTGGTGTCGTTTTGAAACAGATCCCAACCGCGATAGTCGCCCTTCTCGTCCATGCGAGCGAGGATGCCGCCAAAGACGCCTGCGCGGCCTGCACGAACCCATGCGCCATAGCTAAAGGCGTGATCCTTTTCAAAGTCGCCCACGTCGCCGATCTCAAAGGTGCCGCCTGCTTTCATCACCGGTGCAGGCCCGAGTTTGCCATCTGGCTTCCACGAGACTTCGCCGGTGGCTTTGAATTTCTTCGGCGCACCGCACACGCCTGTGACTTCGCTGCCCACGCCCTCATTCAGCGGCACATGAGCGACGATGCCTTTGCTCGGCACATCTTTGTCGAGATCTTCGGGCTTCGCACTGGCAAGCCATTGATCAAAGCTCGGCTTCGCGCCTTTGCGTGATTCATCCAGCTTGGTTTTTGCCGCAGTGATCTCAGAGGGCAGGGCAGTCCAGCGCGGACGATCTTGATCCGTGGGCAGCACGAGAATGGGGCCGAGACCATCCTTCACGTTGCCGTCCTTGGCCTTCTGCGTCGTGTTGCGGAAGAACGCAGCCATCGAGTAGTAATCGCGCTGCGTGATGGGGTCGAATTTGTGATCATGGCACTGCGAGCAGTTCGTGGTGAGGCCAAAGTAAACCCAGCCCATCGTCTGTACGCGATCCGCGGCATAGTTGGCGAGATTTTCCTCATCAATGGTGCCGCCTTCATTTGTGGTGATGTTGCAGCGCTGGAAGCCCGTGGCCACGAGTTGGTCCTCGGTTGGCTTCGGTAGCAAATCGCCCGCGATCTGCTCAATGGTGAACTGGTCGAATGGCTGATTGCGATTGAAGGCCTTCACCACCCAATCGCGGTAGGGCCACATCTCGCGTGGTTTGTCGAAGTGCAGACCGTGAGAGTCGCCATAGCGTGCTGCATCCAGCCAGTAACGGGCGCGATGCTCACCATAGGCGGGAGATTTCATGAGTTCATCGACGAGCGCATTGAGTTGCGCGTCGGTGAGCTTGTCAGTGGTGGCATAGCTCTTCACCAACTCCGGCGAAGGCGGCAGCCCCGTCAGATCCAGACTCACGCGACGAATGAGCGCATGCGCATCCGCCTCAGGTGCGGGTTTGAGTCCTGCGGCCTCCAGTTTGGAGAGAACAAACCGATCCACGGAGGTCTTCACCCATGCCTTGTCCTTCACCTCAGGTGCGGCCGAGCGCTGCGGCTGAATCAGTGACCAATGCGGCTGCCAGGGAGCGCCTTGCTCGATCCATGCCTTCACCTTGGCGATTTCAGCCGGCTTCAGTGTCTTATGCGACTCCGGCGGCGGCATGATCTCGTCTTCATCTTTGGAAAGGAGACGCTGAAACAGGCTGCTCTTCTCCGGCTGACCTTTGATAACCGTTGGCTGCTCATCTTTCTTCGCTGTGAAGAATCCAGCTTCGGTATCCAGCCTCAGCCCCGCTTTGCGCGTTCCTGGGTCAGGCCCGTGGCAGTGAAAGCACGCATCCGCCAGGATGGGGCGGATGTCCTTGTTAAAGCCGACGGGTTCCGCTGAAGCGGTCGATGCGGCCGCTAACAAGGAAGCGATGAGGAGATGGGCGTTACTCAGCATGGTGGTATGAAAGTGCTTTGGGGTGGTATGAAAGTGTTACGGGCGTTCAACGCGGATTTTTGCAAATCACATCTCTCTGATATTGGCAAAAAATGTGTTTCATTCAGCAATGAAGGCAGGTGAACGTCGTGCCTGGGTGAGCTGCTCGAAGGCGTGACCGAGCGCAAGGATGCGGGCGTCGTCATTCGCAGTGCCGATGAAAGAAAAACCGACCGGCAGGCCGTCCACGAAGCCCATGGGCACCGTGAGATGCGGATAACCGGCCACGGCGGCCGGTGTGCTGGCCACTCGCACGTCTTCATCGCCATTTTTTAAGTCAATCACACCAGCCGGATCGTTGGTGGGGCAGATGAGGGCGTCGAGGTTGTGCGCTTTGAGCGCGGCGTCGATGCCCTCGGGGCCGGCGAGCTTCTTGGCAAGTTGGCGGGCTTGCTGGCCTGCGGCGATGATTTCTGGTGCGCCGAGCATTTCAGCTTGCTCAAAGAACTCCTGGCCGAAGTGCGGCATTTCCGTGTCGCGATGCTGTTCGTTGAAGGCAATCAGTTCGGCTAGAGAATGCACGTCTCCGCCGCGTTGTTCGAGGTAGGCATTCAGATCGGTTCGCAACTCAATCAGCATGGCTTTCCAGGCCAAAGCACCGGCTTCGCGGGCATTCGGCAGTTCGACAGAATCGACGATGATGGCACCTGCATTGCGCAGTTTTTGCAGTGTGGCTTCAAACAGCGCGAGAACTTGCGGATGCTTGCCGGATTGTTCACGCAGCACGCCAAGGCGTGCGCCTTTAAGGGAATCATGCGGCAGTTCTGCGCTGAAATCGTTGCATAGCACTTTCATGAGCAGGGCGGCATCGCGCACGGTGAGTGACATCGGCCCGGCAGTGTCCTGATGATGGGTGATGGGAATAATGCCAGCTCCGATGATGAGGCCGACGCTTGGTTTGAAACCCACGATGCCACAGGCGCTGGCCGGACTGACGATGGAGCCATTCGTTTCCGTGCCAATTGCTGCGGGAGCCAGTCCTGCCGCCACCGCGGCGGCGGAACCGGAACTGGAGCCGCTGGCGCTGTGCGTGAGGCGGTGCGGATTGCGGGTGAGGCTGCCGCGAGCGCTCCAGCCGCTGGTCGAATTCGGTGAGCGGATGTTTGCCCATTCGCTGAGGTTCGTTTTGCCGAGAATGACGGCTCCGGCATCACGTAATCGAGTCACGAGCGCTGCGTCGCGCTTCGGCTTGTGATCACGCAAAGCCAGCGAACCGGCGGTGGTCTGCATCGCGTCAGCGGTTTCGATGTTGTCCTTGATCAAGATGGGCAAACCATGCAGCAGGCCGGGTTTGCATGAAGCGGCGATGGTTTTGGCATCGGGATTCAGTTCAAGGATCGAGTTCACACGCGGCCCGGAGCGATCTATTTGGGCGATGCGTTCCAGAAAATGCTCGACGAGCAGCGGCGATGTCGTCTGCTCCGACTGAATCATGGCTGTGAGGTCTGCGAGCGCCGTGAAGGGCAGGGGAGCGCGGTGTTTTTGCTCACAAGCAGGCGGACAAAGTGCCAGAGCGGCGGTTTGGAGCAGGCGACGGCGGTGCATGACGCAGGAGGTGCTGCATTCGGCCAAAGACTGCAAGGCTTTCCCTTTTGCGACCGTAAGGGAGCGCCGCACAAAAGCGGAGCAAGTTCTTGCCTCTGTTTTTCGACTCGATAAAGTTCGCGGCTTTACCCGCCCCGGACCAACCACCCGACATCACTCCACACATGCCTCCATCCTTCCTGCTCCATAACGGAATCGCCCTCGCCATCGCCCTCTCTGTTGTAGGCTTGGTGTTTGCTCTGATCCTGATCCGTAAAGTCGTCGGTGCAGATGCGGGCAATGAAAAGATGGCTGCCATCGCCAGTGCGATCCAGTTGGGAGCGAAGGCTTATATGAATAAGCAGGTCATGGCGGTCAGCGCCATTGCCGTCGTTATTTTTGCAGCCGTCTGGTATCTGCGTGATGGACTCACAGCGGCGGGTTTCGTGGTGGGCGCAGTGTGCTCGTTGGTTGCTGGTTACATCGGCATGATGGTCGCGGTGCGTGCCAATGTGCGTACGGCGCAGGCAGCGTCGGTCAGCAGCCACTCGGCATTGAAGGTGGCGTTTAATGGCGGTGCGGTGACGGGACTGCTCGTGGTGGCGCTCGGTTTGCTTTCCGTGGGCGTGTTCTATTTGTTCGTCAAAGGCGCTGCGGATCACGCAAAGCATGCCATCGACTCGCTTGTTGGTCTGGCGCTGGGCAGCTCGCTCATCAGCGTGTTCGCCCGTCTTGGCGGCGGCATTTACACGAAAGCGGCGGACGTCGGTGCTGACCTCGTTGGTAAGATCGAGCAAAACCTCAATGAAGACGATCCGCGCAATCCGGCGACCATCGCCGACAACGTGGGCGACAACGTCGGCGACTGCGCGGGCATGGCGGCGGACGTGTTTGAAACGTACGCGGTGAGCCTGATCGGCGGGGTGCTCGTGGGACATCTCACGGTGGGCACGGAAGCGGCAGTCATTTATCCGTTCGTGCTCTGCGGCCTTGCCATCATCGCTTCGCTCATCGGTATCGGCTGGGTGAACTTTGTGAAGCAGGAGGCGACAGCGGCGCTCGTGTGCGGCGTGGCGGTTTCCGGCATCATCGCCTCGGCGTTGTTCTGGTGGGCCACTTCTTCGATCTTCGGTGCTGCGCTTAAGATCGGTAATCTTGACGTTCCTAGCGTGAACATTTTCTATTGCGCCGCCATCGGTCTCGTCATGACACTGGTTGTTGTGTGGATCACGAACTACTACACCAGCACTCACCACAAGCCGGTGCGCCTGATCGCGAAGGCCTCCGAAACCGGCCACGCCACCAACATCATTGCCGGTATCAGCATTGGCAATCAGGCCACGCTGCTGCCAGTATTGGCCATCGCCGCTTCGATCTGGGGCTGCTTCGATCTGGCAGGTCTATATGGCATCGCCATTGCCGTCGTTTCGATGCTCAGCCTCTCCGGCATCATCATCTCGCTCGATGCGTTTGGCCCGATCACGGACAACGCCGGCGGCATCGCCGTCATGTCCGGACTGCCTGAAAGTGTGCGCAAGATCACCGATGAACTCGATGCCGTGGGCAACACCATGAAGGCAGTGACGAAGGGCTACGCCATTGCCAGCGCCGGTCTGGCCGCGATGGTGCTATTCGGTAGTTACGTTGAGGATTTGCAGGCCTTCGTTGGCCACAAGGTGAGCTTTGACCTGATGGATCACCGCGTCGTGATCGGCATGTTCATCGGTGGCTTGCTGCCGTTCCTGTTCACTTCCTACTGCATGAGCGCCGTGGGCAATGCAGC
>CANIZT010000172.1 GCA_947471905.1 Verrucomicrobiaceae bacterium
CGGTTGGTGTACATCATGTGGCCGGATTCGTACTCGGCGAACTCGATGTTTCCGCGCAATTCATCCGGCAAATGCATCTGGCGGACGCTGAGCAGCATGTTGTCCGGCGGCGTGACAAGATCACGCCAACCGACGAGAGCCAGCACGTGAAGATGAGGATTTTGAGTGATGGCTTCGGCTAGCTGGCCGCTGACGCTGGTGTAGCTGTTGCCTTTGCCATGGTTCCAGTTTGGCTGCGGTGCCAAGACCTCATAGGGCAGGTCTTTTTCATATTTCAGCTCCTCACGCAGGTAGGCGTTCATCGACGCGGCCGCCACGCTGCCCACCACCCGCATGAAGGGCTCGAATTGCGGATGCGTTTCGGATTCATCGCCATCACTGGCGGTCACACGGGCATCATAGGCACCGAGAATGAGTTTTTCTTTGCGCAGCAGCATTTCGCGGAACACACCGCTATCGATACGCAGGTGCTGATCCTCGATGAACTTGGCTTCCAGGCCGGTGAGGCGTGCCAATTTCTTCGCGATGCCTTCGCGCTCCGCTTGGGTCAAATCACTGCCCTTGAGCAACGCAGACGCATATTCGCCAAACGCAAAGGCGCGCGACTCAGCGACTGCTTTCTTGAAGTCCGCCTGCAAATCCGCTGGCAGCTTCTTGTGGTAATGCGCCGTGGCCGTCATGGCAGGCAGCATCACCTCAAACGGCACCTCGTTGAGTGGTCCGGCAATCAGCGTCGCATAATCCAGCAACCCGGAAACGATGATGATGCCATTCAGATACATGCGATGCCGCTGCTGAAGGTGCTGCGCAAGACCACCGCCGCGAATGCCACCATAGCTTTCACCCGCGATGAACTTTGGCGAGCGCCAGCGCTGCTCACGCGTCACCCAGAGGCGCATGAACTCGCCCACGCTCGTGATGTCCTCCTGCACGCCGAGGAAGTCGCCCAAGTTCTTCGGATCTTCCGCACGGCTGAAGCCTGTGTTCACCGGATCGATGAAAACGAGATCCGTCACATCCAGCAGCGAGAACTCATTGTTCACCAGCCCACCCGGCGGCTTTGGCGGGGTCAGGCCATCCGCAGGCAAGTCCACGCGCTTCGGACCAAAGGCACCCAGATGCAGCCACACTGAACTGCTGCCCGGTCCACCATTGAAACAGAACGTCACCGGCCTCGTCGCCTTGTCCTTCACGTCTTTCATCGTATAAGCCGTGTAAAACACCTGCGCAGACGGCTTCCCATCGGGCTTCAAGATCGGCAGCGTGCCCGCCTTCGCCTCATACGCGATCTCCTTGCCACGAATAGTCACCTTGCCCTCCGTCATAACCGGCTTATCCGCATCCGGCTTCTTATCCTCCTTTTTCGTCTCCCCGCTGTCCTCTTTCTTCACCTCCGGTGGCGTATCAGATTTATTGGGCTTCGCGTCTTCAGCAGAAAGAAAAGCTGGCAATATAAGAGCCAACAAGGTGGTAAAAATGGGTTGGGGGCGCATGGTCACTGAGCATGACATGCATCAACCTCAGTGGGAACAAAAAATGCATTTACATAATCGAACTCGTGGACGTTTTTCGCTGGCACATGCGACTTTCACTTTTCGTCTTACTTTCGATGGTTCTCGGCACGAGTCTTGGTGCTTGGGGTGTAGAACTACCATTCAGCATCTCTCCTTCAGGCGAAGCTGGACCTTACACCGTCAAGCAATGGAAGCAGGACTGGCCGGGCTGCGAATTTGAAGGCGGCGTGCAGGAAGGTCGCGTTTCCGTCATCGAAAGTGATGGTTTAAAATGGCTGCGTGTGAACTTCGCCATAGGTAAGATTGGTCCAGAAGAAGGTGGAGCGGGCTGGCGCATGCCGTTTGCAAAAAGCGAAAGCGCAGAACTGAGCTATACACTGCGCTTCAGCAAGGACTTCGATTTCGTCAAAGGCGGCAAGCTGCCTGGACTATGCGGCGGACCAGAAAATGTCAGCGGCGGCCATCGCGCGACAGGCATGAACGGCTTCTCCGCCCGCCTCATGTGGCGCAAGGACGGCCGCGGCGAGGCCTACATCTATCACAAGAACCAAAAGGGCGACTATGGCGATCGCTATGCCTTCCCCTCTGACTTTCGCTTTCCCACCGATGCCCCTGTGAAAGTACGCATGGCATTAACAATGAATGCTCTGGGTGGTCGCACTGGGAGTCTGCGTGTCTGGCTCACGTTGGAAGGTCAGGAAGAACGCCTCGTGGTCGAGCGTCCGAACATGGAATGGCGCACCGTGGACAGCTTCGGCGTGGACGGTCTCTATTTTGAAACTTTCCACGGTGGCGGAGATGCCTCATGGGCACCCACACGTGCGTGCTGGGTCGAGTTTGCTGGCTTTCAGGTAAATCGTGTCCGTTAAGCTGCTCAAAATTGAGTCTTGCTGTTTGGTGCGCAAACCGGGACACTCGGTTTAATACCAACCTGGAGGTCCTCATGAATGAACCGCAATCCCGTCGTGCTTTCCTTGCTGATGTGGGCAAAGGCACGCTTCTCGCCACCATCGGTCCAGCGCTCGCATCTGAGTTCGGCATCTCCTCCGCCTTCGCTGTGTCAGCACCTGCGGCGTTAAACTTCGGCGACATGGAGTCGCTCGTCTGCTTCATGCAGGAGACGCCAGTGGCGAAACTACAGCCTGCGCTCGCAGCGAAGCTTAAGGACAGTGTGCCGTTGAAGAAACTCGTGGCCGCAGGTGTGCTGGCAAACGCACGCACCTTTGGCGGCGAGGACTACATCGGCTTCCACACGCTGATGGCGCTCTATCCTGCGCTGAAAATGGCCGCTTCGATGCCGGAGAAACAGGCCGCGCTGCCGGTGTTTAAGGTGCTGTATCGCAACACCAACCGTATGCAGGAAAATGGCGGTCGGGGCGACGAAACACTGAGTATGGTGACTCCTGGCACTGACAAAGTCACCGGTGCACAGCTTCACGAGGCGGTGAAACGCAAGGACACGGCGGGCGCGGAGAAAATGTTAGCCACCATGATTCAGCAAAGTGCGGATGACGGCTTCAACGCGCTGCTGGAATGCGTGCAGGACAATCCGGAGGTGCATCGCACCGTGCTGCCGTATCGCGCCTGGGATTTGCTGGATGTCGTGGGCCATGAGCATGCGACGACGCTGCTGCGCATGTCGCTGCGCTACTGCCTGAACTCGGAAAATTATCGCAGACCCGAGTGGGACGAGCACAGCAAGGCGCTGACGAAGCTGCTCGACGAGCACAAGCTCATGGGCCGCGATCCTGGCACGCGGTCGATGGAAGATGGCGTCATGGAAAAGCTCAGCATGAATATTTTCAGCGGCACACCCGAAAATGCCGCCGGTGCGGTGGCGGCGGCGCTTGAGGAAGGTTTTGATCCGCATGAAATCGGCGAGGCCATCTCGCTGGCCGCCAATCAGCTCGTGCTGCGTGATCATGGCCGTCCGCCCGAGTGGGAAGCTCCGGGCAAGCCGCCCGGCAGCGTGCATGGCGACTCCGTTGGCGTGCATGCCAGCGACTCCGTGCATGCTTGGCGCAATCTCTCGCAGGTAAGCAAAGGCAGGAATGTCTTCGCCTGTCTCATCCTCGGCGCATGGCAGATCGCTCGGGATCGCACCAGCAGCGGCCAGAAGTTCCTCGAATGGGAGCCGCTTCCTTCGAAGAGTCACATCAGCCAGATCACGGATCCAACGAAGCTGCTCGCTGAACTTGACGGTAACATCCGCCAGAACCTTCAGGGACATGCTGCCGGTATCGTGCATCGCTGCGGCATGCAGGGTGTCAAGCCAGAGGCGGTTTTCCAACTGCTGTTGCGTCATGCGGTCAGCGAGGACGGAGCGCTGCATGCCGAGAAGTATTATCAGACCACCTGGGACGAGTTTCATCGCACCCGTCCTGCCTTCCGCTGGCGTCAGCTCATCTCACTCGCCCGCGTCACCGCCAGCGAGTATGGCCGCCCGGCACCGGGACAGGCGGAGGCGCGTGAACTGCTCGGCGTATGAATCAGCTTTCGGCTTGGTCTCGCTTCCGTGAGGTAACCTTGTTAAATCGCGTCTCGTAATCCGCGTGATTCGTGCCCATGAGCCGGTCCCAGACATTGAAGTAGAGACCGTAGTTCCCACGCAGCGTCTCGTGATGCATGATGTGGTTCGTCGGCGTGTTCGCGATGAAGCGCAGCGGTGATTTCATGAACCAGCGCGGATGGAACTCATAACCCGTGTGCCCGGCGATGTTGAAGACGATCTGCCACAGCATGAACAGTCCGAACGCGTACGGATGCATGGGGATCAAAACCATCGCCAGGGGGAAGATCGCCGCCTGCACCAGTGCCTCCAATGGACTGAATGCATAAGCCGCCCATGGCGTGGGATTGCGCGAGAGATGATGCACGCGATGAAACCAACGAAACAGACGCGGATGATGCATCGCCCGATGCGTCCAGTAGAACCAGGTGTCATGCAGTACGATGGCGCACCCGATGCTCAACCAGAACCACGTCATGCCATGCTGGTCGATCTTTCGATACATCTGCGTCCAGCCCTGCCGCGCAGCCAGCACCGTCGCCGCGCCCACCATGCCAAAGATCAACACCGACAGCGCCGAATAGCGAATCTCCCGCCACACCTCCTGCGATGCTGGAAAACTTGCGATGATCTTCCGATGCAACCAGCGGCGCTTGAATAGGACGTAACCGAGCAGCCACGCCACGCCGGCAAAAAAAGCATAACGCAGCCCGATCGCCATCGTGCTGCCAAAGGTGATTTCGAGGAACCCAGGCCCACGGCTCGAGAACAGGTTCTGTAAAAACGAGGGCATGCAGTGAGGTGCTGCGCACGCAGATTCAATCTACTTTACTGCTTCGAGTAAGCTTCGTAAGCCTCAGCGACCATGCCCTCTTTCTCGTCACCAGGATGGAAGAGGAACAGATGGCGCAAGAAAGTGTATTCGCCCTTCTTGAGTTCGTAGGCACCGTCGGGGGCATCCTTGTCGAGCGACTTGGTGCCAAAGGGATTCGCGGTGAAGAGGCCGTAGGTGCGGACGTGCCACGGCGTGGGGAAACGGAAGCTGGAAGGATGGTTCAGGATCGCGACGCCGACGTTTTCACCGCCCACGGTGCCGTAGTAGTCGCACCACTTGGCACGCTTGCCCCAGGCGCCGGCATCTTTGAGACCTTCGCTGTTGATGATGTGGCCGTTGCCCTTTTTGTTTTTCTCGATCTCCACTGCCATCTCGGTAGGCACGCGGATGCTCAAGCCTGCGTCCTTCTTGTCTTCAAACTTGGCGGGGCCTTCGGTGGCGGAGAGAATCTGCTGCATGTCGATGCTGCGGGTTTTGCCGTCGGCGCGAAAAGTCATCGTGCGTTCTTCTTCGAGATATTTTTTTCCACTCGCATCAAGATAGTCGATGATGGAGACGAGCACGACAGAGTCGCCCTTGGCTTCGATCTTTTTGAATTCGCGGTGTTTTTCGCTGCCCAGTGTGCTGGCCTTTTCGCTTTTCTTGGCGCCTTCACCGAACGTCAACTGCTCTGCCCAGCTCTGGATGCCGTTGATGCCTTCATGGCCAAAGCAGATGCCTCGATGATGCGGATGATCGTGTTGCTCTCCCTCGACGGTCTTCATCGGGTAGTTGCGCGTCATCTGCTTGCCGGTGGGACCGAAGACCGGGGCGAGATACGGCTTGTTCGCCTGATCGACGATGTATTCGGCAAAAATCTGGCCGTCCACCTTCACGATGGCACCGCCGGTGGCGGTTTGTTCGATGGTGAGTTGGGCGGCGCTGGCAAACGAGGCGAGGAGGAGTGAGGCGAGAAGAGCTGGCAGTTTCATGGTGGTGGCAGAGAACGTGGTGAGATTGAAATGCTTTCGCTGGAGATCAATTCCAGCCACGGAAGAAATCGAGTGCGTTGCGAGTCGTGTCGGCAGCGACTTGTTCGACCGCTTCAACACGCAGTGCGGCGATGGCGCGTGCCGTGTCGGCCACATAGGCCGGCTCGCAGCGTTTGCCGCGGTGCGGGACTGGCGCGAGGTAGGGCGCGTCGGTTTCGATCATGTAACTGCCCGCAGGCACCACACGGGCCGTTTCAGCGATGACTCCGGCGCTTTTGAAACTCACGATGCCAGTGAAGGAAATGAGGTGGCCGCGCTCCAAGAGCGGCTGCGCTTGTTCGATGGTGCCAGTGAAGCAGTGGAAGACACCTCGAAGGCGATCACTGAACGGTAACACGAGCGCCGTGAGGTCGTCCCAGCTCTCACGGTTGTGCAGGATCACGTTCAGCTTTGCCTCTGCCGCGAGTTCAAGCTGTGCGGTGAGCACTTTCGCCTGATGCGCCTTCCAATCGTCGAGCGTGAAGCCCTCAGGCGGCGCATGGAAGTAATCGAGGCCGATCTCGCCAATGGCGCAGACCTTGGGATGTTTCGCGAGTTCACACAGCTCGTCGATCCAGCCGGTGCCGGAGACTGTGTCCGCATCACAAGGATGAATTCCGACCGCAACGCGCACATCCGGCTCGTTTTCGGCGATGGCGAGCAGCTTGCGTGCGTTTTCGAGGTCCGTGGCCGGTGCGACCATGCGCGTGACGCCCGCAGTGCGTGCGCGAGCGAGCACGGCGGGCAGGTCGTGGTCAAAATGCTTGTTGGCGAGGTGGGTATGCGTGTCGAAAAACATGCCCTGCGCCTTCGCATCTGCGTTCCGCGTGTCAAGCGTCACGAAATTGTCTTTCCTCACACCTGCGGTTGGTGATACACCAGCAACATGATTTTCCGCCTCCTTTTCATCGCTTCCGTGCTGCCACTGGCTGCGTTCGCCGCGCCGGAGGATTATTTTGGCATTCATGTGATCGATGAGACGAATGGTCGCGGTGTGCCGCTGATCACATTGAAAACGACAAACAACATCGCTCTCACCACGGACAGCGCGGGATGGATCGCCTTCAATGAGCCGGGGCTCATGAACCGTGTGGTCTATTTTAATGTCGAAGGGCCGGGTTATGCGTTAGCGAAGGATGGCTTTGGCTTTGCGGGCGTGCGGCTGACGCCGGTGGCTGGAAAAACAGCAGAGGTGAAGGTGTTGCGCACAAATATTGCCGAACGGTTGTGCCGACTCACCGGGCAAGGAATTTATCGCGATAGCACGTTACTGGGTCTTGAAGCGTCACTCCCAAGTCCAAACTTGTTCGCCGATGTGATGGGGCAAGACTCCGTGCAGGTGGTGCCGTGGAAAGGCCGCTATTTTTGGATCTTCGGCGACACGCAGCGACCAAACTACCCGCTGGGGAATTTCCACTCCACTGCTGCCTGGAGCGATCCGCCTGACAAGGGTGGCCTTGATCCTGAGCATGGCATCCACTTTGAATACATCACCGATGACAAGGATGCCGTGGCGAAAATGCTGCCCGTCGATGAACCTGGTGTCGTTTGGTTGTTCGGCATGTGTACGGTGACGGATGCGGAGAACAAAGAGCATCTACTCGCGCATTACTCGCGCTGGCGTGATCTCGGCAAGCGATTGGAGCACGGCCTCGCGGAGCTGGATGAAACCACGGAACGCTTTCACCGCATCGCCGTTCTGGGGGATGAATTTGAGTGGCAGCACCCGCAGCACAATGCTGTGCGTGCCAAAGGCGAAGAAGGCGACTGGATCTATTTCGCCGCGCCATTTTGTCAGACGCGTGTGAAGGCGGACTACGACTCCGTGCAAAACACCTCCGCCTATGAGTCATTGCTGTGGTCAGCGGAGCATCGCGACTACGTCTGGCAGAACTCATTGAATCCAACGACGCAGAAAGATGAGGAAAAGCTCATCGCAGAAAAAAAGCTGCCAAAGAACAAGGCGCGCATGCAGGTCGTCGCTGCGCAGACGGGCAAGCCGGTGCATCTGCATACCGGCAGCGTGCATTGGAACAAGCATCGCGAGCGCTGGGTCATGATCGCCGTGCAAGACGGCGGCGATGTGTCTTATCTCGGCGAAGTCTGGTATCTGGAGTCGAAACTGATCGAAGGCCCGTGGCGCAAGGCGGTCAAAGTCGCCACGCATCCGAAGTACAGCTTCTACAACCCCAGCCACCAGGCGTTCTTCGACCAGCTCGACGGTCGTGTGATCTTCTTCCAAGGCACGTATGCCGAGACATTCTCCGGTAATCCCGTCGCTACACCACGCTACGACTACAACCAGCTTATGTATCGTCTCGATCTCGATGACGAGCGGCTGAAGGCGGCGCGGGAGGAATAGACTCTTGCCCTTTTTCACGCGGCCCGATAGCCTGCGCGGAAATTCAACCAACCAGCCAACACTTATGTCCGCCAATCTCGCAGAACTACTTGGCACGATGATCCTCATTCTCCTTGGCGACGGTGTCGTCGCGAATGTGCTGCTCAAACAGACCAAGGGACACAACGCAGGGTGGATTGTCATCACCGCAGGCTGGGGATTTGCGGTGGCCGTGGGTGTTTACTGCACGAACGCGATCAGCGGTGCGCATTTGAACCCGGCGGTGACGCTGGGCCTTGCGGCGATTGGAAAATTCGACTGGGCGCTCGTTCCTGGTTACATCGCCGCGCAGATGGCGGGCGCGTTTCTTGGCGGCGTGCTGGTCTGGTTGGCCTATCTGCCGCATTGGAAAGTGACGGATGATCAAGGAGCCAAACTCGCCGTCTTCAGCACCGGTCCGGCGATCCGCCACACGGTGGGCAATCTGATCTGCGAGATCATCGGCTCCGCCGTGCTCGTGCTCGGCGTGCTGGCGATCCTGTCTCCCGTGAACCTCGTGCCGAACTCCGGCTTCGACAAAGGCTTCGCCCCCGCGCTCGTCGGCCTGCTCGTGTGGTCGATTGGTTTGTCTCTCGGTGGCCCCACCGGCTACGCTATCAATCCAGCTCGCGACCTCGGACCACGTCTCGCGCACTTCGTGCTGCCAATCCCCGGCAAAGGCAGCTCCGATTGGAGCTACGCCTGGATTCCCGTCGTTGGCCCGATCATCGGCGGCATCATTGGTGCGCTGGTTTACAAAGGGCTGTGGCCGGCGGTGTGATTACTTCGGCGTATGCGGCACCAGCACGTCCGGTGATTCATTCGCCTGCCGCGCACGCTTGGTCATTTCGCGGGCAAACTGCTCCTGGGAGCGGTGCGCTTTGGCGGCGGTGACGTGAGCGAGGTGCCAGGTGCCGTCGGGTTTGAGGGTGCGTCCGCGGGCGGTGTCGGCGAAGTGCGTTTCGAGGATGTGCTGCAAACGTTTGCGGGCCTCTTTGTCTTCGACGGGCGTGAGGAGTTCGACGCGCTTCGAGAGGTTGCGGTTCATGAAGTCGGCGCTGGCGATGAAGACG
>CANIZT010000173.1 GCA_947471905.1 Verrucomicrobiaceae bacterium
GAGTGATTGTGCGAAGCTGATACCATGACGTTCGCCGCCGGCACTCCCGTCTCCTTTTCGATACCAGCCCGCGCCAGCTTTACCATATCCTCCCATGCGCCAATCGTATCCATCGTCACGATGGCAGCCTTCGTCTCACCATTATCGAGAATCAAAACAGCCGCGCGCAGAGGATCACGCACCCCCGTCACCTCACGCCGATGCCCGATCACCGTGATGCCCGCAACGTCAGTCGGCGTGATGTCCACCTTCGCTACTCCCACATTGAGATTCGATGTGACTGGAAATTGTCCGTCGATGACTTGTGCGTGCACTGGCATCAACGCAGCAAGAATGATGAGTATAGGATGTGATTTCATGAATATTGTGATTCGTTGAAGGGCGCAGAATACATCACCAGTCCGCTGAATTTCACGACCTTCCGCTCACCAGTAAAGAAAAGCCCTTTACGCCCTGGCTAACAGGCGGTGATCAAGCCGACACTGTGACTCCTGTTCAGGTTAGAACTTCACCAACTCAAGCGATGAGTTCCGCAATCGCACGCCCATTCTCCACGATGTGGACCGGACGACCGTTGAGATCGTTGAGTGTGACCTTGCCGTAGTCGATGCCGAGATGATGATAAATCGTCGCGAGGAAGTCACTGGCGTTGCAGGGGCGTTCGACCACGTCTTCGCCGCGTTTGTCGCTCGCGCCGATGACGCCGCCAGTCTGGATGCCGCCGCCGGCCCAGATGTTGGTGAAAGCACGTGGCCAGTGGTCGCGGCCGGGTTGCAGCGTGCCGGTTGGGCCGCTGGCATCGCCCGCGCCAGTGCTGCGGTCGAAGCTGATCTTTGGCGTCCGGCCGAATTCGCCTGTGACGACGACGAGCACGCGTTTGTCGAGTCCACGCGCATAGATGTCTTCGATCAGCGCTGACACGCAGCGGTCATAGGTCGGCATGCGGAAGCGCAGCGCTTCAAACTGATGCTGATTCACCGCGTGGTCGTCCCAGTTGTTCACGCGGCCACAGAGCGGCCCGCTGAGGCTGCTGGTGATGATTTCGACGCCCGACTCGACGAGACGACGTGCCAGCAGTAACTGCTGACCCCAGCGATTGCGCCCGTAGCGGTCACGCGTCGCCGGATCCTCTTTGCTGAGGTCAAAGGCGTCGCGTGTTTGCGGATTCGTGAGTAGCGTGGCAGCTTGGGATTCAAATTCATCGAGCGCGCCGAGTTCGCCTTCGCGATCAAAGGCACGCTCCATCTTGTCGAGGCTCTTGCGGAGAACAATGCGGTCGCTGAGACGGCGGTTTTCTGACTCGTCGGCCAGTCCGATGTTCGGCACCTGGAAATTCGGGCGATTCGGATCATCGCTAACCGCAAAGGGCGCGTAGGCATCGCCGAGATAAGCGGGGCTGGAGTATTCTCCCGACGCCGCAGGCACGCCGATGTAGTTCGGCAGCGGGTTGGTGCGTCCGCCTTCTTTAGCGCGCAGGTAATGCACCACCGACATCCAGTCGGGCAGGCGCGGCTTCGGTTTGTCGCGCGTGTCGGTGTCGCCGGAGAACATCTGCATGGTTCCCGCCGGATGTCCGCCTGCGGATTGATTCATCGAACGAACCAGGGTGAACTTGTCCGCGATCTTCGCGTTCATCGGCAGCAGCTCGGTGAACTGCGTGCCCGGCACCTTGGTGGAGATCGTCTTGAACGGCCCGCGATACTCGCTGCTCGCGTCCGGCTTCGGATCATAGGTGTCGATGTGCGATTGCCCGCCCGGCAGCCAGACCATGATGATCGACTTCCGTTCGCTCTTCGGCAGCGCCGCATTTGCCGCGCGCAGTTTGAGCAGGCTCGGCCAGCTCAACGTCGCCATGCCGGTCAAACCGAACTGCATGAAGCTCCGGCGCGACAAAGGACCGGCGCAACGAACGATAGAAGGGGGCTGAATAATGGAAGACATGTGATTAAACCTACGCTCGGCGATGCCTGTGTTTATCGGGCAATGCCTTGGCAAAGCTCACGCCATCAGCTCCGGAATCGGCCGGCCGTGATCGACAATGGGTGTCGGGCGGCCATTGAAGTCCTTGATCGTGACCTTGGAGGCGTCGATGCCCAGATGGTGATAGATCGTCGCGAGAAAATCCCCCGCGCTGCATGGCCGCTCGATCACGTCCTCACCGCGTTTGTCCGTAGCACCAATGACCGCACCCGTCTGGATGCCGCCACCGGCCCAGATGTTGGAAAAAGCCCGCGGCCAGTGATCTCGACCGGGTTGCAGCGTGCCCGCAGGTCCGCTGGCATCACCCGCGCCCGTGCTGCGATCAAAAGTGATCCTCGGCGTGCGGCCAAACTCACCCGTGACGACCACGAGTACGCGTTTGTCGAGACCACGTGCATAAATATCTTCAATTAGCGCGGACACGGCCTGATCGTAGTTTCCCATGCGGAAGCGCAGCGCCTCAAAGATGTGATGATCCACTGCGTGATCGTCCCAAACCTGCGTGCGGCCGCATAGAGGGCCATGCAGGCTGCTGGTGATGATCTCCACACCCGCCTCCACGAGACGACGCGCCAGCAGCAACTGCTGCCCCCAACGATTTCGCCCGTAGCGATCCCGTGTCCGGGCGTCTTCCTTGCTCAAATCAAAAGCATCGCGTGTCTGCGAATTCGTGAGCAGCGACATCGCCTGGGACTCAAACTGATCGAGCGCACCGAGTTCTCCCTCGCGATCAAACGCACGCTCCATCTTGTCTAGACTCCGCCGCAACGCGACGCGGTCGCTGAGCCTACGCGTCTCCGCCTCATCCGGCAGCCCGATGTTCGGCACCTCAAAGTTCGGGCGGTTCGGATCCTCGCTCACCGAGAATGGCGCATAGGATTCACCCAGATACGCCGGTCCGCAGTAGGACGCGTTGATCGGATTGACGCTGACATAGTTTGGCAACGCCTGCGGGCGCTGCGGATCTTTGGAGCGCAGATAATGCGCTACTGACATCCAGTCTGGCAGACGCGGGGCTGGTTTGTCGCGCGTGTCAGGATCACCCGAGAGCATTTGCAGCGTTCCCGCCGGATGCCCGCCCGCCGTTTGATTCATCGAGCGGAGCACGGTGAACTTGTCCGCGATCTTCGCCTGCAACGGCATCAACTCCGTGAAATGCGTGCCCGGGATCTTTGTGGAGATTGTCTTGAACGGCCCGCGATACTCGCTGCTCGACTCCGGCTTCGGATCATAGGTGTCGAGGTGCGATTGTCCGCCCGGCAGAAACACCATGATCACCGCCGTGCGCTCGCTCTTCGGCTTCAGCGCATTCTCCGCGCGCAGCTTCATCAAGCCCGGCCAGCTCAGCGTCGCCAGCCCCGTCAACCCGAAGTCCATGAACCCACGCCGCGACATCGGACCGGCGCAGCGAATCTGGGAGGGTGGCTGAATGAGGGAGGACAAGCATCGAAACCTACGAGTGTGAACGTCGTCGTTTATCCTGAGGCTGCGATTGCGCGGCCGCTACTTCGCCCCAAACGCCACGAGTTCCTTCCCCGCGCCGTCCCATACGCGCAGCAGGCTGTCTTCACCGCCGGCGATGATGGCGCTGCCGTTGGGTGCGCTGACGGCGGCTTGCATGTAGTCGGGGAGGTTGGCGATGGCGCGGACTTCGGTGCCGTCGTCGGTGACGATGCGGACGCGGTTGTCGCCGGCGGAGGTGACGATTTGATTCGTGGCACCGATGAACTGCAGCGAGGTGACTTCCTTGGTCCAGCCTTCGATCTTCTTCTTTCGCTCGCCAATGATCATGTCCCAGGTCGAGACAGTGCCCTCAGCGCCGGCGGTAGCGAGCACGCGGCCATCGCTGCGGAAGGCGACGCCCATGACGTGATGTGTGTGGCCTTCAAAGAGGTTCGTCTGCTTGCCGGAAGCGATGTCAGTAACACGCGCGATCTTGTCGGCGGCACCGGAGGCGAGGCGCTTGCCATCGGGCGAGAAATCGAGGCATAGCACCGTGTCGGTGTGTTTTTCCTTCCACGTCTGCGTGGCTTTGCCGGTCGCGACATCGAAGATGATGATGTCGCCGGAGCGGGAAAGCTCGCCGCCGCCGGTGGCGAGCGTTTTGCCATCGGGGCTGAAGCGCACGGCGTTCACACGATCGGCGAACAGCCCCTTCTGGTCGATCTTGCGCTCCAACGTCCAACGCGGCGAATTACCAACAGTTTGCGTGACGGCTTTGGTGGCCACGAACGAACCATCCGCCGCGGAAGTGATGGTCGTGGTCGCAGCGACGTTGCCGATGCTTTCTTCGATCGGAGTGCCACTGGCGGCGGCCCACACGCGCAGCGTGCCATCTTCAAACATCGACGCCACACGCTGCGCATCGGCGGAGAAGGCCACGGCGATGGGTTTCGCGTTTGTTTTGGTCAAAGCCATCTTCAAGGCCGCGAGATCGGCGGTGGCCTTGTCCTGCGTGATTTTGGCGGTGGCGATGGCTGCATTCGCGGCGGCAACGGCCTTGGCGTTCTTCGCCTTCGAGTCGCTGATGCGTTTCAAGTCGTCCTCGGCGTCCTTCACATTGCTTTCGGCGGCAGAGACGGCCGCGAGAGCGGATACTTCGGTCATCTTTGTGGTGATGAGCTTGTCCTGCGCATCCTTGAGCAGCTTGTCGAGCGCGGCATCCGGTTTGCCGCCAGGAACGGCTTTGATCTTGGTCGCGACTTCATCCACGGCCTTCTGTGCGGTCGTTTTAGCCTCGGTCGTGGGCGGCACGGCTTTTTGTTTTTCTGGCAGCACCTTCTTCATCGTCACGATGGCTTCCTTGGCTTTGCCCAGCAGCACATCGAGCGCCTTGTCCTGCGCTTCGATGCGGGCGATCTCGCTCTTTTGGAAAGCCTGCTCCAGCGTCTGGGCCGCGATGGTCCAATCCAGCTCCGCCGTCTTCTTCGTCGCCGCCACGCTGCCACGCAGTTCGATGATCTGCTTTGCCGTCGCGGCATCCCACACGCGCACCGAACCATCGGCGCAACCGGTGACGACCTGCTTGCCATCGGCGGACATGGAGCTGCTCAGCACGACCACTTTGCCTGCGGTGGCGATCTTTTTGATCAAGTCGGCACTCGCAGGTGCCGAGACGGCTTTCGCGGCACTTGCTGCCGGTTTGCCAGCTTCAAGCTTCCAAATCTTCACTTCGCGGAAACTGCCGCTTGCCAGCTTCGTGCCGTCCGGACTGAAGGAAAGCGACTGCACCAGCGCCCGATGCGCCGCGCCATTCTTCTCCGCTGGATCGCTGATCTGCGCCACAAACTGCCGCGTCGCCAAGTCATAGACGAAGATCTGGTTTGAGCGCCCGCAGGCCACATAACGCCCATCCTGGGTCATCGCCACGCTGTAGATCGGATCGACGCTGGCCGCGAACGCCTGCAACACCACCGCGCGCTCCTGCTGCACGGACGCCTTCGCGCCCTGGTCGATCCACTGCTTCAAAATCGCGATCTCCGCGGGCGTGAGATTCACCGCGCCGGATTTGTTGTTCCCCGGCGGCATCTCCATGTCATGCTGATGCAGCGAAGCCTGCACCACGAGGCTCTCAGTGCTCTTTCCCGGAATGAGTGCCGTTCCATTCTCACCGCCTTTGATCATCAGCGCGGGCGTCTCCATGTTCAGATCCGCCTTCGTCGTGGTCTTGTTGTGGCACGAGATGCAGTTCGTCTTCAGGAAGGGATAAACGTCCTTGTAATAATCCAGATCGGTAGCCAGGGCGGCTGTCGAGGTGCAAAGAAGAGCGAGGAGAGCGTGTGGTTTCATCACTTGCTGGCGGTGGTGACTGCTGCGGGCTTCACGGAAACACGGATCGGCTCGGAGATGAGAATTTCGACGGTGTCCGTTGGATTCGCAGCGCTGGTCACGGACTTCATGCGTGTCGATGCGGCGGTCATGGCGGCTTCTGCCTGCTTTTGCTTCTCTGCGGCTTTCTTTGCGGCCTCGGCATCGGTGGCAGCGATTTTTTTGGCTTCGGCGGCAGCGGCGGCGAGCAGTTGCTCGGCTTTCTTTTGCTCGGCTTCGGCGAGAGGGACTGCGGCGGGGTTGTAGCTGTATTTGCAGATGCCGAGACTCTGCAGCGCAAACGTGTAATCGCCCGGGGCGATCTTCAGTTCGGCGAGATTGAGCACAAGCTCGTGCGTGGCCGCTTTCATCGGAATGTCGAACTCCTTGATGGCGCTGAAACCTTCGCCGTAGGCTTTCACTTTGATTGAGGTGCCGTTGAACTCATTGCGCCAGGTGAGCTTGAGCGGGATTTTCAGCGTCTCGCCCGCCTTGGCCTCGAAGACCTTGTTTTCAGCCAGTGCGATGGTCACTGGGGCCTGTTCGGAATCTGTCACGGACACGGGAACGTCGGCCATGAGGCGTGGCGCGGGGATTTCTCCCTTCGCATCCTTCACGGGCCATTCCATGCTCGCGACGCGAACAGGACGTGCAACGACGGCTCCATTGATCGTGGCTTTGCCGACGATCTTGGCGAGTGAGAAGCCGCACTTCGCATCGCTGGACGCGGTGAGGATGAGATGACCGTAAGGCTTGCCTTTGCCGATTTTCAAACCGGCGGCAGTCACTCCAGGTGGCAGATTTTCCATTGTAATGTCGATCTCGCCATCGAAGCCATCCCGGCGTTGCACGGCGACTTCAAACGCGCGCGAATCGCCGACACGCAGCGCCATCGGTTTGGAAAGCGAAGCGCGGTCGCCATTGCGCAGCGTCATGTGGATGGCCCACGCGGCGAGGGAGAAGTCCGGCGTGGCCTGACGCACGATGAGACGATAGATGTTGTTCGCGTCGGTGCGCGTGCCGCCGAAGAGATCGCGCACTTGCAGGCGATAGGTGCCGTCTTCCTTGACCTCGAACTTGCCCATCACATCCGGCGAACCAGCGTCGTAGGGCGGGCCGTCATAAGAGTAGCCGTTGCTCGTCGTCTTCATCGGCGGTGCGATGTCGTACAACTCGGCCACGTCGGTGAACTTGCCGTCCTTCACCTGCTGCACGAGCACAAAGGGATCGGTGTTGAGTCCGAGACGCTCGCTGGCGACCTCCACCCACCACGTCTCGCCTTTTTTGGCCGTGAACTCAAAGGTATCGACATCCGCAGCGGGGTAGAAAGCACCCGAAATGTCGCAAGGCAGCGTGATCTTCTGCGCGTCCTTGTTGTTCGGCTCGGTTTCTTTGGCTGAAGCCGTCGCTGCGAGACCTTCTGGCGGCCAGGACATCGAGCTGACTGTCGCGGTCTGCGGTTGTGGCTGCGCGGGGGAATTTTGCAGCGCGAGGCGATAGAAATGACGCTCGCCGCCCTGGTAGGTGAGGTCGCTCACCTTGATGAGATAAGTGCCGTCCGCAGGCGGCGTGAAGTCGATGATGCCGCCCGTGCGGTTCACTTTCAGATCGCCACCCTTCGCATCCGCGAGGATGAGCACCGGCGTGAGCCGCGAGTCGATCCCAACCGCCGCGCAGTCGATGGCGACGGCCTTGTCCTTCACACCTTGGAAGGAATAAAAATCCACCGCCCGCTTGGTCATCGTCGCGTTGCAAATCGTGCCGACAGGCAGCGCCATCGCTGTCTCCACGGTGTTGTTGGCCTTCGTGCGCACGACTTCCGGCAGTTTGTTCACCGAAAACGCCCGCACCGAGGACACACCGAGCCGTGACATCACTCGCGCATCGTAAACACCCACCGCTGCATCGGCTGCGATGCTGACTGCAAATTTGTTTGTCGCTCCGGCCACGGGTTTCGCCACGATCTTCTGCGAGGAGAAGGTCAGCTCGGTCACGTCTTCGATGTTTTCACCCGTGATCGTGACTTCGACATTCGTGCCCGCCTGACCTCCCATCGGCATGACGGTGAGCAGGCGAGGCAGCGGCAGTGTGACCTGCTGAGCAAAGGCGGAAGCGGCAAAGAAGATGCCGAGGGCAAGAGAGAGGGCTGTTTTCGAATGCATGGTCTTAATGATTGTAGAGGAACTCCTTCGTGTTCAGCAGCGCCCAGAGCAGGTCTTCGTAGCCGTTGCGTTTAGCGCGTTGGGAATCGAGCGGCTTGCCTGCTGCGTCGGAGCGAGGCTTCAGCAGATGGGTTTCGGCGATGCGAATTTCGTCGGCAGCAGGTTCGCGGGAAAAAGCGGCGAGGTAGAGTTCGCGGATGCGCTTGGGCTCGGACATCTCGGCCTTGGTGAGCATCTCGGCGCGGCCACCGGCGGCGGTGAGTTTGGCTTTCACATCGGCAGCGTTCATGAGATGCAGGCTCTGTGCGAGGCTGGCGGAGGAAACGCGTTCGCACTCGCACACACTGATGTTGTCGGGGCGTCCGAAGACTTTGAGGAACGGTGAGGCGCGGGTGTAGCTGTTGTCAGGCAGAGAGATGGCGCGGGTGCCGGCCGGAAGGTCGGCGAAGTCCGTCTTCGAGCCAGTGACCATGTCGATGCTGTCGAGCAGCACCTCGGCGGTCATGCGTTTCGGATAGAAGTGCGAGAAGGCCTGGCGATCCACCGCATTGTGCTCGTTCGGCGTGGAACTGAGCTGGTAGGTGTGACTCTGCGTGATGGTGCGAACGAGCGATTTCAAATCATAGCCGCTGTCGGTGAAGCTCTTGGCCAAAGCCTCGAACAAATCAGGATTCGTCGGCGGATTGGTGTCGCGCAGGTCGTCTTCGGGCTCCACGAGGCCGCGTTTGAAGAAGTGCTTCCAGTAGCGGTTCACGAGCGATTTGGCGAAGAAGGGATTGTCCTTCTTGCTCATCCAATCGACCAGCGCGAGACGCGGGTCATCGTCGGGCGCGATGTCCATTTCGGGCTCGCCAAGTCCAGCGGGCTTCAGCATGACGCGTGTCTTGCGGTGCTCGGTCTGCGCAGTGCCGCGCTTGTGGAAAATGAGATCTTCACCGGCGATGGCGGTCGGTTTGCGGCCGATCTGGCTGAAGAACGCAGCGAGATGATAATACTCCGCCTGCGTCCAGCGCTCGAAGGGATGATGATGACACTGAGCGCACTGCATGCGCACGCCGAGGAAGAGCTGCGCCACGTCTTCGAGTTGCACGTTCGGCTCCTTGACTCGCTTGTACCAAGCCACGGGAGGATTGGAAACGATGGTGCCCGTGGAGGCGAGGATTTGGCGCACGATTTGGTCATACTTCGTGTTCGCGAGCAAACTATCACGCATCCAGGCGTGGAAGGCGAAGTTCGAGGTGATGTCAGCCGCCTCGGTGCGCTGATTCTTCAGTAGCGAAGTCCACTTGTTCGCGAAGTAATCGGCGTAATC
>CANIZT010000174.1 GCA_947471905.1 Verrucomicrobiaceae bacterium
CGCAGAGAAAAATGCAGTGCGGTTGCCGAACGACTACAAATATCGCTATGGCAAACCTGGAGATGTAGTCCAGCCAGCAGTGCTCAAGTTGTCTGGCTATCGGCCCTACCTCCCCGACGAAGAAGACAAGCTCACCCAGGTCTCTAAGTGGATCGTGCAGGGGGAGGAAGGTCGGCGTTTTGCGATGGTGGCCTCCCTGCGGATTTGGAACAGCCTGTTCGGCATGCCGGGCCGAACATTGAAGCAATCGGTGGGTTGCGTGGACGATGCGCCTTCATGGCATGACCTGCAACTCGATCCAAAACCTGGTCAAAGCCCCCGAAGCTGCTCCACAGTCCCACCACGCGGCAGTGCCACCTGGATTGACCTGGGTATCAACACTGCCGGCGATTTCTCCCAGGCCCCCAAAGTGTTGATCGAAGAGTTTTTGCGTTGTGGCAGCCGCCTCGGTGAATTCCAACGCATCCTGGCGCACACCAACGCCTACTGGCGCTCAGGCATCGACTACAACACGGACTGGAACGGCTGCTACCTCGCCCCGGCCCCTCAAATCCGCCGTCTGCCCTCCGAAATCATCTGGAAGGTGGTTTCCGGCGAATTTGATCTCCAAATCCCGCAGGTGCCAGCCGCAGGCCATCCACTCCGCATGCTCGGTCGCGGCACACGCGAATGGACCGATGAAAGCCTGACGCCCATCTCACACGAACTCGTTCGATTTATGATGAATGATAAACTCGTCGAGAAGGCCACCGCCAGACGTGGTACCGCCGACGATCTGTTTCTCGAATTGCTAGGCCGCGAGCCTTCAGCAAACGAGCGTGCTGCGATCTCACAGCAAGCAGCAGCAGATCAAGACGTGGCGTGGGCGTTGCTGAACACGGCGGAGTTCATGTTCAGGCCGTGATCAATCGCGCGATCCTGGTGTGATCTTCAAATCGACGCTTTTACCCTCACGCTGCACGGTGATGGTTGTTTCCTTGCCGATTTTCAGATCGCCCATCACATAGGTGTAGTCGTAGATGTTCGCGATGTCCTTGCCGCCGAGCTTGATGATGATGTCGCCAGCTTTCACGCCCGCCTTTGCTGCGGGGCCGATGGGGGAGACGCCGCTAAGTTTGACGCCTTTGGTGTCGCCCTGGGCGTAGTCGGGGATGGTGCCGAGATAGGCGCGCAGGCCTGTACGAACCCCACTGTTCTTGGGAGCCTCCATGGCGACGTAATCGGGTGCGGTATCGGCGGTGGCGATGCCTCGGGCGATGAGGCCCATGAGCTTGGTTATCTTGGCGGCGTTGGGGTAGTCGATCTTGTCGGCGGTATCGCTGGGCATGTGGTAATCGGCGTGCGAGCCGGTGAAGGCGTTCAGCGTGGGGATGCCTTTCAAATAGAACGCGGTGCTGTCGGTGGGCAGGTGGGCGTCGTTTTGCGTGGTGATGGGCAGGCCGATGGGTGCGTTGCGTTTTTCGATCTCCTTTGCCCACAGCGAGCTGCTGCCGATTCCCTGGAGCACGACGGACTTCTGGAAGCGGCCGATCATGTCCATGTTCAGGCAGGCGGCGAACATGCCAGTGAGCTTCGCGTTGGCGTCGCCCTTGATCATCTTGGCGTAGGCCTCGACGAAGTGATTGCTGCCGAGCAATCCAAGCTCTTCACCGCTCCACGCGGCGAAGATGATGTCGCGCTTGAGCGTGAGCTTGCCCTGCTTCTTCAAATCGGCCAGCCACTGAGCGATTTCGAGCACGCCGCCGACGCCGCTGGCGTTGTCATCGGCTCCGTGGTGGATTTTGTTCACTTCATCGCCCTTGGCGCGTGAATTGGAGCCGCCGCTGCTGCCGAGATGATCAATATGCGCACCAACGATGAGCGGCGCGACGTGTGGATCAGGCTTGTCGCCAAAAGGCAGCACCGCGAGCGCGTTGCGGCCCTTTTTCTTCTCCTGCTGGATCACGATCTTCGCACCGAGCTTGAGGCCGGTACATTCGATGCCGCCCATAAGGTCGCCGTTATCGAGCTTGTCCTGAAGATCCTTCAATTTCTTGCCAGCGCTGGCGAGCAGCTTGTCACCCACAGCATCCGTGATGCTGATGGCCGCGATGCCGCTGGTGGCGAGCGAGGCATCAAACGTCATCGGCGCGAGTTGTTGCACGACTTTGGAATTCGGTCCGCTGACCACGATCAATCCACGAGCGCCCTTCTGCCGTGCGGTGAGCGCTTTGTAGCGCAGGCTGGAGTAGCGACTGAGCTCATTGCGGCGCTCTTGCGTGATGCCTTCTGGCAAGTAGCGGAACACGAGCACCCATTTGTCCTTCACTTCGAGATGCGCATAGCTGCTGTAGGTCTCGATCTTCTTGCCATCGGTGCCGGTGGCTTCTTCGGGTGTCTCGATGCCGTAACCGGCGAAAACGATGCCTGCGGCAGCTACCTCGCCGTTTTGCGAGAAGGAGAGAGGCTTCCAGTCCTGTTCCACCTTTAATTCGCTGCCATTGAGACTCAATGCATTGCCTTCGCCGAGTGCGACACCGGCGGTGAAGTCGAAGTTGTCGAAGTAGGTGTCGTTATCGCCGAAAGGCGCGAGGCCGATCTGCTTTGCTACATCGGCGAAATACTGCGTGGCGAGCTTTTCACCATCGGTGCCCGTGAGGCGGCCACCGAGTTCATCGCTGGCGAGGTAGGTCACGTGTTGTTTGATGTCAGCATCGCGAATGTCAGCAGCGGTTTGAGTGAAATCAGGAGTCTTGGACTGAGCGATGGGGGCTTGCGGATCGGTTTTGAGTCCGAGGGCCGTGAGCGCATGATCGTGATCCCAATCCGCCATGTAGATCTGCGAGGCACCGCCGCTGCCACGACCGCTCGTCCATGAGAGCTTCTTGCCATCGGGCGTGAAGACGGGCAGGCCATCGAAACCATCCGTATTGGTCACGCGCACGGGCGCATGCTTGCCAGCGGCATCGACGATGTAGAGTTCGAAGTTCGCGAAGCCGTTCAGATTCGTGGTGAAGATCAAATACTCGCCACTGGGATGGAAATACGGTGCCCAACTCATCGCGCCGAGCTTGGTGATGGCTTTTTGATTGCTGCCATCAGTGTTCATCGTCCAGACCTCGGCCACATCGCCTTTTGGCGTGAATCGGCGCCAGCAGATGCGCTTGCCATCGGCGCTGAAGAAAGGGCCGCCATCATAGCCGGGCACTTCGGTCAGGCGCTTCACGTTTGAGCCATCGTCATCAGCGGTGTAGATCTCAATGAAGTATTGTTTGTCGATCTTCAGGCGCTCCCCGTCCTCTTTGCTCAGCTTGTCTTCATAAGCCGCACGATTGCTCGCGAAGACGATCTTCTTGCCATTCGGTGACCAACCGCCTTCCGCGTCGTATCCACGCGTGTTGGTGAGGTTCTTGAGCTTCTTGTCGGCCAGCTTGTATTCCCAGATGTCGTAGTGCTCGTCGTAGTCCCAGGAATAGCGGCGCACCTTGGTGTTCTTGCGTTCTTCATATTCGGCATTCTGGAGTTTTTTGGAGTCAGGATCGGTGTGAGTGCTCGCAAACAGCACGCGCTTGCCGTCTGGATGAATCCACGCGCAGGTCGTCTTGCCCATGCCGGGCGAAAGCCTCTCCTGATCACCCGTTTCGAGATCCATCAGGTAGATCTGATAAAACGGATTCACCTCCTCACGCTCGGACTGGAAGATCATCTTGGTGCCATCCGCATTGAAATAACCTTCACCGGACCGCTTGCCCTCAAACGTGAGCTGACGGGTATTCGTGATGAAATCCGCCTCGGTTTGGGCAAAGACGGCGGTGGCGGCGAAGCAAAGAAAAAGCAGTGGGCGCATGATTGGGAAAGAACATACGTCGGGGGAAGATGTTTGCAGAAACTTTGCACCTAGCGGCTCAGGCAAGCTTTTTCTTTACTCTCCCGCCCACAACAGTCTGAAAGCTGCCCCAAAGAACAAACACGGCTCCAAGGGCCTGCGGCGTGGTGAAGGGTTCGGCAAAGAGGCTGATGCTGCATAGCGTGATGATGACCGGCACGGTGTTCTGAAACGCACCACCGGCGGCGACAGAGAGATAGCGAAAGCCTTCTGTCATCGCGAGTTGCCCGAAGGTGGCGCAGATCGCCGCTGCGGAAAGCAACCCGACATCCGTCCAGGCCAGCGAGGTGAAATGCATCAAAGCGAATGGAACACCGAGCAGCAGGCCATAAACACACTGCGAGGCGAAGATGGTGGCGCTGGTCTCGGTGCGCGTGAGTTGACGTATTACGACGACGACCGCCGCAGCGAGCACTGCACCAATGAGTGCGATCATTTCGTGATGACCAAACTGCGTGAGCGTGCCCGGTGTCATGCCGGTGAGCAGACCGAGGCCGAAGAGAGCGAACAAAATGCCCAGAATCTTCACGACACCGAGCCGTTCATGCAACACGAAGGCCGCCATGATGGTGGCAAAGACGCACCAAGTGTTGCCGATGAGCGTAGCCTTCCCCGCACCGAGCGGCCCGATGGTGGTGTAGTAAGCTGCCGTGCCAAGCGCCCCCAGCACACCGCGTGAGGCCAGCAGCCAGCTTTGAAACGAACGACGCAGCTTGAGGGTGCCCGCCGGTGCGAACAGCACAATGGTGACCAGTAAGCCGATCCCAGCGCGAAACGTCAGCGACATCCAAGGATCGACATGCCGAATGGAGGCAAGCACCTTGAGCAGCAGCGCGTTGCCGGTGAAGCAGGTCAGCGAGACGAGCATCGCGATCGTGCCACGCTGTGAATGAAATTGGAGTTCAGAAGTATGAGTGCTCATGGAGGTGCCGATCTGAGGGCTACCTTCTGGCATCATGTCTGATTGAATTTTGAAATGATGATCGCTTTAGCGAGGTTCCTCAAACCGTGGAGTTAGGCATGCCAAATGGCTCGTACCGTTTTTACAACGGCACGAATCGCAATTCGGCTGGCAGGTTTGAGGTTCATCAGACGTGCGCAGAGTGGCGCAGGTCTGCTGGAGTGCAATCGCCAATTCATCAGCGTTTCGAAGCTGGAGCCTAGAACTAAGCCACACCCTCAGATGACAATTAGAAGCAGCGTTGGCTAGATGAATGCCGCTGAAATGGAGCCAATGCGTTCATTTGGCCAAAAATACGAACGGTCCATTCGAAAAGCTAAAAATGCCTTTGTGTGATGGACTCGACTTAGCCTCTAGCTATAACTGCATGCCCATAACACTCCAACCTCACCCAATTGCTGCCATGAGAATTTGCTGCATCGGCGCCGGCTATGTCGGCGGCCCAACGATGGCGATGATCGCCGCCCAATGCCCCCACATCCGTGTTGATGTGGTGGACCTCAATGCCGACCGCATTGCAGCTTGGAATTCGGATGAACTGCCCATTTACGAACCAGGCCTCGATGATCTGGTGCGTCAGGCACGCGGGCGGAATCTGTTCTTCTCCACCGCTGTCAAAGAATGCATCCACGATTCGGACATCATCTTCGTCAGCGTGAATACGCCGACAAAAACGTTCGGCGTCGGCGCGCACAAGGCGGCGGATCTGCGGTTTGTTGAGTCCGTGGCGCGCACCATCGCCGAGGTGGCCGAAGAGCCGAAGATCATCGTCGAAAAGAGCACCATTCCGGTGCGCACCGCTCAGGCCATCCAGACCATTCTCGGCGCGAATGCCAAAGGGTTACAGCATCAGGTGCTCTCCAATCCCGAATTCCTCGCGGAAGGCACTGCGGTGAAGGATCTCAGCAAACCGGACCGCATCCTCATTGGAGGTGAGCAAACCGAGGCCGGCCTGGCAGCGGTGGAGGCACTCGTCAGCGTCTATGCCAACTGGGTGTCACGTGACCGCATCCTCAAGACAAATTTGTGGTCCTCCGAGCTGTCCAAGCTTGTCGCCAATGCTTTCCTTGCTCAACGCATCTCCTCCATCAACAGCATCTCGGCTTTGTGTGAAAAAACCGGCGCTGACGTGGATGAAGTCGCGCGCGCCATTGGTTCTGATTCGCGTATTGGCTCGAAGTTCCTCAAAGCCTCCGTCGGTTTCGGTGGCTCTTGCTTCCAGAAGGACGTGCTCAATCTCGTATATCTCTGTGGGCACTTCGGTTTGCCTGAGGTGGCGGCTTATTGGGATCAAGTCATCATCATGAATGATTGGCAGAAGCATCGCTTCTCCGAGCGTGTGTTGCGCACGCTGTTCAACACCGTCACCGGCAAGCGCATTGCCATACTCGGCTTCGCATTCAAGAAAGACACCAACGACACCCGCGAGTCTGCCGCGATCTATGTGTGTCGAGATCTACTCGAAGAACGCGCCAACGTCTCGATCTATGACCCGAAGGTCACCACCGCGCAGATTTGCAAAGATCTCGCCATCCAGGCCGATGAACCAAACGTCGAGTTCGCCACCAGCGCAGCTCAGGCCGCCAAAGGAGCGCACGCGTTACTGGTCCTCACGGAGTGGGATGAGTTCCGCGCCCTCGACTTTGAGGCCATATATCAGGCCATGGTGAAACCCGCATGGATTTTTGATGGGCGCAGCCTGCTCGACCACGCCAAGCTCCGTCAAATTGGCTTCAAGGTTTACAGTGTCGGTAAGCCGCTACCGCAAGAGACGGCTACGTGATCCAACAAACTCACGTCCACATTTTGCGGTCCAGCGTGCGGTAGCCGATAGCTTCGAGGACGTTGTCGGCGATGATTTTATCATGCCCACCGAGGTCAGCAAGAGTGCGGGCGACTTTGAGGATGCGATCGTGCGCACGAGCGGAGAAATTCATCTCGGCCATGGCGTGTTCGAGACAACCGGCGGCTTCGCTGTCGAGTTCGCAGTGCTTTTTGATGAGACGGGGCGTCATACTGCTGTTGGTATGAACGCCGGGCTGCTTGCCAAAACGTTCCTGCTGAAGCTGACGCACGGTTTCAATGCGTTTGCGAATAGGTTCGGAGGCTTCGCCACCGTCGTGCGAAGCAAGCGCCTTGTAATCGACAAGCGGCACTTCCACATGCAGGTCGATGCGATCCAGAAGAGGACCGCTGATGCGTTGGCGGTATCTTTGAATCATGGGCGGACCGCAGCGGCATTCCCGCTTGAGGTCGCCATAGTAACCGCATGGGCATGGCTACATTGCCTATTTTCTGGGCCACAATCAGGGCACACCTACGTTGCCTTGGCCCCCACGAAAGGCAGGTGAAGGGCTACCCAGAGGTTCCGAAGACCCTTGGGGAGCATCTGCGGAAGCGCCGCCTTGATTTCCGGCAAACCCAAGAGCAGACGGCGGCCCGGTTCGGCATCTCCCCCACCGCCTACCAAGGCTGGGAAGCTGGCCGAATCATCCCCAATATCGCCAAGTGGCCGGAGGTAACCCGGTTCCTCGGCTATGACCCATCCCCCACCCCGACGAACTTTGGAGAGGCGGTGACTGCCCTCCGGCGAGTGCTCGGCTTGGACAAGCGGAAGCTCGCGACAAAGCTGGGGGTTGATGTGAAATCGGTTCTCAATTGGGAAGCTGGCAGAACCAGCCCGTTCCCAAGCATGCGGAAAAAGATCGCCGCCCTCGTCGGCAAGTCCGATGCGCCATGGCTTTGCCACCTCCACTGTTAGGTCCACAGATTCCGGTCCAGCGTGCGATAGTTAATCGCTTCCAAAATGCTGTCGGCGTCCACCCTCTCCAGCCCTTTCAGGTCAGCAAGTGTGCGCGCAACTTTCAGGATGCGGTCATGGGCGCGGGCTGAAAAACTCATCTCCCCCATCGCGTGCTCCAGAAGGCCGCTGCACTCGGCATTCAGCTCGCAGTGTTTCTTGATCAGCCTCGGTGTCATTGAGCTGTTGGTATGGACGCCTTTCTGGCCCTTGAAACGCTCCGCCTGAATGCCTCGCGCCTGCTCCACGCGCAAACGGATCGCTTCGGAGGATTCTTCGGGTGCCGTGCTTGAGAGCGCCTTGTAATCCACGAGGGGGACATCCACATGCAGGTCGATTCGATCCAGCAACGGCCCGCTGATGCGCTGCCGGTAGCGCTGGATCATCGTCGAGGAGCAGCGACAAGCTCTTTTGGAATCGCCGTAGAACCCACACTGGCATGGATTCATCGCCGCAACGAGCAAAGCCAATGCTGGGAACGTAACCGTCCCTGCCGCTCGCGAAATCGTGACTTTCCCATCCTCCAAGGGTTGCCGCATCACTTCCAGCGTGCTGCGGCGGAACTCCGGCAGTTCGTCGAGAAACAGAACGCCATTGTGTGCCAGGGAAATCTCGCCTGGCCCAGGATTGGTGCCCCCACCCAGCAACCCCGCATCGCTGATCGTGTGATGGGGCGAACGGAAAGGTCGTGTGGCGACGAATGCCTTGGCTTCGCTCAACAGGCCGCCGACGCTGTGAATTTTCGTCGTCTCAATGGCCTCTCCCTCTGTCATCTTGGGCATGATGGTACAAATGCGCTTCGCGATCATCGACTTGCCCGTGCCTGGAGGACCAACCATCAAGCCCGCAGGACGCCCCGGCACCGCGAAGCGCATCGTTCCCTTCGGCCCCACGATAAGCGTGCTGACGCCCTCCGTGTTGATGTTCGCGAAGCGGCTCGGACGCGGCAGCCGCTCGATGAATTTCGGGTCCGCATATTCCCACAGCAGCTTTCCATCCGCGCCGAGGCACGCGAGCCGCGTCTTCTCGCTGTAGAAATACACGCGCCCCTCGCGCACGGCGATGGTGTGGTAATCAATCGTCGTCGCCTCCTTGTGCCGCCACAGCTCGCGCTCCGACTTCAAATCCCACGCCACCAGCGTGTGGCCGGACTCGAACTGCTTTCCGCGTTTCTTCTCATTCGCACCGCCCATGAATTGCAAGGCCGAGCGCACCTCCAGCGGCGGACCGAGCAGTGCGTGCAGTCTGCCGTTTTCAAGACCGAGCCAGTTCACGCGTAGGGCCGCGTTGTCGCCGAGCACGATTTTCCGCACCTCCGCGCCCGTCTCCGCGTCCAGCACGAGCACATGACAACCCGCGCTGTCGGCCAGATAAACGCGATGCGCATCCACGACGCACAGCGGCATGTCCGGCTCGATGTTCTTCGGCAAATCACGCTCCCAAAGCAACTGCCCGTTGTGCAACGAGCGAGCGCGAATGGCACCCGCGATTTCATTGCGGTCCGGTTTCTTCGCCACCCAGTCGGAGAGTTCAAAGCGTCGCCCGCCCGCCGCCAGCATCCCGCCCTGGAAGCTCGTCTGCATCGGCGTGGCGAGGTATTGCAAAAACGGCGGCCCCTGAAAC
>CANIZT010000175.1 GCA_947471905.1 Verrucomicrobiaceae bacterium
CCTGCTTGGGGCGATTTGTTAACAAACCCCATTGAAACGGCAAGGATATTGAGCGGAAAATTAAGGGTGTCTAACTGCAATCTGACTTCCTTCGCATTCAGGGAGGGCTGATTTTTCGCGGCGCAGACTCAAATTGAGCGGGAACGGCGACGCCAAAGACCTGTGGATTGGGCAGCACAGCGGATGAAGCCACCGGGGCGAGATGCTTGAAAAAATCGTCAAACCGAAGGCTGCATTGCAGACGACGCTGGCTGCTGTCGATCTTTGGATTCACTTGGATGACGGCTAAGGTGAAGGGCTGCTTTGATTTGATCTCCTGAGCACGTTTGCGTGCCTCTTCTAGGCTTAGGGACTTGTCCTTGATGACGCCGTTCAGCCTATCGAGGTCGGCTTGCGTGACTGGCAACCATAGTTTTTTCCAATTTTCAGGAGCCACAGTAACCGCCTGCACATTCGTCCAACGCTTCTCTGCGGGCGTTACCTGTTCCCAGAAGCCGACAATGAGCAGAAAAGTCTCGTTGATCTCAAACTGCCGCACCGCATCGCCCAAACCGACTGGCGTGCCATGCTTTGTGGCCTTAGGATTCACCGGAATGCGGCCGTGATCCGGATTGGCCATAGCGGGAATGTCCCATTTCTGTGTGTAATTTTGCGGTTTGTAGCCGCCAAAGAAGGTGTCGCGCAACCATTGCTCAAACAGCAGGCCGTGACTCTGCACTTCGCGTGCGGGAGAATAAAGAGGCAAACAAATTGCACTCATTATTACGACCAATAACATCAGGTGTTTCATGGCGGTGATCCTGTGTGAATTTGGTGGAGCATAGCGGGTTCGAACCGCTGACCTCCTGCATGCCATGCAGGCGCTCTACCAACTGAGCTAATGCCCCGGAAATAAAAACCGGCTCCCCTGTTTTGGGGAGCCGGAGACTAGCAAAGGCGATTCTTTTGACAAGCGCTTATTTCTTCTTCGCTGCACCGCCTTTAGCGGGTGCTGCTTCAGGAGCCGGCGCAGCAGGTGCGGGCGCGCCCGCAGTTTGTGGCTTCGGCATTTTGTCGTAAATCTTCTTGGCTTCTGTTTTGTCAGCATCCTTCATCTTGTCCTCAAGCTGCTTGATGACGTTTGCAGTCACATCAATGTCAGCCTTGTTGCCGCTATTCTGAGCGACGTCGTCGGCTTGTTTGGCATAAGCCCAAGCTTTGGGGAAGTCGGGAGTGCCGGGAACCACACCGACTGCATAGAGATTGGCAAGGCGGAGCATGGCAAGAGCCACACCCTGCTGGGCCGCGTCTGAATAATGCCCCATGGCAACGTTGCGGTTCTGGCGTACACCAGCACCCTGCTCATACATGATGCCAAGAGCGATCTGCGCCGGAGCGAAGTTCATCTCAGCGGCCTTCTGATACCAGCCAGCTGCAGCCACCAAGTCCTGCGTGGTGCCGGTGCCGTTAGCATAGAGGCCTGCAAGGCGGTTCATAGCCTGCGCGATACCAGCGGTAGCGGCCTTCATATGGAAGGCGAATGCCTTGGTCGGGTCTTTGTCCACCACGGTGCCGGTTTCATAATAAACACCAACGTTGTAGAAGGCTTCGGCCAGATTGTTCTGTGCGGCGAGGCGATAGAGGTCGAGGGCGCTCTTGGGATTCGGCTGGATAAGGATGTTGTTCGTATCGTCACGCTTGCCCTTGGGGTCTTTAACGATGCCGGTTTCAAAGGCATTACCAAGGCGGAAGAGTGCCTGTGGATCCTTGCCATTTGCTGCCTTGGTGAAGTAATCAAAAGCCTTCGTCACGTCCTGTTTCACATCAGCTCCATCTGTGCCGACACCGTTTTCATAAATCTGACCGAGGATGCGGTTTGCAGCAGCAAGTCCCTTGTCGGCGGAGTCGTTGAACATTTTGAGCGCAGCGACCACATCCTTTTTCACCAGCTTGGGGCTTTCCTTCGTATCAGGGTCGCCATTGAGGAGGCGGGCACCATAGGTGCTGAGGGCCGTTGCATTGCCCTGCTTTCCAGCTTCGATCAAATAATCGAGCGCCTTCTGTTGGTCCTGCGGGACGCCTTCCACGCCTGCGGAGTAAAGCTGAGCCAGACCAAGCGTGGCTTCACCGTCGCTAGCCTTATTGCCTTTTTCGAGGAGTTCCTTGGCCTTGGCTACACTCTTTTCGACCACCACGACTCCCTTGTCACCTTCGGTGACTCCCTGGAGGTGGAGTTGAGCCAACATACGACGGGCGACCTTGTTATCGGCAGCTTCGGCTTCCTTGATCAGCTTGATTGCTTCCTTAACGGCATCGGGATTCTGCGCTCCAGCCTGCATGAGCACTTGAGCGAGTTCGGCTTTGGCAAGAACCTGACCTTTGTCAGCAGCCTTGCGGTAAAGAGCAGCGACCTCGTTGATGTTCGCGCCACTAAGAACGCCCCAGTGCGCCAACGCATAGGTTGCATCTGGATCATCCTTCTGAGCCAATTCGCGCACTTTGGCGACCGCGTCATTGAATGATTTGTTGATGTCGGTGTTGTTGCCACCGGGGTTCTGCTGAACTTTATCCTGTTCGGCTTTGAGAGTTTCAAGGATACTGACGAATTCCTTCGATGCGGAGGGCATGTCGGCAGTATCGATGCCGGCGACCGCGACGAGGGCCACGAGTTTGAGTTTGATTGCTGTTAGTAACATATGGGTTAGTTAATGGAGGGGCGTTTGACCCGGTAATTCCGGATGTGTTCATTTTTCAACTGCAACCCCATACACATCAAGCTTTTGATGAAAGTATATTATTAGTCATAACACATTCTCACACACAAACTTCAAAACGTGCGGCGTTGACGCAATTCCTTGAGCCTGCCATTCTGAGTGCCCTCCATGGCCGAAAACCCCATTCCCTCCGCGACAGACGCCACACCGCCAAGCGGTGGCACCAAACCTGCGCCAAGCCGCGAGAACTTTAAAAAACGCAACGAAATCCCCTCTGCGGAAGAGCTGCTGGCTTCTTTCAATCGCGCCCTACCCTTCAGTGACGAGGCCGAAAAAGGCGTGCTCTCCTGCCTGCTCCAGGACCCTGTGGAGCGACTCAGTGAATGCCGTGTCAATCTGCCCTCACTCGCTTTTTACCACGACGCCAACCGCACCATCTACGAGAAGCTGCTGGAGTTTTACGATAAAAACCTCCCCGTCGATCCCGTCACGCTCACCCATGCGCTACGCGATCAAAACCTCCTCGATAAGGTCGGCGGAGCTGCCGCGATCTCCGAGTTGTTCGCCTTCGTTCCGATTCCGTCCCATTTCCCGTATTATAAAAAGATCGTCCTGGATAAGCACATCCTGCGCGAGCTCATTCATGCCAGCTCGCTGAACATCCATCACGCTTACGAGCACGGCAAAGAGCAGATGGATGAGAACACGGACACACTCATCGACCATGCCGAGCAGCGCATCCTTGCGGTGCGCGAGTCTGTGGGGGCCAAGGAGGGCATCAAGACCCTCTCTACCCATGTCATGGATGCCATCGACAGCATCCAATACATGCTGGAGCACCCCGGGCAGCTCCGTGGCCTTTCCACGGGCTACTCGAAGCTCGACAGCATGAGTTCCGGACTGCAAGGCGGAGAAATGTTTGTCATTGCCGCTCGTCCGTCGATGGGAAAAACCTCGCTCGCGATGAATATCGTCGAGCACATCGCGGTGGACTGCAATACGCCCTGCGCCGTGTTCAGTCTCGAAATGAGTGCCACGATGCTCGTTCGTCGTCTCCTAGTCTCACGCGCACGTTTGAGCATGCAGGATCTCTCACGCGGTCTCCTTTCCCGTGCGCAGCAAGATGCACTGGCCAAAGCCACACGCGACCTCCAGAAAGCGCAGATCTTCATCGATGAAACCCCGGGGCTCGACATCATGGAGATGCGCGCCAAATCACGCCGCCTCAAAAAGCAGCATGGCATCCAGATGATCATGATCGATTATCTTCAGCTCGTTACCTCTCAGAGCCGCCGCGCAAAGGATAACCGCCAGATTGAAATCGCGGAAATTTCTGCCGGCATCAAAGGTCTCGCCAAAGAACTCAACGTCCCCATCATCGTCCTCGCTCAGCTCAATCGCGCCGTCGAATCTCGCAAAGGCCAGCGCCCCGTGCTTTCCGACTTGCGTGAATCCGGCTCCATTGAACAGGATGCCGACGTCGTCGGTCTTCTCACCCGTTCCGACTACGCTGGAGCCAAGATGGAAATCGAAGACGAAGAGGCCGAGGAAAAGAAGAAGGGCGAGGCCATGCTCATTATTGCCAAAAATCGCAACGGCCCCACCGACGACGTCCTCCTGCGCTTCATCGACCACGCCATGCGTTTCGTCGAGCGCAACGAAGAAGCCGAGTCGCCGTAGCGCCTTACTTTTTCAGCAGATCACGAATCTCTGTGAGCAGTATAATGTCTGCGGCAGGCGCAGGCGGCGGTGCCTCAGCCTCCTTTTTCTTCGTCATCGCCATCAGCTTGTTGATTGGCTTCACGATCACAAAAAAGACGACAGCCGCCGTGATAAGAAAGCTGATCACGGCGCCAAAGATGACGCCAAGATCAAGCTCAATGATCTTCTTTACCGTTTCCATCACCGCCTTGCCGTTCTCCATGACCGGTTTGCCATCCGCACCCAGCTTCGCCACCTCAATCATCGTTTCTTTGATCGGAATCGTCAGCTTGGGACTCGGACCGCCACCGGGCAGGGCCAGGATCGGCTCCACGATGCCCTTGGTGAAAGCTGTGACGATGCCGGTGAAAGCCGCACCAATGATTACACCAGTGGAAAGGTCGATGACGTTGCCTTTGAGGATGAATGCTTTGAATTCTTTGAGCATAACAGTGAGTGTTTGAAGTGAATGTGACCGGGTTAAATGAACCCCGGTTAAGCTTTTACTCCAACTAGCACCATCCGCGCCAGTTCAAATTTCCTGCGCCACCTTCCAGCTCTCGGTGTCGATTCCGGCACGCAGTTTGGCAAAGCTCGCTGCCACTCGTTCGCGGGTCATTTGACCGAAGAAGCGCACCAAGCGCACAAGTTTCCCGATGTCGGCTTCCTCCATGGATGAATCTGTGAACTTGGATTGAGCGTGAGCCAGTGTGCAACTCCACACAAACAACTCCGCACCGACATCGACGAAGTGGCCGAGCAAAATTTGGCGCTTTTCGAGTTTCGGGCCGTTGAGGGCCATCGCAAGGAACAGGTCACGCGCGAGTTTGCGGCTCAGTCGAGCCACCGCGTCCAGATCTGCCTGCAAATCGGGATGGAGTAGCTCCTTAGCATCGCCAGCACCCAAAGGCAGCCATTTCGCTGGATACCACGTCGAATAGAATCGTGCCGCACGCAAGGCCGACTTCGCGCGCGTCTTCCAAGGCAGTGTGGAGTTCACTGCCTCAGCGCCGAGCTTCAAATGCGGCTCCAAAGCCTCGCGGGCAATGAACAAGCGCATGATCTCGCTGCTGCCTTCAAATATCGTATTGATGCGCGAGTCGCGGAACAAGCGCTCCACCGGCTCTGGAGACTCACCGCGCGCTTTGAGCGATGCAGCCGTTTCAAAGCCGCGTCCGCCGCGAATCTGCATCGTGTCGTCCATGATGCGCCAGGACTTCTCACTGCCCCAAAGTTTGCCGATCGCAGCTTCAAGCCGCACGTCAGCATGCTTATCACGATCCACTAGCGAGGATACATAACGCACGATGCTTTCCATCGCGAAGGTGTCAGCCGCCATGCGGCTAAGTTTATCTGCCACAGCCGCGTGGCGACCAATCGGTTGTCCCCATTGCTCACGGCTGCGTGCCCAGCGTGTGCTGATGTCCAGGCAGCGTTGTGCCAAACCGGTGCAGGCAGCAGGAAGCGTGATGCGCCCGGTGTTTAAGGTCGTCAGCGCCACTTTGAGACCACGACCGACGCCACCGATCACATTCGCCGCAGGCACACGCACGTTCTCAAATCGAATCACTCCATTGTAGAGCGCTTTGAGTCCCATGAAGCGGCAACGGTGGATGATTTCGACTCCGGGCCAGTTTGTTTCAACGATGAAGGCGGATGTCGCATGTGGCTTGCCTGGCAGCGGTGTTTTCGCCATCACCACGATCATGCCTGCCTTGGTGCCGTTCGTGCACCAGAGCTTCTCGCCGTTGAGGATGTAGTCGTCACCATCCAGCACCGCCAGCGTCTTCATCTGCGCAGGATCGGAGCCGACCTCGTTTTCCGTCAAAGCAAAGGCGCTGATCTCGCCACGAGCACAGCGTGGCAAATACTTCGCCTTTTGCTCCTCGGTGCCAAACAAAATGAGTGGTTGTGGTGCACCGATGGACTGATGCGCTGACAGCAACGCTGCCAGATTGCCACAACGACTGCCGAGCAGCATCGCCGCACGCGAGTAGTTCGTCTGCGACAACCCGAGGCCGCCATACTTGACCGGAATCTTGATGCCAAAGGCACCGAGCTTCGCGAGTTCACTCAGGAGCACGTCAGGAATCTCGCCCGTGGCATCAATGGCATCCGGGTCGGCATGCTTTTCGAGCACAGCTTCGAGACGATGCAAAAAAGCATCGCCCTGATCGCGATCTTCAAAGCTCTGCTTCGGGAACGGCAGCAGCGAATCGAACTTCGGCTCGCCAAAGAAAATGCCGACGGCGAGTCCGGTGTTGCGACGTTCATCGCGTGCGCCTTCCGCCATTTCCAGCGCGGCGCGTTGCCCCGCATTCATGCGGGAGGTGTCGATGAGAGATTTGGGTTCTTCGAGTGTGGTGTTCAAGGTCGTGTCCTCCGATTCAATAATCAATGATGCCCGTATCCCGGGCGAAAGTGATGGGGCCGCCGCGAAATGGCGGGTAGCCAGTACCAAGCACCATGGCGAGGTCGATGTCGTCGGCGTTGCGGGCGATGCCTTCTTTGAGGCACTTCATCGCCTCCTGACTGAGGAGCAGCGCGAGCTTCGATTGAATGCTCTCGTGGCTGGGAAGCTTCTCGTGGGCCTCTGGGGCGATCTCTTTGCCGTTTTCATAACGATAGAAGCCCTGACCGCTCTTTTTGCCGAGATGACCAGCTGCGAGCATTGGATCGAAGGCATCCGTCTTGGCGACATGTGTGGCCACATCGAGACCGATTTCATCCAGCAGGCGCATGGGGCCCATTGGCATGCCGAATTCGAGCATGGCTTCGTCAATGTCGTGCACCGAGATGCCACTTTGATGCAGATGCACGGCCTCCATGAGGTATGGCACGAGAATGCGATTCACGAGGAACCCAGGGCTGTCTTTGACGACGATCGGCGTCTTGCCGAGCTTCTGCACAAAGGCAATCGCAGTGGCGATCACATCAGGCGCGGTCTCAGGCAGCGTGATGATCTCAACCAGCGGCATGCGGTGCGCGGGATTGAAGAAGTGCAGACCAATGACACGCTCAGGATGCGGCACCGTCTTGGCGAGTTCAGCCACAGAGAGTGCGCTGGTGTTGGTGGCGAGAATGGTGTCACTCGAAACACGAGCGGCGAGATCGGCGAAGATTTTTTTCTTCAACTCAATGCTCTCGGTGGCCGCTTCGATGACGAGATGATGGCGAGTCAGTGGCACTGGCGTGCAGGCGGTGCTGATGCGGTCAATTGTGTCGCGTGCCTGGACTTTACTAACGAGCCTTCTGCGCGCGGCATCTGAAACGAGGCCATGAATCCGTTCCAGGCCACGCGCGAGGCTGTCGTTGGTGACGTCCGTCATGAGAACCCGGACACCACGCGAAGCGAGTGTGTGAGCAATGCCAGCACCCATCACGCCTGCGCCGACAACGACGGCATCATGGATGGGAATGGCGGTCCCGACGAGTGCGGGACGCTTGTTGGCTTCGTCACGTTTGAAGAAGAGATCGATGAGCCGCGAGGTGTCACGACTCTTGATGAGTTCCGCTACGGCTTCGTGCTCCAGGAACAAGCCATCGTCGATTTCGACATGCGCTGCCTGCGTGACGACCTCGATGGCTTTGATGATGGATGGATAAAGGCCGCGTGTTTTTGCCAGGGCCTTCTTCTTGGCAAAATGGCGAATGATTGGCGAGAAGAGGTTTTCGAGATGGATTCGCATCACCGGCCGTTTTTCACGCGCCAGACGACGAGCGAGTGTTTCGAGATGCTCAGGAGCCACCACATGGCTCACAAGACCCGCATGTTTCGCAGCTGAGGCATTGAGCAATTTACCACTGGTGATGAGATCGAGCGCTTTACGCACGCCAATGAGACGCGGCAGTCGCGTGGAGCCACCCCAGGCTGGCAAGATGCCGAGTTGAGTCTCTGGAAGGCCGATCTTGGTCGAATCATGATCACTGGCGATGCGCCAGTCGCATGCGAGCGTGACTTCAAATCCGCCGCCCATGCATGCACCATGGATGGCAGCGATTTTCGGCATGCGCAGCCGCGCGAGACGGTCAAACACCGCCTGACCGAGCCAAATCAAATCATTCACACGCGCATGCGGCATGCTGCGAATGGCTTTGAGGTCAGCGCCGGCCACAAAGATGCGATCTTTGGCACTGCGCAGCACAAACGCCTTCACGCGGGTATCGTGCTCGATGATTTCGAGGTGATGATTGAACTCCCGCAGGGTTTCCTCATTCCAGACGTTCACCGACGATTTTGGGGAATCAAAAGTCATCCAAGCGATGCCATCGTAATCAATCTCGAGCTTGAAATGCTTTGGTGGAATGGAGTGACCATGGATGATGTCCTCCAACACATGCGGAGGATCGTGAATGACGGAGGGGCGATCGAGAAGGAGCGTTTTCATAATGATTTGGATGCAGTTGGTGCAGCGAATGTTCAGAGAGATTCAAGACAGGCGGCCATTCCTTGACCTCCGCCGACACAGAGGCTGACGACGGCGCGTTTGGCGTCGGTGGCTTGAAGCTGATTGAGGGCCGTGAGCACGAGTCTCGCGCCACTGGCTCCGACGGGATGACCGAGGGCAATAGCACCGCCACAGGCGTTGATCCTGGCGGGATCGATTTCACCGAGTGAGCCTTCCAATCCAGCGCGGCGGGCGCTGGCGGGATCAGCGAGGCATTTCATCACGGCCAGCACCTGCGCGGCAAAGGCTTCGTTGATCTCGATGACATCGGCATCACCGAGTTTCCAGCCACTGCGATGCAAAGCGGCATCAATCGCACGCACCGGGCCAAGTCCCATGCGGGATGGGTCGCAACCCGTCGCC
>CANIZT010000176.1 GCA_947471905.1 Verrucomicrobiaceae bacterium
AGCGACAAGATGTCCCGCTACCTCACGATGATCGACATCCTCGGCAGCGAAGACCACTTCGGCGACATGGACTTCAAGCTCTGCGGCACCAGCGAAGGCGTCACTGGCTACCAGCTCGACCTCAAGCTCCCTGGCATTCCTTTGAGCATCCTCGAAGAAGCCATCGTCAAGGCCAAGAGCGCCCGCACCATCATCCTCAACGCCATGCACGCCGCCATCGGCGAAATCAAGCCGTTGAGCAAGTATGCCCCGCGCATCGAGATCATTAAGATCAACCCCGACAAGATCGGTGAGCTCATCGGCCCTGGAGGCAAGAACATCAAGGCCATCCAGGCTGAGTCCGGCGCTGAGATCAGCATCGAGGACGACGGCACCGTGTACGTTTATTCCAACCGCAAGGAAGGCATCGAACGCGCGATCGAAATGATCAGCGGCACCTCGCAGGAAATCGAAGTCGGCAAGATCTACACCGGCAAGATCGTCAGCACGACGAACTTCGGTGCCTTCATGAACCTCGGCGGCAAGAAAGACGGTCTGATCCACATCAGCGAACTAGCCGACTTCCGAGTCAACCGCACCGAAGACGTCGTCAAGGTTGGCGACATCGTCACCGCCAAGTGCCTCGGCATTGATGACAAAGGTCGCGTGAAGATGAGCCGCAAGGCCGCGATGAAGGAAAAAGACGCAGCCGCCAAAGGCGAAGCTGCTCCTGCCGAAGACATCGGCTGATCCTCATACGCCAAATAATCCAAACCACGAAGGGGCCGCGCGAGCGGCCCCTTTTTTATGTTCGCCATGGATTGAAGAAGGAGTTGCAACAAAGACGACGTTCTGAGAAAAACAGTTCTGAACAACCTTAACGCATCATGACCTCACGCCGCTCCTTCATCACGCAATCCGCTCTCGCCTTCACCGCATTGTCCACAACCCGTGTCTTGGGGGCGAATGAGAAAATTCGTATCGCTTCCATTGGCCTTGGCGGACAGGGCATTGGCAACGCGAGCCGAATGGCGAAGGTGCCGGGAGTAGAGATTGCTTACCTTTGCGATCCTGACACGGCGGCCTTGGATCGTGCGAAGAAGGTTTATCCAGGGGCGAAGACCACGCAGGATTTGCGCAAAGTGATGGAGGACAAGGACATCGATGCCGTTGTCGTCTCCACGGGCAATCATTGGCATGTGCTGGCCTCGATCTGGGCGCTGCAAGCGGGCAAGGATGTGTATGTGGAAAAGCCGGTCTCCCACAATATCTGGGAAGGTCGCCAGCTGGTGGAAGCCGCACGGAAGTACAACCGCATCGTGCAGGGCGGCACACAGCAACGCAGCGATCCGCTGCAGGACGAGATCAAAGGATTCCTCGATGCTGGCACGATTGGGAAGATCAAATACGTGCGTTGCAATCACTACAGCATGCGTGCTTCCATCGGAAAGTTAGCGCAGCCGCTGACGCCACCAAAGACGGTGAACTATGATGTCTGGCTTGGCCCAGCGAAGGATGAGCCGATCTACCGCGAAAAATTTCACTACGACTGGCATTGGAACTGGAACACCGGCAACGGTGAGATGGGCAACTGGGGTCCGCACATCCTCGATGATCTACGCAATGTCGTGTTTCGCGATAATGTCACTCTACCGAAGCGTGTCATCGCCGGTGGCGGACGTTTTGCTTGGGATGATGCCGGCGAGTCACCGAACACGCACTTCGCCTATATGGACACAGGCAGCATTCCAGTGATCGTGGACTTTCATAACCTGCCGCGTCAGAAGGGTATCAAGGCACCGGATGTGTATCTACGCCGCCGCACAGGAGCTTTCCTCATCATCGAATGCGAGGGCGGCTACTACACCGGCAGCCGCGGTGGTGGCACAGCCTATGATGCCGGAGGAAAGAAACTCCACACCTTCAAAGGCGACGGCGGCAAAACGCACGCGGCTAATTTCATCGCCGCCATCCGCAGCCGCAAACAAGCGGAACTGAAGGCGGAGATCGAAGCCATTCACTACTCCAGCGCGTGGTGCCATCTCGGCAATCTGTCCTACCGTCTCGGGCAGAAGTATAATCGCGAGCAAGCCGAGGCCGCTGTGAAGGATTTCCAGCCGTGGAACGACGTAATCGCCGATTTCCACGGGCATCTCGTCAAAAACGAACTCGATGCCGCGAAGCTCGAAATCAAAATGGGGCCGATGCTGGAATTGGATGCCGCGAAGGAAACCTTCATCGGAGATACTGCAACACCGGAGGCGCTGGCGCTGCTCAAGCGCGAGTATCGCGCAGGCTACGAAGTGCCGCAGCAGGTCTGAAGTATCAGAGCTTGGCGTGGAGTCGCTTTAATGACTCCGCAGTCGCCTCATAAACACCGTGCTCAGTGATGAGCGCGGTGACGAGGCTTGCGGGCGTGACATCGAAGCCATCGTTACGTGCTTGTGTGCCAGCGGGAGTGATGAGCACCTCCTCACGGTGCCCTTCGGCGTTCAAACCGGGCATGTGAGTGACTTCGCGGGTGCTGCGTTGCTCAATGGGGATGTCGCGAATGCCATCGGTGATGGTCCAGTCGATGGTGCTCACCGGCAGGGCGACATAGAAGGGCACGTCATGCGCTTTGGCGGCCAGCGCTTTGAGATAAGTTCCGATTTTGTTCGCCACATCGCCCTGTGCAGTCACGCGGTCGGTGCCGACGATGACGAGATCAACGAGGCCACGCTGAAGCAGGTGCCCAGCGTTGTTATCGACGATCAAGGTGTGCGGCACGCCGTGCTCGCGCAGCTCAAAGGCCGTGAGCGAAGCTCCCTGGCCGCGTGGTCGTGTTTCGCTGACCCAGACGTGCACATTCATGCCTGCATCATGCGCCTGATACACCGGAGCGAGTGCCATGCCCCAGTCCACCGCCGCCAGCCAACCTGCGTTGCAATGCGTCATGATGTTCAGCGGCGTGGTGGGATCAGCTTTCTTCGCTTGAATAGCGCTGAAGAGCGGCAGCGCGTGCTGACCGATGGCGTGGTTCGTTTGGACATCCTCATCGCAAATCGCGATAGCTTCATGCCAGGCGGCATCGGCGCGTGATTCGATGCTTAGCGGTGAAACGATGCGCTTCATGCGATCCAGCGCCCAGCGTAAATTCACGGCGGTGGGTCTGGTGGCGTGCAGAATTTTATACGCATTTTGGAGGCTGGCATCGGAGGCATCATCGCGTAGCGCGAAGAACATGCCAAAGCCAGCAGTGGCTCCAATGAGAGGCGCACCGCGCACCCGCATGACTTGGATTGCCTCGGCGGCGTCTTCCATCGTCTGAAGGTCACGCCACTCGACCTGATGCGGCAACAATGTCTGATCGATGATGCGAGCGATTCGCTCAGCGTGATCGGCTTCGATGGAGCGGTGCGGTTGGCCGTGGATGTTCATGCGGGGGTGATCTTAGCGAAAGAAGTGATGGCGGGATGATTGAAAAAGGGCGCCGACACCATGCCTAGCCAAGCAGATATAAAGGATTTAACGCGCATTTTGGTGATGCTTCGACCAGTGGTAAACGTTTCGATCTCGGTAATGCGGTAGACCCTCCACATCCAAGAGTTTGTACTGCCAACTGGACTTCGTTAACGCTTTTGGTTATTTTTTTCGCATGAATACCTCCACCAGCGGCGAGCACGACGTGACCATTGAGAAAGTTAATCAGCGGTCAAAGGAGATTGAGAACAAGCTGCCAAAACTGAAGCAGGTGTTTGAACATGCGAAGATCATGCTGAGCATGGTGAAGGACTACTGGAACGGCGGCTACCGCGAGATTCCGTATTGGGCAATCAGCGCGGTATCGCTGGCGCTGCTTTATGTGCTCAACCCACTCGATGTGATCCCGGATGTGGTCATTGGCGTGGGCTATCTGGATGATGCGACGGTGGTGGCGTTCTGTTTGAAACTGGTGCAGCGGGAACTGGAGAAATATCAGGAGTGGCAGTCGGCGCAGGCCCAGAGAGGCAAAATTGTGGATGTGTAAAAGCAAAACCGCCGTGCAGGAGCGCTGCACGGCGGTGTGATCAAAGAAGCTGTCGATTGAACTTACTTAGCAGGCGTTCCATAGACCTGAACTTCACAGTAGTGGTTCATGTCGTTGCTGGTGTTGCCATTGCTCCAGAGGCGCACATAGCGGGCCTTGGTGCTTTTGGCGTCGATGACGCGGCCATGGTTGGTTTCGACGTAGGCGGGATCACCGCCTTTGCCCATGGTGGAAGTATCGTCGTGGTCGGAGTTGAAGAGGGTGGTGACACCGGTCTTGAATTCAGGGTCATCGGAAACCTGCACAACCACGTCGATGTAAGCCTGAGCTTGCTTGTGATAGTGCCACATGGCGATCTTGTAGAGGGTGGCTGGGGATTCGAGGTCGATCTGCACCCACTGCTTGCCGGGCATGAGTTCAACGAAGGAGCCGTCAGCGCCATCGGCGTCGCCGTCGGTGACGAGGTTGAGGTCGCCAATGATCGGAGCGGCATCGGAACTGGTGACTTTCTTGCCTTTGGCAAGGTTGGTGGTGCCCTTGGGCACCATGATGGACTTCACCACTTTGCTTGGGTCAGCCTTTTCAAGGTTCGGAAGCTCAGCTGGCACTGGGGTGCCGATGAACATGGGCTTGGGGAACTCGAGTTTGATTTCTTCGAGGTCACCAGCAGGGGCGGCGGCCGCAGGAGCAGCAGCGGTGCCACCGGCGTTGGCTTCTTCTTTCTTGCCGCAGGAGGCAAGCGTGAGTGCGAGCACGAGGCCCGTGAGGATGTGGAGTGTGTTTTTCATGGGGAAGTGGTTGGATGCTCGAACTGGATGTTTAGGCTTGGAAGTCTTCGGGCTTGAAGATGTATTTGCCGCCCGCATCTTTGGCTTCATAAGCTTTGAGGACAGTGACGCAGGATTTGAAAGCTGCTTCGACGTTACAGGTGAGATGTGCGGGATTTTTGGTCTGCACTGCTTCGATGAAGTTCTGCACATGCGGCGAGTGCGGCTTGCGGCTGAGTTTCACACCGAGCTCCCATTGTGCGAGGGCCTTGCTCTCGCGCACGTCAGCAACGCTGACGGCACCATAGGACGGGGCTTTGGGCTTTTCCCAGTCGCGGGGATGTTCCCAGAATTTGTTCTTAGCCTTGTCTGCGGCCTTAAGAATGGGTGGGTTCTCGCCGCCGGCGAATTCATCCCAAGTCTGGCCGGGTTCGGCGTAGAGTTGGTTGCCCGCGGTGTCGAGTTCGGAGATGATGGCCGTGCCACCAATGCCCATGTGCTTTTCATAAGCACCCTGAGAGCCGGTGGTGGTGAGCACCTGATAGTAGGCGCGAAGAGCTCCCGCGGGTGTTTTGAATTCGTAGATGCACATCATGTTGTCAGGCAACTCGAATGCCGGACGACCTTCGGTGCCATCGAAGTAATCAATGCCACCGCTGGCGATGACGGAGACTGGCGTGGAGTCGTACATCCAGTTGAACATGTCGATTTGATGCGCACCGAGGTCGGAAAGCGGACCGCCGCCGAATTTTTTGAAGAATCGCCAATTGCGGAATTCCTCAATGCTAGCGTAGCCGTGCTTCGCGAGGACGTCGGCTGGGATGTCGTAGCCTTTGACGGCACCCTGTGGGGCACTGCCGGAGACGCCACGATTCCACTGCGCATAGGCGTGTGTGACGCGACCGAGCATCTTGCCGGGCTTGATGACGTTGTCTCGCAGGTTGAGGTAACGCGGATTCGAATGACGCTGATGGCCGATCTGAAAGATGCCGGGGTTCGCCTTGCCTGCGCGCACCATGTCTTTCGCGCCTTCGATGGTGTTGCTCATCATCTTCTCGCAATACACATGCTTGCCTTTTTCGAGGCATAGACGCGAGTAGGGAGCATGCAGGAAGTCGGGCGTGGCGATGAAGACGGCTTCAATCGAAGGCTCCTTGTCGAGCATCTCGTTGATATCTTCGTAGATTTTGATCTCGCCTTCGACCTGATGCTTGTTTTCACCAAGGAAACCACCACGAGTCTTCGCGACGGAGAACTTCCAGATATCACACATGGCTACCCATTGAATGCCAGGAACATCTTTGGAGGCGACACGCAACGCGTTGCCCTGCGCACCACAGCCGACGAGGGCGCACTTGATCGTGCGACCTGCGGCCGTTTCTTGCGCGATGGCAGTTTTGCTAGTGACAAGATAAAGTCCGCTGCTGGTCAAAGCACTGGTGCGGATAAAGCCGCGACGGTCCATGAAGCGGGACAGCGGCGCTGCGGGGGAGGGGAGAGGCTGGGAATTCATAGGGCAATCAGGCGCGTGGTTTTGTTCACTGGCCGTTACGTCTGTAAGCGCTTATGCGGCCTTCTTTTTGGCGAGGAAGACGTCCAAGGAGAAAGTCTTCGCCTTCGAGGTCACAAGAGCCGCTGCTACGATGAGCACGGACAGACCAATGTTGGTAACCACTTCGGTGTCGTCAGGCAGAGAGGCGAGGCCAAAGCCAAGCATCAGGAACACAAGACCGGCTGCGAGCAAACCGAACTCGGTGCAAATGCCGATGGCGACCCAAATACCAACTGGAATGAGAATATAGCCGATGGTGGCAGCGAAAGCGTTGCATGCGGATTCCGGAAGAAAGCTGTTGTCCGACATCAGCTTGGCAAGCGGACTCGTCTTTTTTGAATAGTTATCCAGACCAAAGGTGGTGGTGGCGCCATTGCCCCAGCGGAATTTATCCAAGCCTGCCATGAAGAGGCGCATACCGACCCAGAGGCGCAGGAGAAGATGGGCGAAATCGTAACTATAGCTGCCGCAGCACTTGGAGGAGGATGAGTCGGACATGAGGTTGGTCGGGTGTCGGGTTGTTAGAGAGGGGCCGATTTTGAACCGCTGGCCTTGGAAATCCAGCAGAATTTAGAACACACATACTTCGCAGATGCGAATCACCGCAGTAGTTGAAAATGCTGGATTGCGACATCGCGTTCATTCGGCGGTGTACCTACAGAAAGTTACGATTTTGGTGTCCTATGCTCACCGGGCTTGCCATTCCATGCATATCCGCTTAAAAAAGGGCGCTTAATTCATTCTCTATTACTCTCCATGAGCTCTCTTTCTACACCCAAGCTCCCAGCCCAGGGCATACTCGAACCCCTAGGTGATGAGGATCGCGACATCCTTAGCGGCTACGGCGAATTCCTCCCCGTGCAGCCCGGCCAGCACCTCATCGAGGAAGGCCAGCAGCAGAACAGCCTTTTCTTTGTCGTCTCGGGCAAATTCCACGCCACGGCCATGCGCGGTGGACACAAGGTGCTGCTTGGTTCCATCCAGCGCGGCGAAACGATCGGCGAAATCAATCTTCTCGATCCCAACGTTGCTAGCGCGAGTGTCACCGCAGTCGAATTTTCCCAAGTCTGGCGCATCGATGGCGAAACCCTCGAAAGCTACATCAACGAGTATCCGCGTGCCGCCGCCTGGCTGCTCATCGGTGTTGGTCGCACTATCTCCCACCGTCTGCGTGCGGTGAACGAAAAAATCGCCGCCTTCTACAGCGCGTAATTCATTAAAGTCGTCAGACTTGGGCCTGCGTGTGAATTTGTCTCACATGGCAGGCCCAATGCTTATGAAGGCTTTCATCTTATGTCGGGTCTGTTGCCATTTCCTCCGCACACCTCCCTGGAGGTCATCCACGTCTTATTCCTGCTCTTCGCAGGTCATGCGGTCATGGACTACCCCTTGCAGGGCGAGTTCCTCTCCACCTGCAAAAACCGCCACCTGCTCTACAAGCTGCAGGATCCGTCCCGCCCACGGGCGATTTGGCCTTGGTGCATGACGGCGCACTGCCTCATCCACGCCGTTACCGTCTGGGCCATCACTGGCTGCTTCGTTCTCTGCATCGTCGAATTCGCCCTGCACTGGATCATCGACTTCGCCAAATGCGAGAACTGGACCACCTTCAACCAGGATCAGGCGCTGCATTACCTCTGCAAAATCGCCTACGTCGTCGCGGCAATGCTGGTGTGATTCTTCGCGGTTCGCGATGCAGTGTGCTAAAATAGCGAACCACCATGCAACGCACCGCCATCCTGAACGTCGTCGGCCTCACTACGAGGCTCATTGGCGAGCACACCCCGGCGATTCGGGCCTTCATTGAGCGCAATCGCTCCACGCTCATCGAGCCGGTGCTTCCCGCCGTCACCTGCACCGCCCAGGCCACCTATTTGACCGGCAGATTGCCGCGTGATCACGGTGCCGTCGCCAACGGCTGGTATGATCGCGAATACGCTGAGCACCGCTTTTGGAAACAGCCCGAGCAGCTCATGCAGGGCGAGAAATTGTGGGAGGCGCTGCGTCGCGTCGATCCGCAGTTCACCTGCGCGAAGCTCTTTTGGTGGTTCAACATGTACTCCACGGCGGACATCTCCATAACCCCACGTCCGCTTTATCCTGCCGATGGCCGCAAGGTCTTCGACATCCACACGCAGCCCATGCCGCTGCGGGATCGCATCAAAAAAGACCTCGGCCCGTTCCCCTTTCGCAGCTTCTGGGGCCCCGGCTCCGACATCAAATCCTCCATCTGGATCGCCGAGAGCGCCAAATGGATCGAGGAAAAGCACTGGCCCGGCCTCTCGCTCGTTTACCTCCCGCATCTCGACTACAACCTCCAACGCGTCGGCCTCGACATGGAGAAAATCCGTTTCGACCTCCGCCAGATCGACAACGTCGTCGGCGATCTCATCCGCTTCTACGAGACACGAAACATCAAGGTCGTCCTCCTCTCCGAATACGGCATCACCAACGTCGAACAGCCCGTCCACCTGAACCGCGTCTTCCGCGAACGCGGCTGGCTCAGCATCAAAGACGAACTCGGCCGCGAAACCCTCGACCTCGGTGGCTCCAAAGCCTTCGCCATTGCCGATCATCAAATTGCCCACGTCTATGTGAACGATCCGAGCCTCCTCGCCAACGTGCGCGGTGCTCTCGAGGCCACGCCCGGCGTCGCCCAAGTGCTCGGCAAGATGGAAAAACATCTCCACGGCCTCAATCACGAGCGCAGCGGCGATCTCATCGCCATCGCCGACGCCAAAAGCTGGTTCACCTACTACTACTGGCAGGACGACCGCAAAGCCCCCGACTTCGCCCGCTGCGTCGATAT
>CANIZT010000177.1 GCA_947471905.1 Verrucomicrobiaceae bacterium
GAATTGCCGCTGATGCGTCGTGCTAAAGCAATGCATTACACTAGCCGAATGGAAATGCTGGACAGCGCCCGCTTTCATTTGCCAAACCGACAGGTCGTCATTCCTATTGGCATCGATCTCAGTGCATTCGACAAGCTCCCTGACCGAAGCATTTTTTTCGACAGGCATCCCGAGGCCGCCACCACGAGAAACATACTATTCCTTTCACGGATTGACGAAAAGAAAGGGATCGATCTGCTCATCAACGCGTTTTCAAGCATTGCGCAACAACATCCTGAGGTGCGCCTCATCATCTGCGGCGACGGTGATCCCGCTTTGGTCACTTCCTTGAAACAACAGGCATCATCAATGGGGATTTCGAACTGCATCACTTGGGCCGGATTCATTCAGGGAGAAATGCGTCTGGCCGCGTATGTAGCGGCTGAGATGTTTGTATTGCCTTCGCACTCCGAAAACTTCGGCATTGCGTTGCTGGAGGCTATGGCGGCTGGTCTTCCCTGCATCTCGACCGATCAAGTGGCACTGGCGGTAGACGCCGCGCAAGAGCAGGCGGTTCAACTCAGCGCCCGTGACCCTATGGCCATTAAGGAGGCTATCCATTCCCTTCTTATGTCCATGACACAGCGGCAGGGCCTGTCTGCGGCCGCTCGTCGGATCGCCCGCCGTGACTATTCGCTTCCCGCCATGGGAGCGTCTTTAAATCAACTCTACAATGATGTCGTCAGCCATGCATCTTGACCAGATCACACCGCTGATTCTTACCTGGAACGAGGATCCAAACCTGCGTCGCTGCCTGGAACGGTTGAGCTGGGCGGCGGACGTCATCATCGTCGATAGCGGCAGCACGGATGGGACCGCGCAGATCGCTGCCGGATTTTCAAATGCGCGGCTTATCGTGCGCCCCTTTGATGATCATACTACGCAATGGACCTTTGGTGTCGATGCCACGAGGACGGACTGGGTGCTGTCGCTTGATGCGGATTACATCCTTGGAGCCGGGTTCGAGCAGGAACTCGCAGCCCTTCCACAGGAACCGGGCTGCGATGCGTACTTTGCCAACTTCCGCTATCTGATTTACGGCAAGCCGCTGCGCTCCTGTCTCTACCCGCCGCGAGCAGTGCTGTTCCGCAAAGACCGCTGCCGTTACCAGTCCGATGGCCACACTCAGTTACTGCAGATTCCCGGCATCAGTGGCTCGCTGATGACTAAAATCGACCACGATGACCGTAAGTCGCTAACGCGTTGGTTTGCATCTCAGGACAGGTATGCGCAGCTCGAAGCAGAGAAATTGATCGCGCTTAAATCTGCTGATCTCAGTCTTCAGGATCGCATTCGTCGGACTATGATACTTGGCCCGCTGGTGGTCTTTGCCTATACGCTGCTCCTGCGTGGTGCCATTTTCGACGGCTGGTGCGGCTGGTTCTATGCCTTGCAGCGCATGCTTGCGGAGGTGATGCTTTCCCTCCGGCTTCTGGAACGCCGATTGGCTAAAATTTCCAACCGTTGAATACTGCGAGGGCATGAAAAAAGCACTTATCACCGGCATCACCGGCCAAGACGGCTCCTATCTAGCGGAATTGCTGCTAGCGAAGGGCTATGAGGTGCATGGTGTCATCCGCCGCTCCTCCAGCTTCAACACGGGGCGCATCGACCACATCTATCAGGATCCTCATGTAGATAATGCGCGACTCATTCTGCATTACGGCGATCTGGCAGATGCCGTGCAAATGGTGAAACTGCTATATGAACTGCAACCGGATGAAGTTTACAACCTTGGTGCGCAGTCGCATGTGAAGGTGTCCTTCGACATTCCGGAGTACACCGGCGATGTGGATGGCTTGGGGGCTTTGCGCATTCTGGAGGCGATTCGTGAAGCTGGACTGGCGAAGAGGACGAGATTCTATCAGGCTTCATCCTCGGAGATGTTTGGCAAGGTGCAGGAGGTGCCACAGACGGAGACGACGCCGTTCTGGCCGCGCTCGCCTTATGGTTGTGCGAAGGTCTTCGCCTATTGGCTGACGGTGAACTATCGCGAGAGCTACGGTTTGCATGCTTCCAACGGCATTCTCTTTAACCACGAGAGTCCGCGACGTGGCGAAACCTTTGTGACGCGCAAAATCACCCGCGCAGCCACTCGCATCAAACTGGGCTTGCAGGACAAGTTGTATCTAGGGAATCTCGACGCGAAGCGCGACTGGGGCTTTGCCGGAGAGTATGTGGAAATGATGTGGCTGATGCTACAGCAGGAAACGCCGGATGATTATGTGGTGGCGACGAACGAAACCCACAGTGTGCGTGAATTCTGCCAGGAAACATTCGGCCTGTTAGGGCTCGACTGGGAGAAGTATGTGGCGCTTGATCCCCGCTATGAACGGCCAGCGGAAGTAGATCTACTCATTGGCAATCCTGAGAAGGCCCGTAAACATCTTGGTTGGGAACCGCGGGTGCGATTCAAGGAGTTGGTGAAAATCATGGTTGAAGCCGACCTAAAACTCGCGGAAAACGAGGCAAGAGTGAAAAACTTTGAAGCATGATGAAGCTGTTTATATCCGGTCACGCAGGGATGGTGGGAAGCGCGCTGGTGCGGCGTTTCCAAAAAGTTGCGGGCGTTACTTTGGTGACACGCACTCGAAAAGAGCTCGATCTGGCCAATCAGGCCGCGGTACAGGCATTTTATGCCGAAGAAAAGCCGGACGCCGTAATCGTGGCGGCGGGGAAAGTGGGAGGCATTCATGCCAACAACACCTATCCGGCCGAGTTCCTCTTTGAGAACCTTGCCATCGCGACGAACTGCATCCATGGCGCTTGGAAGTGCGGCGTGAAACGTCTGCTGTTCCTTGGCAGCTCATGCATCTATCCGAAGCTCGCGCCGCAGCCGATGCATGAGGACAGTCTGTTGTCTTCTGCGCTGGAACCGACCAACGAGGCCTACGCTATTGCCAAGATCGCCGGGCTGAAGATGGCGGAGTATTATCGGAAGCAGTATGGCGTCATCTATCATGCTGCCATGCCGACAAATTTGTACGGACCGGGAGACAACTACCACCCACAGAACTCACATGTGATGCCGGCACTCATACGGCGGTTTCATGAAGCCAAGATGGCTGGTCAGGCAGAAGTAACGGCGTGGGGCACGGGGCGTCCGCAGCGTGAGTTTATGCATGCGGATGATCTGGCTGATGCCTGCACCTTCCTCATGCAATTGGAGAATCCACCGGACTTGGTCAACGTCGGCTTCGGCACCGATGTCACCATTCGGGAACTCGTGGAGTTAGTAGCGGGTGTGGTGGGATACAAAGGGCGCATTGTCTGGGACAAATCCAAGCCCGATGGAACGCCGCGCAAGTTGCTGGATACGACACGCCTGAACAAACTCGGCTGGAGTCCTCGTATTCCGCTCACCGAGGGCCTCGCGCAGACCTACCAAGCGTTTTTGGAGGAGTCACGGTCCAATCGTTTGCGCGGTTGATGCGCCTGGCGCTGAAGACATGAAAGTTCTGCTTCTCAATCAGTGCTTCCGTCCGGATCACGTCGCCACAGCGCAGTATTTAACGGATTTGGCGCTGGCGCTGGTGAAAGCGGGCCATCAGGTCACGGTCGTGGCTTCGTGCAGGGGTTACGATGACCCTGCGGTGCATTATCTGGTGCGTGAAACGTGGCAGGGCATCGACATTCGCCGTATCTGGACGCCGGGGCTTGGCAAGCAGGCAAAATGGCGCCGCCTCATCGACTTCGGCACTTTCTGGCTGAATGCGGCGCGCATTCTGTTGTTTCTGCCCAGGCATGATGTGAGCGTTTGTCTGACTTCGCCGCCGCTGATTTCGACGCTGGGGACTATCGTTGCAAAAATTAAAGGCGGAGCCGTAGTGCCGTGGGTCATGGATCTGAATCCTGATGAGGCTGTGGCAGCGGGATGGCTCAAAGCAGGCGGAATCGTTGAGCGCACGTTGACTTTTATTCAGAACTGGAGTTTTCGCCGCGCCTCTAGGATCATTGCCTTGGACCGCTTCATGGCGGATCGTTTGCAGGCCAAGGGTGTGCGTGCGGAGATCATTCACACGGACGCGCCATGGTCGCACGATCATGCAGTAAGCTACGACACGAAGGCGCGTGAGGCGTTTCGCGCAGAACATGGGCTGACGGGCAAATTCATCGTCATGTATTCCGGCAACCACAGCCCGTGTCATCCGCTGGATGGCGTGTTGGCGGCAGCGGATGAGATGAAAACCGACGAGCACCTGCATTTCCTGTTTGTCGGCGGTGGTAGCGAGTTCAAGAAGGTGCGGGACTTTGCGAAGGACAAGGCGCTGAACAACATCACCTGTCTGCCATATCAGCCGATGGAAAAACTCTCAGGTTCATTGTCGGCGGCGGATCTGCATCTCGTGGTGATGGGCGATCTTTTTGTGGGCATCGTGCATCCCTGCAAAATCTACAACATCCTCATGCTGGGCATTCCGTTCCTCTTCATCGGCCCGGATCAAAGCCACGGTGGCGATCTGGCACGCCGGCTGGGCGATTCGACTCATGCGCGCGTGGCGCACAACGGTGATGTCAGTGAGATTGTGCAGCAAATCCGCGCAGCGATGGCGCTTGGTTCGAGACCGGTGAATGAAGCGGCGAAAGCACTGGGTGCGGAGTTTTCCTACGCGGTGCTGTGCCCGCGGCTGGTTCACCTCATTGAGCAGGCCGGAGCACGCGCTTGATCAGTTCGTAGCTGGCGAAGCGTTCGGTGTCGGGGAAATCGTGGTCGGAGTCAGGGTGGGCGATTTGAAGGTGTGACTCCGCCTGATGCAGCTTGAACAATGGCAGAGCTGCGCCCGCGATGCGGTCCACGCTCTGCCAGCGGAAGTTCGCATCCCGCAGCGGGGCGTTCACAAAGACATGCCGAGGCGCGAGGCAGGCGATGAGTTCATAGTAATCCCACGGCACGTCCTGCGGATGGCCCAGAAAGTTTTCCATACTTAGCATGTAGCGTTCCTGAACGTAGCCCTTGATGTTGCCGCCGTAGTAGTCGAGTAGCGAGTCGAAGCCGCAACTTGAGACGATGATCTGGATGCGCTCATCGAATACGGCGGTGAAGATCGCATTGTGTCCACCGAGGGAATGGCCGATTGCGGCGTAGCCGTGCGTGTGATCCACGAACGGCAGCGAATCGAGATAATCGAGACCGCGCAGATTGTCCCAGATGGCCTTCATCGTGCCGCTGGGCATCTGCAAGGCTTTCAAATCCGGCTGGTAGTCGGCGAGGAGCGGATAACTCGGGGAGAGCGTGATGAAGCCGCGTTCTGCTAGTTCGGATGCATTCTGGCGGTGCGGTTTGCCACCGAGTCCCACGACGACTTTGAAGCCGATCTTGTTCTCCGTGGGGTGCAAGCAGAGCACCGCAGGCGTTTTCTCGCCTTTCAGTGCTGTTTTTGGGATGCATAAATAAGCGGGCACCTTGCCGCCGGGCTGCGAGGTGTAGGTGATCAGCCGTCGCACATAGCTGCCGCAGTCCGTTTCCTCGATGATCTGCGGATCGAGCGCACAGCGCATCTCTGGGCCGGGCAGGGCACCGGCGACCTGTTGAAACCCTGCGAGCGCTTCCTTGCGGCGGCTCTCCCATTCAGCGGCGGTCGTGGCGACTTTCTTTGTACCATCCGCCGCATGGTATTCCAGCAGGTTCGTGCGGCTGAGGCCACGAATGGCTGGAACTTCATCTGCGAAGACGGTGAGTGGGACAACAAGGGCAAGAAAAAAGCGGCGCATGCAGAGCATACGCCGCTTTGACCGGAAGTTTGTCCGCGTTGCTTAGTCGTCGCTGCGCTGGCTGCCAAGCATGCGCATGACGTAGTAGAGGAAGGTGGCGAGCGCGCTGATGAAGGCCGCGACATAGGTTAGCGCGGCGGCATCGAGCACCTTGCTCATTGCGACGGTTTCCGCACCGGGAGCGACGGCACCTGTCTGTGCCAAGATGCGTTTCGCACGCGCGGTGGCGTCAAACTCCACCGGCAGGGTGATAAGCTGGAACACCATCACCACGCCAAAGCACAGGGCAAGGATCGGGATGGCGATCTTCGGTGCGACGTAGAGCAGGAACATGCCGACAAACGGGATGATGCTGCCGACCATGGTGGTGATGCCCACCGCTGCCATGCGCCATTGCAGCGGGGCATAGAGCTGCTGGTGCTGGAGGGCGTGGCCGCATTCATGCGCTGCCACGCCGAGCGCGGCGACGTTCGTGCCATGGAAGTTTTCTTCGCATAAGACTAGGGTTTTATGGGTCGGATCGTAATGATCGCTTAGCAAGCCTTGGGTGGAACGCACGGTGACATCGCGGATGCCATTCAGGTCAAGAATGCGTTGCGCGATCTCTGCGCCGCTCATGCCAGAGCTGGCTGGCACCTGTGAATAGCGAGCGTAGGCGCCTTTGACACGCCAGGATGCAAAGAGGGATAGCGCCATCGTGCCGAAGAAAACGAGGAGGTAGAGAGGATCGATGTGGTACATGGTTTAGATGAGGTTTGTCCTTTGATACGCCGGAACTCTTGGAAGGGAAGCGCGCAGACATTGCAAATCAGCGCGCCGTTTGTCACACAAAAACCGGTGTTGCTTCCGGGTGTTTGCGATTAAATCACTCGCAGATGGAATCCACCTCGCCACCCGACTCGCCCGCCGCCGCTGCACCTGCTGAGACCATTCTCTGTCGTGTCACTCCTTGGTATTTCCGCCGGATGGGCATGTTGGCTGGGCTACTGCTCCTCTTCGGTTTGGTATTTCTATATGATGGTGTGCGCGGCTATCCGCAGTCCGTCGCGCTGGCGCAGAAAAAAGAATGGTTCACGACGGAGTTCCTGCCCACGTTTGATGCGGCCAAGAAAGAAGGGCGGCTGGAGCAGTGGCTGGCTGATGCGAAGGCCAAGGGCCTGCCTACTGGCAGCGAGGGGGAACCGCCGCGCTGGGTCAGCTATGCTGCGCAGAATGGCTGGGCGGAAGATCCCAAGCTCTACAGTGATCGAGAGATCGCGGAGCAGTTCTGGTTTGGCTACGGCTGCTTGGCCGGGGCGGGGATCGTAGGCATCATCGTGCTGCTCAATCGCCGCAAAGTGCTGCGCGGTGAAGCGGATCATTGGATGACGTCTTCCGGTGTCACGATTCGTTATGCTGATGTTTTCCGCGTGGATAAACGCAAATGGGAGCATAAAGGCTTGGCCTATGCGTGGTATCGTCCAGTGGGTGGCGCGGAAAAGTGCGCGGTGATTGACGACTTAAAGTTTGGCGGTGCCGATCAGATTCTCACACGCCTGCTTAGCCGTTTTAGCGGCGAGTTGATCGAAAAAATCAGCGAACCAGCCAGCGAAGAACAGCAACCGGTGGAAACGCAGGAATGACGTTGCCTCCACCTGCTTTAAAAAGCACGGATTTTCCCCTTGCCAAAGCAAGGGCAGCCGCTAAAGCTCCGCCCCATCTCACCACCCCCTATCTATGGCAGAAAACATCACAGAAAAAGTCAGAGACATCATCGTTGAACAACTCGGCGTGAACCCCGAGCAGGTCACCCAAGAAGCCAAATTCATCGAAGATCTCGGCGCCGACTCCCTCGACACCGTCGAGCTGGTGATGGCCTTCGAGGAAGAATTCGGCATCGACGTCCCCGATGAAGAGGCTGAAAAGCTTCAGTCCGTCGGTGACGTGGTCCGTTACGTCGAAGAAAACGCCGAGTAACTCACTCGCGCACTCACTCCTTTCAAGAAGCCAGATGGTCATCCATCTGGCTTTTTTGTTGTCTGGCAGCGCGGCTGGCGAGCTGCCTCATTGCGACACAGTACGTTGCCGTATGGCAACCGAAATAGCCTGTGGGCTCAGCCTGCCGCATTGTGCTGCTCTTCCCACCGTGCGAGTAACCAGAGCACGTCCGAAAGGCGATTGAGGAAGCGGATGATCTCCTCGTTGGGCAAATGATCCTGCGTTCCTTGCAGGTCGATGACACTGCGCTCTGCTCGACGACAAGCAACGCGGGCTAGATCAGCATAGGCACCACTCATGACACCAGCTTCACCGGGGAGTGCCCAGCCTTTGAACTTCAAGGCACCACCGGCTTCGAGTTTAGCGACCCGCTCATCAAGCCAGGCGACATTTGAGGGCGAAATGTGGTCGGTGTGGGTTTCCGCGTAACGCGTTTCATCCCCAGGCGGGGTGGCAAGCTCGCCCATGAGGCTGATGAGCCAGCGCTGTACCTGAGGGACGATCTCTTGGGTCTCTTCACGTGCGGCGGCAATACGCAGCGGCCCAAGGGCAGCATTGAGTTCATCCACGGCTCCGAGAGCGTGAACACGAGGGTGGGACTTGGCGAGGCGGCAGCCGAAGAGTAAATCGGTCTGGCCTTGGTCTCCTTTGCGGGTGGCGATGGACATTGGGAAATGGGCGAATGAAGAATGGCGAATCGGAGTGGTGCCAGTGGCACTACGTATCACTCGTCGGGAAAGGCGCTTTTTGAAGGTTCATTGACGGGTATCGTCACAGTGGGCGCGGGGGATGGAATGACGGTCGTTGCGCCTTTTCGTTGTGAACGCACAGTCCAGCCCGTGATCAGTGCAAGCAGCAGGCAGGCGGCGAGTCGAGTGGAACGTGAATCGAGCATGAAGTAAAACCTGCTTCAGCCGCAACTGGCTTGCCGGTGGCGTTCCAGTTCACGGCTTGCGCGTTCCAGCCTGCGCTTTTCCTCTTCCGTTAGGCTGTTGATGCCGTGTAGGCTGATTTTATCGAGCAGTGGATCGATCTCAGCCTCGATCAATGATTCCACCGGATCCATCGTTCTACCAACTACCGCCTTCGCCGGTTCCTGTTCCAGATCGACGGGCCTCATGCGCGCACGCGCCATGGCGGGCTGGCGGTTGGTTTTGGCTGTCTGGGGTTGCCACTGGCTGGCATAGGTCATCGGCCGCCCACCGTAACCAAGACTACGCGCATAGAACCAGCCAAGGGCTGCACCACCTAGATGGGCAAAGTAGGCGATCTGCATGCCCTCGGGCAGGATGTTGAACAAAAAACCCGCCAAACCGAAGGCGAGTTGGATGAGGAACAGCCCCTTGGCCAACGTCCATAACCGCATTCGGACGGGA
>CANIZT010000178.1 GCA_947471905.1 Verrucomicrobiaceae bacterium
CATCGTCTGCGGAAACGGGCTGCGCTTTTTCAAATCGAGCCCGATCTCGACAAACGTCTCGAACGGAATACCGCAAACGGCCAGATCACCGATGCGAATGGCCTGGAGCTTCACCGTGATCGTTTCCTCGGGTCGCTGGGCAGCACCCACCACGCTGCCTGCATAGTTTTGTGCGAGGCGCGGCAGTTTCTCGATTTCTGCCTCGTCCTTCACCGCGAGCACGGCCTTCGCCTCCGTCACCTCCTGTTCGGACGGACGGCGATACTTTAGCGTGATCTCACGCTGCAGCATGCCAAGCGGCGCGTCAGCGCGATGCTTGTCGATCTTCTTCAATGCGAACCACACCGCGTCCGCTGCTTTTTGCGCAACGATGCGAATTTGCTCAAATGGCTCACGTGGCGGCCGCGTGACGTTGAAGGGGATGTTGTTGATGTCGCCGGACGCACCGTTCGACATCATGGCGACCAGCTTGCCATTTCCACGCAGCCGCGAGGGCATCAGCCGCGCAAACTCGCCGTAATAGTCCGCCGATACCTGGCTGCCGGGCGCGCCGCCGACGTAATGCAGCGCATAATTCGCGAACAAACACACCTGTTGGCGCTTCGGATCCTGCACGGAGATGATCGTGATGTCGGGATCAGTCGGACCCGCGGGATGATCCAGCACCTCGGGATTCGTGCCAGGGTTCATCTTCACCGCGTCGAGTTTGCCAAAGGGATTCAACTGCATCTGGCCCGGCTTCAGATACCAGCGGCGGTTGAAGACCTCATCGGGCAGAGGATGCGCCGCCGCGCCCACGCTCGCAGGCTTCAGCACCGCATGCGCCTGCACGATTGAATCGGCCACGCCTTCGACAAACAGCTTCCGATACGCCGCCGCAGCTTCACTGCGCGTGTTCAAAGCGGAGCCGCTGTGCGTGTGCGTGGAGCTGATGAGCATCTTTTCAACTGGGATGCCCGTCTTGGCTGCCGCGATGGCCTTCGCCTCGTCGAGCACATCCGGCCCGGCGCCGAGATTATCGACCACCACCATGGCCAGTGTGGTCTTACCGTTCGAAAGCACCATCGCCCTCGCATGCAGCGGATCGTGCGCGCTCTCCGCCATGTTCGCACTGAAACCACCGGGCATGTTCAACGGGAAAATCTTCGGCGTGATGTCCACCGCCGCCGCTCCGGCGCGTAAGATGTCGGTTTGAGCAAAAAGAGACGACGTGACGATCAGGAAAGTGCAGAGGACAAACTTCATGGCTGATGAATACGCGCCCAATGCTGCGGATTCTCATGCAACATCTGCTTGTTGGCTGTTCTTGTGAAAGCAACTACCGCCACCTTTTATCCACCAAGAGATGTCAATACAGCGTGTGCAATTACAGCAGACGCTTGCGCTTGAACCAGATGATCGGTAGCACGGCTGAGATGATGAGCAGCATGATGACGGCGGGGTAGGCCCAGGACACTTTCAGTTCGGGCATGTGCTCAAAATTCATGCCGTAGATGCTCGCAATGAGCGTTGGAGGCATGAAAAGCACGCTGGCGACGGTGAAAATTTTGATGATCTGGTTCTGCTGGATGTTGATCAGGCCGAGTGTGGATTCGAGCAGGAAGGTCATCTCCTGCGTCTGCTGATTGGTGTATTCATCCAGGCTCTTAATGTCACGCATGGCGCTGCGGAACTGCGCGGCCAGATCACCGCGCATCCAGGAGGCGGCGTTGTTGAGGAAGTATTGCAGCATGCGGCTGAGACTGAGCAAGCTCTCGCGCAGGTTCGCGACGAGTGCGCTGCGGCGACCGAGTAGCTTCACCACATCGCTGAGATCTTTTTCGACGCCGGGATTCGCCTTGTGTGGATCGAGACGGAAAATGTCACGGCAGATTTTTTTCATGTCGCCTTCGACGCCCTGCAGTGCATCGGCGATGCGGGCGACGATGAGTTCCATCAGCAGCAGGAAGACGGCGTCGCTGCTCACTGGCGCGCTGCACTGACGTTTCGCCTGATCGACGAGCACGCGGAAGGGCAGGGGATCAGCGTAACGCACGGTGGTGAGGCAGTCGGGCGCGAGCACGAAGGAAACAGCGGTGCTGTCGGGATCGGGCGTGTCGAGGCCGACGGGCAGCCACGCGGTCATGTACAGCGTGCCTTTCTCGGTGTAGAGTCGGCTGGATTCCTCGATCTCCTGCATTTCTTCCCGCGTAGGGAGCTGGTATTCGAGCCACTTTTCCGCTTCGAGTTCTTCACCGCGCGAGGGATTGAGCAGATCGAGAAAGACGAGGTTGTCCGGGAACGGACGCGTCTTTTCATCGTTCCAGTCGATGAGCTGTCCTTGCTGTGTGAGAAGTCGAACCATGCGTGCGGGGGTGGGGCATGAAAGGTAGCTGCCACACCTTCATGTGCCAGAGCAAAGTCGCGTCAGATGCGTTTCAATAACGGGGCAGTTCCGGGTCCACCAAGTCCGCCCAAGCATCGACACCGCCGCGCATGCTTTGCGCATGGGCGAAGCCGTTCTGCCGCAGCCATTGCGCCGCACGCTGGCTGCGCATGCCGTGATGGCAGTAGATGATGAGATGCTCCTGAGTGTTTGTGAAAAATTGCGGCGCTAGTTCGCCAAAACGCGATAGCGGTACTAACACCGCATCAGGCAGATGGCAGATGTGCCATTCGTCTTCCTCACGGCAGTCGATGAGGCGGAAAGTTCGCTCACCCGGACGCTCCATCAAATAGCTGACATCCGTGGGGCCGATTTCGAGCGGTGATTCCGGTGCCATATGATACGCGGGTGAAGATTAGGGCCGCACGGTGACCGGCGTGCCTTTGGCGACATTATTGTAGAAAATGGCCGCCATATGTGGTGGCATGCGCACGCAGCCGTGCGAGGCAGGATAGCCGGGTAAAAATCCTTCATGCATGCCGATGCCGCCGCTGAAGCGCATGAAGTGATGCATCTTCGAGCCTTCAAAGCGTGTGCCGGCCGGTGGCTTGTCCTTCGTCACATCAATGTTCGCCATGACCACAGTGCCAGCGCCATCGACAAAGTCGCCATACAGGTTTGATTTGTGCCACTGGTCTTTCTCGAAGATTTTGAAGTTGCCAGTCTTGGTCGCGTGCTTTTCATCGCCAGTGGAAAGCGCCGACACACCAGCCAGCGTGCCACCTTTGTGGAAGTATGCCTTCTGGTCGCTGAGGTCGATGACGATGCTCGCAGCACCGCCGATACCGTCGCCATCCCAGTACGATACTTGATCGGCATTGTACATGGCAGAATGCGGCACGGTGTTGGACGCAAAAGCTTCGAGGTACTGCGTTTGACCACGCGTGCCGCCGCTTTGGCAAGAGGCCAGCAGGACAAGTGTGGAGAGCAGAAGGAGACGAATGACTTGGGGGACTACCAGTTGACTCATGCGTGTAGGTTACGTGGGCGCGGCGTGCAAAGACGTGTTCATATGCCCTGCCGCGGCGCATCTGTCCAGCGTCAATCAATGCATGGCGCAGTCCCTGTTCAGGCTGCGCACGCATGATAAGCCTTCTGTTTCAGCCATGTGGCTGACCACAGGTCCAGCGGTGAAGAAGACTACAAGATCAAATCGACACCGGCTTCTTCGTCTTCGCGGAGGCGTAGATGGCGTCAATGACCTGCATGAGGCGCAGGGCCTGCTCAGGGGTGTTGAGCGGGGCGGCCTTGCCTTCGATGGCGTGGATGAAGTTCGCAGCAGAGCCGATGCGGCCCATGTCTTCACAGGCTGGGGTGATGATGGTGCGGTTCACACTGTGGCCGTTTTCCTGGACGTAGAGTTCGCAGGTGTCGATGGCGGTGTTATCGAGGCCGTCGATGCCGAAGAGGCGCTCGACCTTGCCACCGGCCTTGGTGCCCTGGAAGACCACGGAGACTTCCTCACGCTTCACCATCTCGGCCCAGGAGACTTGGAGGCTGAGCACCTGGCCGCCTTTGAAAGTGACGAAGCCATGCGCGGCGTTTTCCACATCGGTGGTGCCGTCTGCGCGGTCAGGGATGCCCCACGGGCCTTTAAACTGCTTGTCGGTGATGAAATCGGAGAAGGTCTGGCCGAGCACGTGCGTCGGCTCGGGATAACCCATGAAGTACATGGCGAGGTCCACCATGTGCAGCAGGTCGATGAGCGGACCGCCGCCGGACAGCGCCTTCGTGGTGAACCAGCCGCCGAAGCCGGGGATGCCGGTGCGGCGGATCCATTTGGCCTGCGCGGAGTTGATTTTGCCCACGGTGCCGTCGGTGATGTACTTCATCATGGCCTGGGATTCCGGGCGGGCGCGGTTGTTGAAGTTGAAGAGCACCTTGCGCTTCGCGGCCTTGGCGGCGTCGATGATCTCTTTGACCTCCTTGGCGTTCATCGCCGGGGGCTTTTCCGAGAAGACGTGCTTGCCGGCCTTGAGGCACTGAACGGTGAGCGGCTTGTGGAATTTGTTCGGGACAATGACGCTCACCGCTTTGATCTCGGGGCTGCCCTTGAGCATGGCGTTCACGGATTCATACGACTTCGCGATGCCATACTTCGCCGCCGCCTTGGCGGCTGCGCCTGGGGCCGCATCGGCCACCGCCACGATTTCTGCTCCCGCCTGACGGAAACCCGCCGCGTGATACTGCAACATGCCGCCTGCTCCGATGATTCCGACTTTGATGGCCATAAAGGTGTGTGTTTAAGGTGGTTGATGGATTGAATCCGGTGCGAGAATGCCGGGAGGGAGCAGTGGAGTCAAGAATGGAAAGCGAAGATGGCAAACCAGCATCGCAGCGTCCCGTCATTGATGCGCTGCGCTTCCCTTCGGGCTGCCTGCGGCAGTCTGTCTCGCGTCGCTCGGCTCGGAATTCGACATTTGTCATTTGATCGCTTTCTTGTCTCCCATGCCCGTCACCACCCGCCCAGCCACCGCCGCTGATCTCGACGCCATCAACGCGATCTACAATCACTACGTCGAGCACAGCACCTGCACCTATCAAACTGTGCCCAGCACCGCGCAGGAGCGGCGCGACTGGTTTGAGGCGCATGGACCGAAGCATCCCGTCATCGTCGCCGAAGAAAATGGTCAGATCATCGGGTGGGGCTCACTGAGCCGCTTCCATCCGCGCCAGGCCTACTGCCACAGCGTGGAGGATTCCGTTTACCTGCATCACGAGCATCACGGCAAAGGCCTCGGCACTCTTTTGCTCGGCGAACTCCTCGAACTCGCCAAAAAAATCGGCCACCACACCGTCCTCGGCGGCATCGACGCCGATCAGCAGGCCAGCATCGCCCTGCACGCCAAATTCGGCTTCATCAAAGTCTCCCATCTCAAGGAAGTCGGCCACAAGCATGGTCGCTGGCTCGATGTGATCTGGATGCAGAAGATGTTGTAGCAGATAGCACTGCTTTTGGCAGCATTGACGTTTGCAGCCGAACCCGCTAGAACCGTCGCCCAGCCAACGTCTTGACGCCATGCACCGTGACCTCTCCCATACGCTCTCTCGCCGCCGCCTTCTCGGCACGACGGCCATGGGTCTGTCCGGCATGGCGCTGTCGTCCCTCATGGCCGAGTCGCGTTCACATTTCCCGGCGAAGGCGAAGCGCGTGATCTGGCTGTTCATGCACGGCGGGCCGAGCCATGTCGATTTATTTGATCCGAAGCCCGAACTCATCCGCCATGCGGGCAAGCCGCTGCCAGAGAGCTACGGGGCTGTCGAAACGCGGCGCAAGGTCGCGCAGAACCCGCTGCTGGCGCCGGTGAAGCCGTTTCGAAAGCACGGGCAGAGCGGCATCGAGATCAGTGACTTCCTGCCGCACATGGCGGGCATCGCGGATGAGATGTGCGTCATCCGCAGTTGCCACGGCGACAGCGTGAATCATCCGCAGTCGGTCTATCAGATGAACACCGGTTCCATCCAGATGGGCAAGCCGAGCATGGGGAGTTGGGTGTCGTATGGACTCGGCTCCGAAAACGCCGACATGCCTGCGTTCGTTGTCATGCCCGATCCCGGCGGCGGCTTGAAAGGCGGTCCACCGTCCTGGGGCAGTGGCTATCTCCCCGCAACGTATCAAGGCACCACGATGCGTGCCGGACCAAACCCGATCCTGGACCTGCAAAGTCCGCAAAGCAGTGCGCGGCAACGTGCCACGCTCGATCTCATCCAGCAGATGAACGCGCAGCATCAGGCCAAACGCGAGGCCGATAGCGAACTCGACGCCCGCATCCGCTCCTACGAACTGGCCTTCCGCATGCAAAGCGCTGCGCCGGAAGCGGTGGACATTTCGCGCGAAACCGAAGCCACAAAGCACCTTTACGGCATCGACGATCCGAAGACGAAGGAGTTCGGCACGCGCTGCCTGCTGGCACGGCGCATGATCGAGCGCGGTGTGCGTTTTGTGCAGCTCTACTCCGGCGACACCAACGGCTGGGATGCGCATGAAGATGTTTTGAAGAACCACACCGAGTATTGCGCGCGCACCGACAAACCCGTGGCCGGTTTGATTCGCGATTTGAAGCAGCGCGGCCTGCTGGAAGACACACTCGTCATCTGGGGCGGCGAATTTGGCCGCATGCCGATGAGCGAGAAGGGCGTGGGCCGCGATCACAATCCCTGGGGCTTCACCACCGTGCTCATGGGTGCCGGTGTGAAGCACGGTCACATCCACGGTGCCACCGATGAGTTCGGCTTGCGTGCTGCCGAGGACAAGGTCCACATACACGATCTGCATGCCACGATCCTGCATGTGCTCGGTCTCGATCACGAGCGCCTCACCTTCCGTCTCAACGGCCTCGATCAAAAGCTCACTGGCGTGGAAGGCAGCAGCGTGGTGAAAAGCATCCTCGCATGAAGTCGGCCTGCATCGCCTTCACGTTACTGCTGATTGCGAATCACGCGCACGGTGTCGCGATTCACGCTTCCGCCGATCCGGTGAAGGATGAACCGCAGATCTCCGCGAAGGATCGCGAGCACTGGGCCTTCAAGCCGCTGCAAACCGCGCCCGGCAAAACAGGCATCGACGATTTCACCGCTCCTCAGCCGACATCCGATCCAGCCACACTGATTCGCCGCATCACCTTCGATCTCACCGGCCTACCTCCCACGCCGGAGGAAGTTGCGGCATTTGTCCACAATCCATCATCGCTCGAGGCCATCGTGGACAAACTGCTCGCAAGTCCGCGCTACGGCGAACACTGGGCGCAGTGGTGGCTCGACCTCGCCCGCTTCGCGGAGACGGACGGTTTCGAATACGACGCCGAGCGCAATCGTGCGTGGCAGTATCGCGACTGGGTCATCGACGCGCTCAACCGCGACATGCCTTTTGATGAATTTGTGCAGAAACAAATCGCGGGTGATTTGATGGGGGATGAAACAGCCACGGGCTTTCTCTTCTCCTGCCCGGACATGCCCGACCTCAACAAACAAGACGAGCGCCGTCATGTCCTGCTCAATGACATCACCACCACGGTCGGCTCCGTGTGCTTCGGGCTGACCGTCGGCTGTGCGCAGTGCCACGATCATGCGTATGATCCCATCAGTCAGGCAGACTTCTACCGCCTGCGTGCGTTCTTCGACAACACGGTGCTGACGAAAACCGGCAAGCAGCTCGGCCCCTCGGTACGAGTCTTCACCGAAGGCGTGCCAGCAAGCACCGTCTTCGTGCGTGGCGACTTCAAACGAGCCGGTCCTGAGATTCGGCCGGCGTTCCCGCGCATCTTCGGAGCCACACCGCCGAATGCTGATCGTGTGACTCTGGCAAAATGGATCGCGAGCAAGGACAACACGATCTTTCTGCGTGCGATGGCGAATCGAATCTGGCAGCAGCACTTCGGCAGGCCGCTCGCAGCGATCCCGGGCGATCTCGGTCATCAAGGCGAAGCTCCCACCAATCCGGCGCTGCTCGAATGGCTTGCCGCCGAGCTGCCACAGCAAAACTGGAGCCTCAAAAAGCTGCACAAGGTCATCGTGATGTCGCAACACTACCAACAGGCTGCTGCACCGCGCAAACGCCTCACCGGCGAGATGCTGCGCGATGCCATGCTCAGCGTCAGCGGCCAGCTCAATCTCAAAACCGGCGGACCCGGTGTGCGGCTGCCCTTGCCGAAGGAAATCAGCGACACGCTGCTCAAAAAACAGGCTGAACCCACCACCGACATCACCGAACACACTCGTCGCAGCATCTACACTTTCGCCCGCCGCAATCTGCGCAACCCGCTGTTCGAACTCTTTGATCGTCCCGATGCGCAAATGAGCTGTGCCCGCCGCAACGAGTCCACCACGGCTCCTCAGGCCCTCATGCTGCTCAATTCCGACTTCGCACACAGCATCGCCGCCAAACTGGCTGCCGATTTGAACGAACAACATGGCTCCGATGCCGCCGCACTCATCGCCGATGCCACGCTGCGCTGCCTGTCACGCCAAGCAACGAAGCCGGAGATCGAAGCGGGACAAAAATTCCTCCACAAGCAAACCTCGCTGACGCCAAACTTCCGCGATGCACTCGCCGATTACTGTCTGGCCTTGCTGAACTCGAATGAGTTCGTGTACGTGGATTGAATCATGAACGAACCACCATCGAACAACGGAGCCTTCATCGCCAAACTCGGTGCCTGGCTGCAACTCGCGCAGGTGATCGGCTTCGGAGGCACGGTCGTCGGCATGATGAAGGCTTTCCGAGTGTTAGGAACCAACGGTACCGCTGATCCTGCCAAACTCAGCAGAGCAATCAGCGAGGTGCTCACATCGACCTTCATCGGCATCGCGGTGGCACTCATCGGCGTCATCCTCGTGATCATCGCCGTCACCGCCTGCCGCTATCGTGCGGCGTGGATGTTCTGGTTCCTCTGCATCTACGGCGGCCTGATGATCTTCAGTTACTTCTTTCCCTTCGGTCTATTCTTCCTGATTTTTGCCTTGGTGAAGAAGGCGGAGTTTCTGCCTCCGCAATCGGCGGCAACGGCAGTTCTTCCATCTTGAAAAGGCGAAGGCGCCGGGGTTTCCCCCGACGCCTTCATGTGGATCGGCCCTCATAAGCCGGATTCTGTGTCCCCGACATCTTGCGACGCCTGGCTGTGATCATTTATCTGTCGGGCTGAGCGACCAGCCCGCCCCTGCTTGC
>CANIZT010000179.1 GCA_947471905.1 Verrucomicrobiaceae bacterium
CTCGACCCCGTTTTCAGCAGTGGCGTGATGCTGGCTCTTAAAAGCGCCGTACTGGCCGGTGAAGCGGTGCATCAGGCCCTCGTCGATGATGACGTGTCACCGCAGCGCTTCACGGAATACGCAGCGCTGATCCGCGAAGGCATCGAGAACATGCGCAAGCTCGTCTATGCCTTCTACGAGCCGAATTTCTCCTTCAAAGACGTGATCATGAAGTACCCCGAAGCCGGCGACGCCATCACCGACTGCCTCTCCGGCGATCTCAACAAAGACTACACACAGCTCTGGGACCGCATCCGCGAGTTTGTCCCGCTGCCAGATGATCTGCCTTACGGCGTGCCTTTGGCGGCGTGAGGTGGCTAAGACGATTGAATTTTCATTTTCTTCTGCGGCGGGGTGAGACATAATTGACCCCACTGCCATGAAGACCGCCGTTCTCCTCGCTAGTCTGGTTCTCTCCGCCGCCTTGCACGCCCGCACCTGGACCTCGGTTTCGGGCCAGACTGCTGAAGGCGATTTCGTCAGAGTGGATGGAGCGAATGTGGTCCTCCGCATGGCAAATGGAACAACGACGCAGTTTTCCATCGCTCGGCTGAGTGAGACGGATCAGGCTTTCATCAAGGAGCAATCGGGTACTAAGCCGACGCCGACTCCAAAACCCACGCCAGTCACCACGCCTCCAGTTCCAAACTCGTCGACGCCAAAGACATCTGAAAAGCCAGTCGTCGGCAAAGATGATGCGAAGTCACAGTTTATCGGCACTTGGGGGGGTCATGGCCGATAGCGACGGCTCGAAGCATGGCGACATTCGCCTTGTCATTACTGATGACAAAATCACTGCCTCCAACCCACAGGGCAATAGAGAGATGGGTGCAGGCACCTACAAGATCTTGGGAAAACGTATCGACGCGACCGGCACCGATGGCCAGTTCTCGGGCAAAAAATACGAAGGCATCTTCGATCTCGACGGCAAGGTGCTCAAATGGTGCTCCGCCAACGACAATCCGAATTCAAAGCGCCCCGATAATTTGCAAACTAATCCGCAGGCCGGGCAGTTTCTGATGGTGCTGGAGAAGAAATAGCTCGCGCTCACGCGAGAATGTCCTTCACCACCTTCGTCGGCTCTACGCCGGTGAGTTTGAAATCCAGGCCTTGGGCACGGAAGGTGAAGCGCTCGTGATCGATGCCGAGCTGGTGCATCACGGTGGCGTGCAGATCACGGACATGCACCGGATTCTCGGCCACGTTGTAGCTGAAGTCATCCGTCGCCCCATAGGTGAGGCCGGGTTTGATGCCGCCGCCGGCCATCCACATGGTGAAACAGCGCGGATGATGATCGCGACCGGCCTCGGGGCTGTCCCATTTGCCCTGACCGGCGACGCCGCGACCGAATTCACCGCCCCACAGCACGAGCGTCTCGTCGAGCAGACCGCGTTGTTTCAAATCTTTGATCAGCGCCGCGCTCGGCTGGTCGGTGTCGCGACAACGCGCGGTGCACCAGCTCGGCAAACGGCTGTGATGATCCCAATCGGGATGGAAGAGCTGGATGAAGCGCACGCCTCGCTCCGCGAGCCGTCGCGCGAGGATGCAATTCGCCGCATAGCTGCCCGCACGCCGCGAATCCGGTCCATACATCTCAAACACATGATCCGGCTCATCGCCCAGGTCCGTCAGTTCCGGCACGCTGGCCTGCATGCGGTAGGCCATTTCATACTGGCGGATGCGCGTGGTGATCTCCGGGTCCTGCGTCTGCTCAAAACGCATCTGATTGAGCTCCGCGAGCCCGTCCAGCATGCCACGGCGAAGATGACGCGGCAGCCCCTTGGGATCGCTGAGATACAAAACGGGGTCCTTCGAGTTGCGCAGCTTCACCCCTTGGTAGCGCGACGGCAGGAAGCCGCTGCCCCAGTAGTGATCGTAGAGCGGTTGATCGCTCGGGCGCTGCATCTTCGAGATGAGCACGAGGTAATCCGGCAGGTTGCGGTTCATGCTACCGAGGCCGTAGCTGATCCACGCGCCCATGCTCGGCCGGCCGGGAAGTTGATGCCCGGTCAGAAACTGCGTCATCGCCGGCGCGTGGTTGATTTGATCCGTCGTCATCGACTTGATGAAGCACAAGTCATCCGCCACGCCCTGCAGGTGCGGCAGCCACTCACTGATCGTCGCGCCGCTTTGGCCGCACTTCGCGAATTTCGTGATGCCCGGCAGGATGAGCTGCTTCTGGTTCGCCGTCATCGTCGTGAGCCGCTGCCCCTGGCGCACACTTTCCGGCAGCTCCTTGCCCGCCCATTGCATCAAACCCGGCTTGTGATCAAAAAGCTCAATTTGTGAAGGCCCGCCCGATTGCGTGAGAAAGATGACCCGCTTCGCCTTCGGCGCAAAATGCGGCAGCGAGGGCAATCCAGGCACTTCCTGCTGCCCGAGTGCATGCAGCGCCATCGCGCCGACGGAAACGCCGGTGCATTGGCCGAGGAAGTAGCGGCGCGTGGTGTTTAAAGAGTGTTCACTCATAAAAAGAGAGTTGTTGCTCGCGACAGCGTCCTGGAGTGCGCCGGCCCTCCGGCGCTTTCGAGCGTCGTTTGGCCTGCGGAAAGCTCCAGAGGGCTGGAGCACTCCAAAACGCTGCCGCGTCGTTCGATGGCCCAGTGTGTGCTCATGATTCGCGATGCAATTTGTAGGGATACACATTCCCGCTGTTCCACTGGCACACATACAGGTCGCCCTGCTTGTCCACGCAGACGTCGTGGCAGTTGTTAAAGACGGGCTGGTCCTGCAGCAGCACCTTGAGGCTGCCGTTTTCATACTCAGGGGCGTGACCGCCGGGATTCGAGATCACTTTGCCGTCCGCGTCGAGGATCGTCACGAAGCCGCGGCTCTGCCACATGCGGTAGTCGTTCGGCTTTGCACCAAAGCAGACGCCGGAATACAGATTCGTGCCGTGGATGACCGGACGGCTCACATACGCACCGGGCAGATACACGCCGCGCACATGCGTGCCATCGAGCTTGAACCAGTTGAACTCGTTGCGGACACGCTCGGTGACGACGAGCAGCGGCTCGCCGCCGCGCGTGTCGATGGCGACACCATGCGCCTGCATGAACTTGCCCGGATTCGTCGGCTGCGTGCTCTTCCCTCCGAACTTGGAGATGAATTTGCCGCTCTTGTCGTAGCGCAGCACATACTGGGAGCCATAACCATCCGCGACGTAGATGTCTCCATTCGGCGCGACGGCGCTTTCGGTGGGCGCATAGGCCTCATTCGGCTTGTAGATGCCTTCTTTTGTCGGATTCGGCAGTTCGAGCACGATCTGGCCGTCGAGCGTGGCCTTCACCACTCGCCCCGTGGTTTCGCAGATGTAGAGATGACCGTCGTGAAACGTCAAACCGTGCGCCCCGCTCATGCCGAGCGTCCACTGGCCGAGCAACGCGCCCTTCACGTCGTAGATGAGCACGTTGTTCTGCTTGTGATTCGTGAGCAGAAACAGACGACCATCCGGCACCTGCACCATCTCGTGGCAATCCTTCACCGGTGTCTTCGCCGCGTCCGCCTGACTCCACAGTTTATCGACGCGATAACGATGCGTGCCATGACCGATGATCGCGCCATGAAACTCCGGCGCGGTCTTCGCGAGCGTTTGGACAAACGGAGCCGCCAGCACGGCGGTGGTGAGGAATTGGCGGCGCGTGGGCTTATTCATGGGTGATGGCTTCGTCGAGATTGAGCACCAAGGTGGCCACGAGCGCGTGCGCGGCCAGTTCAGGCATTGTTTTGAGTTTGCGGGCGTCTTCGGGATGCTCGCGGTAATGCTTCGAAGCGCGGTCGAGTTCGCGCTGAAGCACCGAAAGCTCCTTCGCGGTCGGTTCGCGGCTCAAAACAGCTTGGTAGAGCATCGGCAGCCGCTTCTCCGGTGTCGCGGCCAGCATTCGCTTCGCGAGGGCTTGCGAGGCTTCCATGATGGTCTGGTCATTGAGTAGGGTCAGTGCCTGCAGCGGTGTGTTCGTGCGCGTCATCGCCACCTCGCACACACGACGCTGCGCGCTATCAAAGAGGAAGGTCGGCGCGATGCTGCGACGCCAGAAGGCATACAGCGTGCGGCGATGCTGCGCTGCGCCCTGGCTCGGTTCGTAGGTGAAGCGGCCCATGAAAATTTCCTCCCACACGCCTTCCGGCTGATGCGGCCGCACCGGCGGACCGCCGAGCGCGGGATTCAGCAAACCGGAGGATGCGAGCGCCGCATCACGAATCATCCAAGCGGGCAGGCGGAAGCGCGGACCGCGTGAGAGCAGCAGATTGGACGGATCGGTCTGATCGGACCGATCTGAGCTCTGCTGATACGTCTCACTCGTCACGATGGTCTTGATGAGGCGCTTCACGTCCCAGCCGCTGTCCATGAAATCCACCGCTAGCCAATCAAGCAGCTCGGGGTGCGTTGGGCGCTGGCCTTGGAGGCCGAAATCATCCGGCGTGCGCACCAAACCGGCGCCGAAGAGCATCTGCCACACTTGATTCACAAACACGCGGGCCGTGAGCGGGTTGTCCTTCGACGTGATCCACTTCGCGAGGCCAATGCGATCCTTCGCGAGCCCTTCCGGCCATGGCGCGATGGTGGCAGGAACGCCACGCGGCACCACATCGCCTTTTTTATCCCAAACACCGCGCAGCAGCACATGCGTGTCGCGCGGCTCCTTGCGTTCGGCGAGCACCATGACGTTCAATTTGCCCGCGGCGGCCTGCACCTCCTTGAGCTGGGCATTGGCGCGATCCAGCGACGCCTTCGCGAGCTGATATGGCTCATAATCCTCCAAAAACTGCGCCAGGAGCTTCTCGCGGTCGATCAAACCTTTCGCGAGCTTTTCGAGCGGTGTGGGTCCAATCTCGCGCACGGCGGGTCCTGGCTGATCCGTCGCGGAAAGGCGGAATTTCGCGATGTTCGCGTCACCATTCGTCGAACGATGCCGCAGCTCGAAAATGAGTTCTTCATCGCTTTCGAGCACCAGCGGCTCGGCGAGCGCGTAAAGCGCGGTGTGAGGCTGATCCTTGGGAAAACCCTTCGTGGTCCAGCCATTGCGCGGATCGTCATCGAGCGTGCCTTTCACATCACCATACTCGCGGGCCTTGCCTTCGACCTTCGTGTCCGCCACGGCGCTTTTGACGAGGATGTCGCGGATCTGCGAGCTGCCTTTGCGCCGCACCTGCACCTTGATGTCAGTGAGGATGAACTCGCCATCTTTGCCGCGTGATAGCACGCCATTGTTTGGCAGCACTTCGAGCTTCAAACCGGTGAGTCGTGGCAGTTTGATGGTGGAAATGAGGCGGTAGTCGTCTTGCTTCGGATTCGGGCCGCTCGCGGTGACGATGCCGTCCTTCGTTTGCGCGAGCTTCGATCCCTCCTGCGACTCCACTGCGCCGAGAACGATCTGCCACGCGTTGTGATCCGGCTTGATGCGCTTCTTCTGCTCCTCCAACCACGTCGCGAAAGGTTTCTCCGCGTCCGCTTTGGCCTTCGCTTCGATGGGTTGGCGTGCATCGACGAGCTTCTGCGATTCATCGACCGCCCGCTTCGCGTTCGGCGATTGGTAGGGCATGTAGGGCTTCGCATTGGTGCCCGCCGCGCCGTCTTCGTCGATGCTGTTGAAGAAGGCATTCAGCGCGTAGTAGTCGTGATGGGAGATGGGATCAAACTTGTGCGTGTGACACTGCGTGCAGCCAAGCGTGAGCCCAAGCCAGACCGTGCCCATCGTGTTCACGCGGTCGATGACGTAGTCGATGCGGGACTCCTCCTTGTCGCGTCCACCTTCGCCATTGGTCATGTGGTTGCGGTGAAAGCACGTTGCGATTTTTTGCTCCGGCGTCGCATTCGGAAGGAGATCACCCGCGAACTGCTCCAGCGTGAACTGGTCAAACGGCTTGTTCGCATTGAAGGACTCGACGACGTAATCGCGCCAAGCCCAATTGGTGCGTGTGGCATCAGATTGGAAGCCATCGGTGTCCGAATAACGCGCAGCATCGAGCCAGAACATGGCCATGCGTTCGCCGTAGTGCGGAGAGTCCAAAAGGCTATCAACGGTTTGATCGGGCGAGGGCGGTAGCCCCGTGAGATCAAACGACAGTCGGCGCTTCAGAGTGTGAGCTGCAGCAGGTTTGGAAAGCGTGAGGCCTTTTTGTGTGAGCTTGGCTTTGACGAAGAAATCCACCGGATTTCCCACCTTGGGCACTTTGACTGGCTTCTCAAAGGACCAATGCTTGCCCCACTTCGCACCTTCAGCGATCCAGCGCTTCAGCGTGTCGATCTGCTCGCTGCTCAGCTTCGGTTTATGCGACTTCGGCGGCGGCATGATCTCCTCAGGATCGTCAGTGATGATGCGAGCAATGAGGTCGCCCGCTTTGATAACCTCACGCGCTCCTTCTTGTGTATCGAGCCGTAGATCAGCTTTGCGGTGGCCTTCATCCTGACCATGGCAGGCAAGACAGTTGTCCGAAAGCAGCGGCAACACTTCACGGCTAAAGCTGACTAGCTCTGCATGAGCAGCGGTGGCAATGAAGAGTGGCAGCAGAGTTTTAAACATCGGACGAAGCATGGCGAAAGAAACGCTGCTGAACATGCAAGGTGCATGCATAGGCTTTGGACAATCCTGATATTTTTACGCCATGAGAGCTTGTTTTGACAGGCAAAGGCACCGCAGCAGACGTAGGCTCAAACAGCATGAGTGAATCTCCCTCCACATTTCGCAACGGCCTCGCGCTGGCTGGTTTCATCGTTATCACCTTCTGCGCACCGCTACTGAGCATCGGATCGATGCCGGATGCCTGGTATGAGGCAATTCAGAAACCGGCGTGGAATCCGTCGCCGAAGTTATTTGGCCCGGTGTGGACACTGCTTTACACACTCATGGCGATCGCTGCGTGGTTGGTGTGGAAGCGCGTTGGTTTTTCACGGCCGCTTGTGCTGTACTTTGTGCAATTGGCGCTCAACGCTGCGTGGACGCCGATCTTTTTCGGGGCGCATCAGCTTGGTTGGGCGTTGATCGAGATCGTGGTGATGTGGATCGCGATTTTGCTGACACTGCTGAGTTTTCGTCGTGTGAACCCAAAGTCCGGATGGTTGTTTGTGCCGTATCTTGCATGGGTCAGCTTCGCGACCTTTCTCAATTTCACCCTCTGGCGTTTGAATCCTGCATGAATCAAAAAAATTGGCTTATCACGGGTTGTTCCACTGGCTTTGGCCGTGCGATTGCGGAGGAAGCGCTGGCTGCGGGACAGAAGGTGATCGCCACAGCGCGTGATGTGAGAAGCATTGCGGATCTGGAGAAGGCTGGATGCTGTGAGGTCATGGCGCTGGACATCACCGATGCGGCGAATGTGCGTGAAGTGATCGCGGCGGCGGGGACGCTCGATGTGATCGTAAACAATGCGGGGTATGGCTTGATCGGTGCGGTGGAGGAATGCAGTGATGAGCAGATTCGCCGCAACATGGAGACGAATTTCTTTGGCCCGTTGAATGTGATCCGCGCAGTGCTGCCGGGGCTGCGGGCGCAGAAGAGCGGCCACATCGTGAATATCAGCGCAGCGGCGGCGATCTCGAATTACGCGGGCTTTGGCATCTATGGTGGCGCGAAGGCGGCGCTTGAGCTCATGAGCGAGAGTTTACGGCTCGAACTCGCCCCGCTGGGTATCAAGGTATCACTGGTGCAGCCGGGACCTTTTCGCACGGAGTTCATCGCACGCGGGTTGGAGAAGGCGGCGACATCCATCGACGACTACCAGGCGAGTGCAGGCAAGTTTGGACGTTTTCTTGAGTCGATGAACGGCAAGCAACCGGGTGATCCCGCCAAGGCGGCGGCAGCGATTGCGAAGATGGTTTTAGAAGGCGATGCGCCACTGCATCTGCCGCTGGGGAAGTATGTGGTGAAGAAATTTCGCGACAAGGCCGCCGCACTGACACGTGAGGCGGAGAAATGGGAGGTGGTCGCTAGCGCGACGGATTTCTGATCATGGCCGTTCACACCTTGCACACGAAGCAGATCATTCGGGCCACGCTTGCCGAGGCATGGGCGTTTTTCTCGAATCCGCGCAATCTGGCGAAGATCACGCCGCCAGAGATGGGGTTTGAAGTGCTGACACTGGACCTGGAGCCAAAGATTTATGCGGGGATGATGATCGCGTATCGCGTGCGGCCACTGTTCGGTATTCCGATGACGTGGCTGTCAGAGATCACGCTGGTGGAGGAAGGTGTGAGGTTCATCGACGAGCAACGCGTGGGGCCGTATGTGGTGTGGCATCATGAGCACCGGTTTCATGACCTGGGGGATGGACGCATCGAGATGGAGGACAAAGCGACTTATGTGCTGCCCTTCACGCCCATGGGGGATCTGGCGCATCCGTGGCTCGTGAAGCCGCAGCTTGAGCGCATCTTTGCGCATCGCGAAAAGGCGGTGCGGGAGCTGTTCCCAGGGTGACTGGAGCTTTAGCGGCTCACGCGGCACTGCGGCATGGCTTTTTGAAACTCAGCGGCGGCCTCGAGAGTGACTGCGGTGCCGATGACATTGAGGTTGGTGAGTTTCTTGAGGGATTTGAGCTTCGCGAGGCCGGCATCCGTGATCTTGGTCGACTGGAGGTCGAGAACGCTGAGATTGGAAAGGCCCGCAATGGCGAAAGCTGCCTCGTCGTCGAAGCTGGTGCCGGGTATATTCAGCGAAATGAGGGCTTTGAGGTTTGCGAGGGCGACGAAACCGGCTGGAGTGATTTTTAAAGAGGTGGTGCGAAATGAATTCAGTCTTTTGAAGGTGCTGATGGCACTCATGCCCTCATCCGTGATCCCACTGGCCAGGATGTCGAGTTGTGTGATCGTGGTGGCTCCGGCGATTTTGTCGAGTCCCTGACCGGTGAAGTTTTCGGCACCCGTGATGCCGAGGGAATCGAGTTTTTTGAGGCCGGCGATGTGGGTGAGCACACCGTCGGTGAGGGCACTGACACCCTCGAAGTTCAGCCAGTTCAAGTCATCGTTGTCAGCAAGAAAGGCGAAGGCGGCATCACCAGGTCC
>CANIZT010000180.1 GCA_947471905.1 Verrucomicrobiaceae bacterium
AAGTCGTGTCCCAGTGCGAGAGTGAAGGCGGGTTCAAAGTAACGCAGGCGCTCATCCGTCACGGCCATAGCGAGGAAGATGCTCGAACCGAGTTCCCAGCCGCCACCGATATCGAGTTCCTGATTGACGGTGAGACCATACTCCCAGCGACCATTGCCCAAGCCGGTGCCAGCAGTGGGAGCTTTGACCCAGGGCAGCAGAGCTATTGCATAGGAACCCGAATCATTGCCCACCAGATTGGTCTTCACGCGGAGCGTGACGTCACCAATACCGCTGTGTTTACCGGCGAGGACGCCGTCGGTGTCCTGGTCGCGTCGCAGTACATGAGGAGCCCAGCCAAGTTGAAGGTCGGTATTATCGGTGAGACCGTATTTGAAGATAAAGTCACCCCAGGAGGTGTTTTCGGCCTGCTCACCCACACGGTAGGTGCGACTGTAGGAGAGCAGATTGCTTTCCACCTGAAACCAGCCTTTCGGCACGGAATGGGCTGATTCCGTCTGATCCGGCCGGTCGGTGCTCAGTGGCCGGACTGTTTTTTTCTCCTTCTCAATGAAGTCATCCGCCATGCCCCAAGGGCTGATGGCGACGATAAGACAGGAGAGGAGAGGTTTATTCATTCAGGCTAACTCAATTAGTCTGGGCTAACTTTACTTGCAACGGCAAAGATGGCTTTCTTCATTGAACCTCGGTCCGGGCGCTCCAATTTCGCGCTTTCGCATGCCTGCCAAACGCAAAGAACACACCAGCCACCTCGGTTCGCCCGCCATTGAGGACTACCTCGAGCAGATTCACAATCTCATCGCCTCGAAGGGCTATGCCCGCGTTGTGGACATCGCCCAGAACCTCGGAATCTCGCAGGCTAGTGTGACCAACATGATTCAGAAGCTCGATGCAGAGGGCTTCGTCGTCTATGAGCGTTATCGCGGCGTTGTTCTGACAGCGGAGGGTAGCAAGGTCGGGGCCGAGATTGCTCGAAGGCATGAGGTGTTGACCCGATTGCTAGATGGCTTTGGCCTCGATCCCAAGACCGTCCACGAGGATGTGGAGGGCATGGAGCATCATATCAGCCGCCAGACGCTCGCTGTGCTGACACTCCTCATGGAAGAACTGGAAGGAAACACGCTCCTGATGCGCAAGCTGAAGCGCAAACTGGCCAGTATGGGTTAATACGGCTGTCAGAATTGTATCTGGGTCGAGTCGAAGAAGTGAAATTGGAGTGATAAGGGTTCACTCTATCCTTCGTATTCCCAGCAAGTCCTGAAACAACGATGAACTGGCGTTTATCCATCCTTTCCATTTTTTTGATGCTCTCCTTAAGTGCGGAACTCTGTTCCGCACCGGGCGTAGCTATGGTAAAGGATCAGCCGCATTCGGTCTGCGTGTTGGATGATAGCCTAGAGGATGTGACCAAAAGCGGCGAAAATGGAGAGTCTGTCACAGACATCCTCTTTCCTTGGCAGTTTGAGGTTTGGTTGAGTCTTGAATGCGCGATGACGGCCATTGAGCCGTCAAATCGTGCTGGTGAAGCAGTGGAAGGGCATGCGGGAATCCGCCTGCATCGCTGGCTTTGTGTGGAGCGCTGCTGAAACAGCAGGCCTATTCCTCCTGACACTCTCGATACGGCTGGGTCGATCCGACCTCCATCACTCTGTGCCGCTGCTTCCTTCACAACCGGGGTCACACCATCAAACCAATTTTTTATGAACTTCCGTCTCTCAATTTTTTTCAGTCTCATCTTCGCCAGCATGCTATCCGCTGGTGATGTTTCGATAGCCGTCAAAGTGGACAGTGAAAATAAAGCCGCAGACAGCAAAGCTGTGGAAAAAACACGCGTCCACTGGCTCAATATCCGTGTTACCAATAGTACAGGCTCAAAACTAGAGGGTCTAACGCTGAAATGGAAGCTCTACGCGGCCAACCTTCAGCGCGGACACGATGACGTTATCGTAGAAAAATCCGGTGACATGAACATCAGCGTGGATGCCAATGGCAGATTTGCGGATATCACCACTCCCAAGGTACCCTTCACCTACACACCACTACATTCGGAAAAGAGTGGCACTAGCAGACGAGCCACATACAAAAAGGTCGATGAATCCGGTCATCGCTACCATGGCTTCCATGTGCAGGTAATGAACGGCGACACCGTCGTCGGCGAAGCCATCAGCAACGAATCTCTGCGTCACCTTAAGTAACTTTTGCCTATTTGCTTTTGCTATGGGGCAATGTGCCGGTGGGGTGGCGGTAGTTAGTCGAGCTATCCCGCCCTCCGGCATCAATCCGTCCTTAAAAAGCTCATCCCACGTTTGTCCATGCTGCGTTGCCCTCTCTTCAAATTCCTCGTTTTCACCATCAGCACTTTGATTTTGTTCTCCTCGAATGCATCAGCTCAGCAGAATCTTTTCAACGTTCCCAGTGGCATCATCACTCCTGAAGGCGAGCTGTTTTTTCAGCAGCAATTCAACCTTGGAAAACTGTCGGGCACTAGTAACACCTCGACGGCTATCGGCCTTGGTAATGGCTGGGAGGCCGGCCTAAACCTGCTCGATCTCTATATGTATGACCATAGTGCAGCGAAGAATGCGTCTTTGCCGACGACTAGCGTCCAAGGAAACCCTGACTTGATGGCGAATGTTCAAAAAGGCTTTGAACTGACGAACTTTTGGAAAACTGCAGTCGGAACCCAAGTCGGCTTTAATCCCACGAAAAATCACCATAACATCCAGTTTCAGAATTTCTCCTGGTGGATCAATGCCTTTGAATGCCCTGGCCACAAGGAGTTCGGCAAATGGTATCTCGGCGCGTACTATGCCAACCATGCCTATGCAGGTGGCGGCAATCGGATAGGAGCCATGATTGGCGGTGAAATTCCCATAGTGGAGGACAAACTCTCCTTTCAATTCGATGCCCTGCTCGGCACCAACGACCTCAGTGTCGCTGTGCTCGGCGCGGTGTACACGTTTGATAGCCGCTGGCAGTTGTCGCTGGGCCTGCAGGTACCTTCCCCTGGATCAGCCAATGAGAGAGGGGTTGTGATTGAATTCACCTACCCCGGCCTGCCGCTGCGCAAGAAGCAGCCATAGCAGGCCATTTTTGAATGCTGGAATTCTTGGCTAGGAACGTTTATAGAAACCGCGTCATGAAAACTCGGCACCATTTGCATCAACACAGCGCGCTCATGCGGGCGGTGCATGGAGTGCTGCTGCTAGGCTGGCTGCTTTCCAGCCACGGCGTGGCACCGGCGCTTTGCCTGGCTGCCGCTCTTGTGGATGGCGACCACGTGGTCAAAGTGGGAGCTTCTGTGGAAGGCGAAATGACGGTGGTGCTTTCTCATGCCGTGGATTCGCAGGCCGGCAGCTACAATGACCATGATTTGCTCTGTACGATTCTGATGGTCTTTGCGCAGGAGCCGCCATTCGGCACCCCCGATCATATCCTGGCTTTCAAATCCGTCGATGATGCCTCACGCGCCGATCGTGGTGCTTGTTCAGTCCACACGGTGGCAAAGATAGTGCCGCTGCCTGTGTTCACGTTGCTACTACAGGTGCTTGCGCCTGTCCGTGCAGGCGCTGCAACGCATGCGCCTTCCCCAGTTTGGTCCCCCGGTCTCGCCTTGCAGGCCGGCAGGATGATCATGCTGTGTTGATCCTTTGGAATTGCCAGATCAGAGCCCATGAATGGGTTCAGGGCCGCGCACACACTATGTGGCGGGCAAACCTCCAAACCTTTTAAAAATCAACGCGCATGCACTCAAAACTCTCCATCACCTGTTTCTCACTATTTTTCCTTCTGCCAGCGATCAGTTCGGCAGATCCCGTCTCCGTCAATTCTCTCGTCCTCAAGGCCCTCGCCACACATCCTGAACTTCGTTATTACGAGGCGCAGATCGGTGTTGCCGAAGGAGGCAAAACCAAAGCCGGCGAAATCAAAAACCCCGATCTCATGACCGGTGTCGGCAACTGGCGCGTGCGGGATCTCGCCAGCAACAATCTGACCAACGGCCCCACCTGGGCGGTTCAGCTCACGCAAACCTTCGAGTGGCCCGGCCGCCTCTCACTGCGCAAGGCCATCGCGCAAAAAGACGTCGAACTCGCCTTGCTCGGCCTGGAGCAGTTCCGCATCGCGCTCGCCGCCCGCGTGCGAACCATCTCTTGGAAGATGCTTGTCGCGCAGGAAAAAACCCGTGCCACCGAGGAGGTGGCAAAACGCTTCAAATCCCTCGCTGACGTGCTTCTTCAGCGCGATCCCGCTGGCGCTGCACCGCGCCTCGAAGCGCGCATCATCCAAGCGAGCGCTCTCACACTCGGATCCGAGGCCACGCTCGCACGCAATGAACTCGAAGCCTCCCGTTTCGAATTGAACCAGCTCCTTGGTGAGAGAGCCGAGCACCCGCTGGAACTGCGCATGGAAAACCTCACCCTTAACCCGCCTCCAGCGCTCGAATTCCTCCTCGCCGAGGCACGTCGGAAGAACTTCGACCTCCGCGCTCGTTTCCTGGATGTCGAGCAGCAGGGTTACCATGTGGACCTTGCCAAAAACGAGCGCTGGCCCTCCATCACCGTGGTTCCCTACATCCAGAAGCAGACGAACAACACGCGCGAAACCCAGGTCGGCATCGGCATCTCCATCCCGCTGCCTCTTTGGAACAGAAACAAAGGCGCCATCGACGCGGCAAAGGCCAAGGAAGTTCAAGCCGAGGTCATGCTCACCGCGCAATTGCGCCAGCTCGAGCGCGATGTGGCTGCGCAGGCCAGTCATTACCGCCTCCATGTCGAAGAACTCATCAAATGGCCCACTGACACACTCGACAGCTTCCGCAAGGCCGCTGCTGAGGCTGACGAGCACTACCGTCTCGGCGCGTTGCCGCTCGCGACTTACAGCGAACTCCAGCGTCAATACGTTGGCTCAGTCAACGCCGTGCTCACATCGCAGCTTGGTGCTGTGGATGCACGTCTGCAGCTTGAGCAGCTCACCGGCACCAAGCTGGCGCAGTAAGCCGCGTCGCATTCCGAAACCTTCGCCTTTGCGACCATGCTCAATTTCATTCTTGAATTCTCCGTCCGGCAGCGCGCTCTCGTGCTGCTCGGTGCCTTCGGCCTGCTCGGTGCAGGACTCTATTCACTCATGCATTTGCCCATTGATGCGGTGCCGGATCTCACCGGACCGCAGGTGCAGGTAAACGTCGCTGTGCCAGCTCTTGCGCCAGAGGAATCCGAGCGCGCGGTCACACGCCCCATCGAAATGTCGCTCTCCGGCATGCCCGGTGTCACGGATTCGCGTTCGATCACCAAATTCGGCCTTAGCCAGGTCACCATCGAGTTTGAAGACGGCACCGACATCTTTCGTGCACGTCAGCTCGTCAATGAACGCCTCACCAGTGTCGTTCAAGATCTGCCACCCGGCAGCGTCTTGAGTCTTGCGCCGATCAGCACCGGTCTCGGCGAAATTTTCTACTACACCGTGCATTGGAAGAAGGATGCCAAGGAACGACCCGCTGATGAACGCGAGGGCTTGATGCGCTTGTGGGAAACACATGAGTACATCGTGAAGCCCATGCTGCGCACGGTGCAGGGCGTCGCCGAGATCAACAGCAACGGTGGTCATCAGCGTCAGGTCACCGTCGAGCCCATGCTCGACAAATTAAAGGCCGCGAACATGACCGTCGGTGAGCTTGCCAGCATCATTCGCGGCAATGTTGAAAATGCCGGTGGTGGTGTCATCAACCGCGATGGCGAGCAGATGACCATCCGCAGTGTCGGACGAGTCAGCACGGCGGAGGAAATTGCCAACCTGCCGATCAAGTTCGGCGCAGCCGTGGAGCCGCTGCGGGTCAAAGATCTTGCCAAAGTGCAGTGGGGAGCCGGAGTCCGTGGCGGTGCGGCCACCATGGACGGTGAAGAAGTCGTGCTCGGCACCGTGATGATGCTCATGGGCCAGAATGCCCGCACGGTTTGTCATCGCGTCGCGCCACGGCTCGAAGAAGTCCGCACCAAGCTGCCCGCAGGCATGGATGTGACCATTGTTTATGAGCGTTCCGACCTCGTTGAGGCCACCGTTGGTACCGTGGAGAAAAATCTCGTCGAAGGTGCCGTGCTGGTCATCGTCGTGCTGCTCGTGCTGCTGGGAAACTGGCGTGCCGCGCTCATTGTAGCGCTCGCCATTCCGCTTTCCTTCCTGTTCGCCATCTGTGGCATGGTTCAAGGCGGCTGGTCGGGCAACTTGATGAGCCTCGGCGCCGTCGATTTCGGTCTCATCATCGACGGTGCCGTAGTCATGGTCGAAAACATCGTGCGCAGGATCGGCATGAAACAGCACCATCTCGGCCGTGTGCTTACGCGTGAGGAACGCTCCAGAGAAGTGCTCGCAGGCAGCAAGCAGATGGCCAGTCCCATGTTCTTCGGCGTGCTTATCATCACCATCGTCTATCTGCCCATCCTCACGCTTACCGGCATCGAAGGGAAAATGTTCCGCCCGATGGCTGTCACCGTGATCTTTGCCCTCGCGGGCGCTTTGCTGCTCGCGCTCACGCTCATGCCGGCGCTCTGCTCGTTCTTCCTGGGTGGCAACGTGGCCGAAAAAGAGAATTTCATCATTGCCGGCATCAATCGTGTGTTTCAACCCATGCTGCGTTTCGCTCTCAAGATGCGCTGGCTCGTCACGCTTATCGCCGTGGGTTTCTTCGCGTTCTGCGGCTGGCGTTTCGCCAGTCTCGGTGCCGAGTTCGTGCCAAAGCTTGATGAAGGATCCATCGCCGCGATGATCTACCGTAAAGTCGGCATGAGCCTCACTGAATCAGTTCATGAGGATCTGGTGCTCGGCAAATTGGTGCGCGAAAAGTTCCCGCAGGTCACCTCCTTCTTCAGTCGCAGCGGCACCAGCGAAGTCGCCACGGATCCGATGCCGCCGAACGAAACGGACTTCTACGTCTTCTACAAACCGCTCTCCGAATGGCCTCAAGGCCCCGGCCTGCCCATTACCAAGGCCGAACTTTGCGCCGCCATCGAGAAGGAAGCCCTCAGCGAGCATGAAGGTCAGACCATCGAGTTTGGTCAGCCTATCGAAACGCGCTTCAACGAGATGATGGAAGGCACCAAGGCCGAACTCGCTGTGCGCATTTACGGCATCGACTTCGACATCCTCGAAAAGCTCGCCGGACAAGTCCGCGACATCATCAACAGCACCCCCGGAGGCGAGGCGGAACTCGAAACCGACGGCCGCACCAGCACTGTCGTGCTTGCCGTAAAGCGCGAAGTGCTCGGCAAATACAACGTGCCACTCGCGGAATTGAACCATGCTGTTTCCGCCGGTCTCGGTGGTGAAGTCGCCGGCCAGGTCGTCGAAGGCAACCGCAAGCGCGACATCGTCGTGCGTCTGCCGGAAGCAGAACGTGCCAAGGAAGAAATGATGCGTGCCCTGCCGCTGCGCGTCGGTGATTTTGGCATGATCTCGCTCGGTGACGCCGTCGATATTCGCACGGAGAAGACCGTGGAGCCCATCCGCCACTCCCGCACGCAACGTCGCGGCGCATTACTGGTGAATGTGGTCGGCGGACGCGACATGGAAGGCTTCGTCAACGAAGCCTCGGCACGCATCAGCAAAGAGGTGACCTTCCCCGAGGGCTACAGCTTCGAGTTCGGCGGCACCTTTGAAAACCTCAAAGAAGCCCGCGCACGCCTTGCCATCGTCGTGCCGACAGCACTCGCGTTGATCTTGATGCTCATCTTCTTCGCCTTCGGCAGCCTGCGGCAAACCTTCCTCGTCGCCACCGGCATTCCGCTCGCTTTAACCGGCGGCGTGCTGGCCTTGTGGCTACGCGGCATGCCCTTCAGCATCACCGCCGCCGTCGGCTTCATCGCTTTGAGTGGTGTCGCCGTGCTCAACGGCCTCGTGCTCGTGAATTACTTCAATGAACTGCGCGAGGAAGGCATGAGCGTCCGCGATGCCGTGATCAACGGCGTCGCCACGCGATTGCGGCCCGTGATGATGACCGCCCTCGTCGCCGCGCTCGGTTTCGTCCCCATGGCGCTCGCCCACGGCCCCGGTGCGGAAGTTCAGCGCCCGCTCGCCACCGTCGTCATCGGCGGCATCATCAGTTCCACGCTGCTCACTTTGCTGCTGCTGCCAATGCTATATGACTGGCTGGAGCGCGCAGCGAAGAAAGACGGATGACTGACCGGTCTGGAGTCAAACGAACGGCGCAATGGGCACGCCGCGTTTGGCTCCGGTGCCGCCGTAGATGTTAAAGCTGCCGCCATTGCCGGCGGAAATGAGGTCTTGGGGTGACACGCCCATCAGTTTTCCAATCGTGGCGTGGAAATCGAGGACGGTGACGGGGTTTTCGATGACGCGGGTGCCGGTCTCGTCCGTCTTGCCGTAGGCCTGGCCGCCTTTGACACCACCGCCGGCGATGAACGATGAAAAGGCGATGGGATGATGATCACGGCCGCTACCATTGATTTTCGGTGAACGACCAAACTCGGTGGTGAGTACCACCAGCGTGCTTTCCAGCAGGCCGCGTGCTTCCAAGTCCTCCAGCAATGTGCTTACAGCATCATCCACGGCTTTGGCGAGCACCTCGACCGTCGCAAAATTGTTTGAATGCGTGTCCCATCCACCGAGTTCGATTTCGACGAACTTGGTGCCGCGTTCGACGAGTCGGCGAGCCAGCAAGACGCCCTGACCGAAGTAGTTCTCGCCGTAGTCGCGTGCCAGTTTGCCTTTTTCCTGGGTTAGGTCAAAGGCGTCGAGATCTTTGCTAGTCATGAGCTTTATAGCATCAGCAAAAACATCGGAGTGCGCCTTCACCTCAGACATAGGGAAGCGCTTGAGAAAGTCGCCATTGAGCTTCTCGGCGAGACCACTGCGCTTGCGCAGGTTTGTCATGGAGTCACCCTGTTGGAGCTGGGTGTGCTCCAGCCCTTTGCTGGCATCGAGCACAGGCACAGGTGCGTAGCGTGCATCCATAAAGCCAGCGCCGGGATGTCCGGCG
>CANIZT010000181.1 GCA_947471905.1 Verrucomicrobiaceae bacterium
AGGCAGGCACGAAACTCATCACAGCCTTGACGAACATGCCCAACGCCTGTTCAATCGCTCAGAGGTGACTCACTTTTGATCCGCGATCCGCTGCACTTTTGACCCGCGTTTTATATCGTGTCAGCCTCCGCATCCAACAGTTTCGAGTCAGTTAGATGTGTTGGCTCGGTAGGCTTTATGCCAGAGTCGGTGATGCTCATGAAGCTCTAATATCGCATACAGTCGATTCCGTCACGCATAGATCAGACGGACCTTGTTGGCGAAATCATCCTTCGCTCCCGTGTCGCTCATCTTGTCCGGGCTAAAGAGGATGATGCCCTTATCTGTCGAAGCCATCATGATCGGGGCCAGAAAGCCGCTCTGCTGCATGGTGAAACGAGCGTATCGCGTGGCTTCGGCGATATGGGCTTTGAGGGGCATGTTCAAATCAAAAACCCCCACTGCTGGCGATGTCGCCGCAAATACTCCGCCCGTGGTCGCAAGGTGGCCTATGGGGCAAACTGAAGCATCCGCCCGCGATAGGTGGCCAGTCCCAAGTCATCAGGTCCCCATTCCTGAAAACGCTCGGGCTTGATCAGAATGCGGAACTGATCGTCCACGGACCACAGGCCGCGATCAAAGGCCCAATGCACATTGCGTGAGAGCGCCAGGCCATTGTGGATGTCATCGTTGCGTGTCTTGGCCCAAGGTTCGATGTGCGCTGCTTCCACCACCGATTCCCCGTTCTGCGTGATGATTCGATAGCCCGTCAGTGCACAGGTGTGTTGGTAACCGCATACTACCTGCACGCCAAAGCGGGCTGAGCGACCTTGCTCCACTGCTTGCGTAGCAGTATCTGTGTTGAGCAGGTGGAGTTCCTTTTGAAACTCCAGTGTCTGCGCCCGCACGCCCAGCAGTGCATAGAGCGCGATGCGTTCCGCTGGTGGGAAATAGGTTTCGACAAGCATGATGCGTGCGCTCCGGCGGAAGTCAGCATCCTGCATCAGTGTCATAAACTCCGGATCGAGCTGAATGGACTGCGTGACATCGACGCTCGCGGCTGGGTGCTTCTCGGCGTCCAGCGCCTGCCAAAAGCCTTGTGATTTGAGATAAAAGAATGGGTAGCTTAGAGATCCACCTTCCCACCCCAGCGCCGAAGTGCCAGTGAACTGAAGGCATTGAACCGCACATGCAGGCTTGGTGTCCGCTGCAACCCCGGTTCCAGCAACTCTCCATCCTGAGCCATGTCCAACAGCGACAGCAGCAGGCAGGGTTTGTGCGGAGCTGCGCCCTTCGCTCGTGAGCGGTTCGGGTTCAGCTTGCGCAGCTTGTTGAGCCAATGAGAACGGCGGTCCGGCATCGATAGATAGCAGAAGCTCAAGCAAGGCGTCTAATTAGCAATCTCGCAATCGGCCAAGACTTACCCCCAGTGCGCACAGAGCAGATCCGCCTGCGCGAGGACGGTCTTCACAGCTTCTTCCTGCAAGTCCGGCGGGTAGCCGTGTTTGTTCAAGATCCGCTTCACCGTGAAATCGATAAAGCTAATAAATTCTTGCAAAACTGAAAGAGGTCAGTTTTCGGGTTCAAGTCACCGACAACACTATGAGGTAAATCAATGTCGAAGTTTACACTATCAAGATGCACAAAACCCCGGGGATAGATGTCACCTTTTCGCAAAACCTGGACACTCGGATCATTCATATCGTAAACTCGATGGAACCGATGTCGCCATGGCGTTAGGTATGGAATCCAGTTATGCATGGTATCGTGTTTGTAGGATCGTACCGATCCATCGCCGTAGTTTGCCAACTTCAGAAGAAACAATTCATGTATGGGCGCGCCTGAGCCCCCTTCTTTCGATCCTAGTAGGATCAAAATTTGCTCAACTAATTTGTTGGTTTCTAAAAACTGGATCGACTCCGACAGGAGAAAGCCTCCGGACGATTAACATCTATGACAAGCGGTCAGCGCAGGCTTGAAGTTGCAAGCAGTGAATGAAGTCAGTTCGTACGCTGCTGTTTGTAAAATTCCAGTGTGCGCTTCAATCCCTCAGCCCAGTCCACCTTCACTTCATAACCTAGGCATTTTTTTGCGGCGGAGATGTTCGCTAGGGAATTTTTCACGTCTCCCTTGCGTGGCGACTCAAAGTGCGGCGCAAGTTGCTGGCCGGTGAGTCGATTGAGATCCCCCACCAGTTGCAGGAGATCGATGGAATGCCCTGCGGCGACGTTGAATACTTTTCCGGCGGCCAACTCTGCCGGTGCCTCGGCGGCGAGCAGATTGGCTGAAACGGCATTCTCTACAAATGTGAAGTCGCGTCCCTGTGTCCCGTCCCCAAAAATGGAGGGAACTTTGCCCTCCAACATGCAGGTGCAAAACTTGGCGATGACACCTGAATACGGTGAGTCAAAGGCCTGCCGCGGTCCGAAGATGTTGAAGTAGCGCAACGAGACGGTTTCAAATCCGTACAACTCATAGAAAAGCTGGGCATAACGCTCGCCTCCGTATTTTTGCAGCGCGTAGGGTGAGAGCGGCTGTGGCGGCAGCCCCTCGTGCTTGGCGGGCGCATCAGAGTTCCCATAAATCGAGGACGATGAGGCAAACATCAACCTTTTCACGCCGGCATCACGTGCCGCCACCAACACGTTCAGGGTTCCATCAAGGTTGTTTGCATTGCTCTCCTGAGGTGCGTTCACTGACCGCGGCACCGATGCCAACGCGCCCTGATGAAAGACCCACTCGATCCCGGGCATCAGTTTCGCAAGCAACCCCTGATCACGAATGTCTCCCTCGACGAGATCGACCTGATCCCCTCGCGACTTCCACGCCAGATTAGCCGGATTACCAAGGGAGAGATTGTCCAAAACAACGACCGAGGCCCCCTTTTGACAGAGTGCCTCTGTAATGTGTGAACCGATAAAACCTGCACCACCTGTGACGAGAACCTTCATGCTTTAAAATAATTCGACTTTCCCTTCATACGCTCAGAAAGAGCATTGCGTGAATCCACAACTAGTCGCGCATTCGCCGCAACCAACGCTCCATCTATAGCCTTATGATTCGTGGCGACCAGCACAAGATCGTACTTCGAAAGAGTCTCAGCCGTGAGATCCACACTCTTTCGACCGGCAAAGTGAGCGTGCTCACGCGATGGGCGAATGACAGGCACATGCGGATCGTGGTAATCAACCTGCGCCCCCTGCCCTTCCATCATCTCCCACAGCACATAGGCCGGACTCTCGCGGTCGTCGTCCACGTTGGCTTTGTAAGCGATGCCTATCATCAGAATCCGGCTTGATTGCAGGGCTTTCTGCAGGGTTGCCAGTGCTTCGACCACCCGTTGAATCACATAGGCTGGCATCGCCGTGTTCACCTCACCTGCCAGTTCGATGAAACGTGTTTCCTGGCCGTACTCACGTGCCTTCCATGTCAGGTAAAAGGGATCGATCGGAATGCAGTGGCCGCCAAGTCCCGGGCCGGGATAGAAGGGCATGAAACCGAAGGGCTTTGTCTTCGCGGCTTCTATCACATCCCAAATATCAATGCCCATCGCCGCGTAAACAACTTTGAGTTCGTTCACCATCGCAATGTTGACCGCCCTGAAAATGTTCTCCGTCAATTTGACGGCCTCGGCCACACGGCAGGAATCCACGGGCACGAGAGTTTTGATCGCTCGGCCATAGATTTCCAATGCGTGTTTCCGGCAGTCCGGGGTGAGACCGCCGACGATCTTCGGGATGACGGCCACGTCGCTTTGAGGATTTCCTGGATCTTCACGTTCAGGGGAGAATGCGAGATGGAAATCAACGCCCGCTTTCAGGCCTGATCCGGCTTCAAGGACCTCTCGCAACTCAGTGTCAGTCGTGCCCGGATAGGTGGTGGACTCCAGCACAACCAGCTGCCCGCACCTCAAATGAGGAGCAATGGCCTGCCCCGTGTTTAACACGTAAGTTAGATCTGGCTCACGCTGTTTGGTGAGGGGCGTGGGCACACAAATGATGACCGCCTCACACTCCCTAACGCGGGAGAAATTCGTAGTGGCGGAAAGACGGCCCGCTCCAAGCTGGACACGCACGGCCTCTGCGGAAATGTGGAGAATATAACTCTCTCCAGCCATAAGAGCATCCGTCTTGGCCCCATCAATGTCGAACCCCAGCACAACACTGCCTGTCCTGGCGAACTGAAGGCTCAAGGGCAGGCCCACATAGCCCAGACCGATGATACCGATGGTGGATGACGTCATGCTTTGGAGTGCGGGCGGTTCATTGGATTATCATATGAAAGGGAGCCGCCACACACGCCAGAAGTTTTTCTCAAAAAGTAACCTGATTCGGCTTCGCTAGTACACCCAATGCCCGCCTCATCAACTCACCTGCCTTTAAAGGCGTCACCTTCACGCCCATGGCCTCCAGCAGCACCTTGCCCATCTGCCGTGTTTTCTCATCAGCGGGTTTGGGTGGAAGCATACCGGCGAATCTCCCTTCAAATGAATCTGCGGGCATGTCTTCAGCCTCGCCCAGGTTCCAGAATTTGCCGTTACCGAGCCGATGAATAGACAGGAGGTGGGTGATGTTGCCCTGCGGGGCTTGCCCGATCAGCACCACCACTTCTTCGCGGTCATAGGATTCGGAGGGCGGCGTTAAGGTATCCAGTGACTCGCCCTCCTTGGATTTGGTAATCCAGGCTTCCAAAGTGACAACGACTGCCTATGCCGCATAGGAGGCTGTGATCAGGCGGACATTGTTGGCGAAATCATCCTTGGCTCCGGTATCGCTCATTTTGTCCGGGCTGAAGAGAATGATTCCCTGCTCCGTGGCGGCCATCATTATCGGAGCCAGGCCGCCGCTCGTCTTTATGGTGAAGTGGGCATAGCGAGTAGCTTCGGCGATGAGGGCTTTGAGTTGCATAGTGTTCACTCTTTGATTGCCGCACATTGCGTAGATTTTCAATCTGCGACATCATCGACTCCACCATGCCCCGCTGGATCTACAATAGCCCGCTTGAGAAATGCCAGCACACCAAAATCTTGTGCGGCCAGAACAAGCTGCTGCCTATTGGCAAATCATGCCAGAAACCGAAGGATCATCCCGGATTATCACATTTTCTCATGAAGCCGGGGTGCGAAAAGCTTCCTGAACACAGTAATATTTTTATGTCCTCTGATGACACCAAATCAATTGAGATAGCGAAGCTCGCGGTCAGCTTGCTGCCACACCTGGAGACGAACGCTCCATTACCTGAACGCTTGAAAGAGGCAGCCCAAACGGCAGCCGTTCTTCTGCAGTACACACAACGTGCCTCGGACCATACATCTAGGGCGGCGCAAAACGAGATCGTGCAGAAGGCTGAAGAAATTTACGGTCGTCCATGGGACGAAATCGAGAACCTTTCAGAATTTGAGCGCGAAAAAATCGAAGCCATTGCGAAGCGCTTTCGGGACACAGCTTGCGAACGAAAGGAGATTTCACCGGAAGAATTTCTTGAAAAAGTGCTTCTACCTGGACGCAGGCTAACAATAGAGACGCTGCTAGCAACCCGGAAAGGCTATGAAAAGGACGCGGGGCCAAAGCTGCCGTTGAACCTTTCGACCGCCTCGTTCCACGGAGCGACTTTTGTTCGTGATTTTGACAAAAAGAAGTCCACTTGGCTGAAACGAAAAATAAGCACTCAGGCAAAAAAGCTGGCAAAAAAGGCGGTTTAAAGAAGGCCGCGCAGGAAAGAAAGCAACATGGCTAGCGGCCTACTGGCGCCACCTTGAATCGTCCTTTTGGTAAAAGCCATCCGGGCAGAATGATCCGTGCTTTATTGTTCACGTACGGACTCTCCTTGATGCGCCAGTCCACCCACAGCTCCCGTCCCCCTTGCCGTCGCCCTGGGGATTGCAGTCAATGACGCCATCCACGACGCTCCAGTCGTGATTATTGGGCTGCTTGGTGGTCCATCCTGTCAGATCCGTACCGTTGAAAAGCGACACGATGCCTTGTGCTGCATCGGTGCCGGGTTCTGAATGAGCGGTGCTGATGAATAGAACGAGGATGAAAAGGGCTGCGAGGAGCGGGTGATGCATGGACGATGTTCAAGGTTTCACTGCAGGATCCACGCCAGATCCCGCTTGTCCATGATCCTCTCGCCTGGATACGAACGGGGGCCAACGCAGTATCGATTGCTGGCGGGATTCTGACAGATGCGGCCATTCCAGCCGTCCATGTGCCACGTGAGGCGTGCTCTGAGATGAGCAGGCATTACGTTGGGGAGAATTTGTATTGAAGAGTTAGAACGTGTGCGGGAGCGACCACGTCTCAGGATTGAACGGAAGCTATTCGGGGTTCGATTGATCCTGCAAGATCTTAAAGCCCAGCCAGCAAAGCCGGATCGCCAGCCACCACAGATAGACGGCCCCGTGTTGGTAAAACGCACCTTCCGGCATCAAGCCGTGGGCTGACTCGTTTCGCATGTTGTATCTGAAGCGCTCGATGAGGATGCCCCGGAGGTCGAAGGTAACATTCGGCCCAAATATCTTTTCCATTTCTGGCAGCCACAGAAGTGCGTTAATATCGCGCTCCTTCTGCGTTCCATCTGATTCCAAGGTCGAAGTGATAACCCCCGCTTGCTGAAAGACGTGTCGAAGGGATGCCTCAATCTGCGGGATCAGCAAATGCATCGCAGTTAGCCAATCACCAAAAAGCCTGCTTGAATACCGCGTGCGTAGATGCCCTCGTGTCCTTCAGGGATGAATGGATTGTTTGTCACCAGAAAATCCAGTTCGCGCACTGCTCACCCCCACGCCCTGGCGAAAGCTGCATTCAGCGCCTCGCCTGACCACGTGGCCCCCACCACCATGAAAGAAAACATCCATCCTAAAACCGCCGAGACGACTATCACCTGCACCTGCGGTGCAGTGTACAACACGATCTCGACCGTGCCAAACCTCCGTATCGGCATCTGCTCCGCCTGCCACCCGTATTTCACCGGTGAACAGCGCTTCATCGACACCGCCGGTCGTGTGGACAAGTTCGCCCAGCGCTACGGCTCCACCCGCGCCCGCCGCACGGCTCCAAAGCTCGAAGCTGCTGCTCCGGCTCCTGCCGCCGAAGTTGCTGCCGAAGCGTAGCTCTCAGCCCCCTCCTTTTAGTCAAACGGTGTCCATGCCTCGTGCTGGGCACCGTTTTCTTTTTGTCTCTGCCCACTCTGCTTTCTCTACCTCATGGACTACTCAGGCGTCATTGCCGGCAAACGCACCCGCTTCGCCGATCTCGAAGACATCATCGGCCGCCCGAACTTTTACGACGATGCCAAGAAAGCCGGCGACATGCTGCGCGAACACCGCAGCCTGCAAAATCTGCTCACAAGCTGGGACTCCTTTGAGAAAACCCAGGTCGAACTCGCCGAGAACCGCGTCGTGGCCAAGTCGCAGGAAGACAAGGAATTCGCCGAGATGGCCGCCGCAGAAATCCCCGTGCTGGAGCAGCGCCTCGTCGATCTCGAAAAAGCGATCCAGGAGTCCATCCTGCCACCCGACCCGCTCGAAGGCCGCGACATCATCCTCGAAATCCGCGCGGGCACCGGTGGTGATGAGGCCTCCCTCTTTGCCGCCGATCTGCTGCGCATGTACTCCCGGTTTGCCGAAGGTCGTGGCTGGAAGCTCGAATCCCTGGACACCAGCCCTTCCGAAGTCGGCGGGTTCAAGGAAGTCATCGTCAAAATCAGCGGTGATGACGTTTACCGCGTCATGAAATACGAAAGTGGTGTGCAGCGCGTGCAGCGCGTGCCTGCCACGGAGGCGCAGGGCCGCATCCACACTTCCGCCGCCACCGTGGCCGTGATGCCCGGGGCCGAGGAAGTCGATTTCGAACTCAAGTCTGACGAGGTCCGCATCGAAGTCTGCCGCTCCTCTGGGGCAGGCGGTCAGGGGGTGAACACCACCGACTCCGCCGTGCAGGTGCTGCACATCCCCACCGGCACCATCGTGCGCTGCCAGGACGGTCGCAGCCAGATCAAGAACAAGGAGAAAGCCCTCAGCATTCTGCGCTCATGCCTGCTGGAAAGGAAGCAGCAGGAAGAAGCCGCCAAGTACTCCGCCAACCGTCGCAACCTCATCGGCAGCGGGGGTCGCGAAGAAAAAATCCGCACCTACAACTATCCGCAGAACCGCGTCACCGATCACAGCATCGAACTGACGCTCTACAACCTGGATCAGTTCATGGAAGGCCGCGTCGAGCAGATCCTCCAGTCCCTCCTCGCCATTGATTTGAAGGAACGCCTCGCCGAAGCAGGGCTGAATTAATTCGGCAGGACTATCAGCACACCTGCACTTCAGGACTCTCCTCATGAGGCCGCTCAAGCTCGTCATAGTAAGAGGAGGAGTAGTAGTAATAGTTGTAGTAGTTTGAGGCGCGGCTCAAGTCCAGATCATTGAGCACCAAGCCATAAAAGTGCGCGCCTGATTTTCGCAGCAGCGTGGCCGCATCCGCCACGTCTTTGCAGTAAGTTTTCTCGGCGCGCACAACCATGATCACACCATCCACGGCTTTTTGAAGGCTGGACGTTTCGCTCAAACCCAAAACGGGCGGCGTATCGAGGACGATCTGATCATACTCGCCGCGCATTTTTTCGAGCAGGTTCCAGAACACGGCCTGCACGAGCAGGTCCGTGGTGCCGATCGCAATCGGGCCACGGGGAATCACGTCCAGCAAGGACGAATTGGTTTTCTCAATCGCTTCTTTCTCGGTGCAATGCCCTTGCAGCAGATTCGTCATCCCGAGGTCATTGGGAAGCTTGGTGAAAGTATGCACACGACCACGCCGAAGGTCACAATCAATCAGCAGAGTGCGGGACCCCATGGACTGGAATGCCCACGCGAGATTGGATGCGATGCTGGTCTTCCCTTCGGAAGGCCTGGCGCTCGTCACCATCACCACCTGATGACGTTTGGATGCACCGGGATAAAGCAGGATGTGG
>CANIZT010000182.1 GCA_947471905.1 Verrucomicrobiaceae bacterium
CAACATCCGCCCCATCTCTGTCGCTGAAGAGGTGAAGAACTCCTTCCTCGACTATTCGATGTCCGTCATCATCGCGCGTGCGCTGCCGGATGTCCGCGATGGTTTAAAGCCTTCTCAGCGCCGCATCCTTTACGCGATGCATGAGCTGTCACTTTATCCGCCGAAGAAGCACATGAAGTGTGCGAAGATCTGCGGTGACACTTCTGGTAACTACCATCCGCATGGCGAGGCGGTCATTTACCCGACGCTCGTTCACATGGGGCAGCCTTGGGCTATTCGTGAGCCGTTGATCGACCCACAGGGGAATTTCGGTTCGGTGGAAGGCGACCCTCCAGCTGCCATGCGTTATACGGAAGCCCGTATGACGCATCTCGGTGGCACTTTGATGTCGGACATGGAGAAAGAGACCGTCGATTTCGTCCCAAACTACGATGAGCGTCTCACTGAGCCGACTGTCTTCCCCGCTGCCTTCCCAAATCTCATCGTCAATGGCGGCACAGGCATTGCTGTCGGTATGGCGACCAATATGCCGCCGCATAACCTCGGCGAGGTCGTTGATGCCGTTTGTGCGCAGATCGACAATCCGCAGATCACTTGCAGTGAGTTGCAGGCGCACATCAAAGGTCCCGATTTCCCAACGGGCTGTGTCATCCTCGGTACTAGCGGCATCCGTGAATACATGGAAACGGGCCACGGCAGCGTGCGCACTCGCGGCAAGGCGGAAATCATTGAGAATGGCAACCGCGAGCAGATCATCATCACCGAGATTCCGTTCAACGTAAACCGCGCTGAGTTGGTGAAGCGAATCGCCGAACTCGCAAACGAGAAGATCATTACGGAAATCAGTGGCGTGCGCGATGAGTCCGATGAAAACACTCGCGTCGTCATCGATCTCAAGCGTGACGCTCGCGGTCAGGTCGTGCTGAACAATCTTTACAAGCACACGGCGCTCGAATCGAGTTTCTCGATCCACATGCTCGCCATCGACGGGGGCAAGCCGCGTGTGTTGAGCATGAAGGACGCTATCGCGTGCTACATCGAGCACCGCCGTGAGGTCGTCATCCGCCGCACTCGTTTCCTGCTCAAGCAGGCCGAGATCAAAGCCGAAAAGCTCGAAGCCCAGCTCCTCGCGCTTGGCCATCTCGACGATTTCATCAAGATCATCCGCGACAGCAAAAACCGCGACGAAGCGCGTGAACGCCTCAAGGCCTATAGCTTCGCCGTGAGCACCGCCGAGCAGCTCGGCATCATGATTCGCGCTCAAGCAAGTATCGTGGGTGACAAATACATCTTCACCGACAAACAGGTCGAAGACATCCTCGAACTCCGCCTTTACCAGCTCGTCGGACTCGAACGCGACAAGATCAAGGCCGACTACGACGACGTTTTGGTGAGCATCCGTGACTTCATGGACATCCTCGCCCGTGAAGCCCGCGTGCTCCAGATCATCAAGGATGAGCTTCAGGCCATCCGCCTCAAGCACGCCACGCCGCGCCTCACGAGCATCGAAGCCGCCGAAGGCGAGATTGAAAACATAGATCTTATCCCGAATGACCCGACCGTTGTCACCATGACGCATCTGGGCAGCATCAAGCGCACCTCCACCGCCGAATACCGCCTGCAAAATCGTGGTGGCAAAGGACTCAAAGGCATGGAGGCCCGCGAAGCGCAGGGTGAGGAAGAAGCCACCGACTTCGTCGAGCATCTCTTCAGCGCGCATTTGCACGACTTCCTGCTCTTCTTCACCAACACGGGCCGCATGTATGTGGAGCGTGTGCATCAGATTCCCGAAGCCGCACGAACGGGTAAGGGACGTAGCATCAAGAACATGCTCAACCTGCGCTCCGAGGAGAAAATCGCCGCCGTGCTCATCCTGGAAGCCCAAGGGCAGGAGGATGAGGCCATGTGGGCCGCCGACAAGTATGTGCTGTTTGCCACTAAGGACGGCACGGTAAAGAAAACCGCCCTCGAAGAATTTAAAAATTACCGCAAGGACGGCATCATCGCCATCAAACTCGATGAAGGTAATGACCTCGTCGATGTCGTGCTGACGGACGGCAATAAAGAGATCTGTCTCGTCACACACGAAGGTATGTGTGCTCGATTCCACGAAACGGGTGACGATCCTGAATCACCCAATCTGCGTCCGATCGGACGCAACACCGCCGGTGTGCGTGGCATCACGCTTGACGATGGCGACTTCCTGGTGAGTTGCATCACGAACGAAGCGGGAGCCATGCTGCTCGTCGTGAGCGAGAACGGTCTCGGCAAGCGCACTGCTTTTGACGAATATCGCCTCCTTACCAATCGCGGCGGCAAAGGTGTCACCACGATGAATGTCACCGAGAAAACCGGTAAAGTCGTCGCCGCCAAGGCCGTGCATGACAAAGACGAACTCATGCTTATGACCACCAAGGGCCAGAGCGTGCGCATCCGAGTCTGCGACATCCGTGAAACCGGCCGCAACGCCCAAGGCGTGAAGCTTATGGGTCTCAACGACGGCGAAACCATTCAGGACGTGGCCACAGTAGTCGCCGATGATGTGATGCCGGTGGTTGAAACCGCTGAGTCTGCACCTGCGAGTGAAGCACCCGCAACCGATGCCGGTGAAGCCGCTCCTGCGACGGAGTAGAAACCAAGCTATTTGATGCCGCCGATCTTGCAGCCCTGCGCCTCGTGTTGTGGCGTGGGTACGGGTTTGCCGCTGAGGATGGCATCCAGCGCGTCGCGCAGATCTTTGGTCGTCGCGGCACGTTGGCGCTTGGTGGGGCCGAGGTAGAGATCGTTGATGCGGCCCTTGTAAAGCGTTTCGGCTTTCGGTGAGAGTACGATGGCCTCGGGCGTGATCTTGGCCTGCACCTGCTTCGCTAGAGTCTGCTGCTTATCGATGAGTGCGATGGCTTTGACCTCGGAGAGGATGGCGTGCTCCATGGCGACTTCGAGAGTGATCTCAGGATCGGAATGGATGAGGTAAATGGCCACTCGGTCGCTGTAGTCGGCGGTGATCTGGTTGATCTCCTTGATGAACGACTTGGTGGTCGAGCAGAAGGGCGAGACGAAGAAGAGCACGACTGCTTTCTTGTCGCCCGTCACGAATGGATCGTGGTTTATGCCATCGGTGCCGGGCAATTCGAGTGCCGGAGCTAGGCTGGCGAGAAACAAGAAGGCGAGGAGCAGACGGAGCATGAAACTATTGAAGTTGAGCGACTGCGGCATCGAGCGAGGCTGCGTCTTTGATGCTGATGACCTTCACGGTTTTGTCGATCTTGCCCATGAGCCCCCCCAACGTGGCGTCGGGGCCAAGTTCGATGAAGAGTGTGTGACCTGCGGCGATGAGGTGCTGCATGCTTTCGACCCAGCGGACGCTGCCGGTGACTTGGCTGGTGAGCGTGGAGCGGATTTCTTCGGGCGTGGCGACGGGACGGGCCTCGAAGTTGCAGACGACGGGAACGCGTGGGCTTTGAATTGGCGCGGCGGCAAGAGCGGCGGCGAGTTTGTCCTGCGCGGACTTCATGAGGCGGCTGTGATAAGCGCCAGCGACGGGGAGGGGAATGGCACGCTTGATGCCTTTGTCTTTCGACTTGGTAATGGCGGACTCGATGCCGTCGGCGCTGCCGCTGAGGACGATCTGGCCGGGGGCATTCAAGTTAGCGACATCGACATCGCATTCTTTCGCGAGTTCGCGGACGGCGGACTCATCGCCACCAATCATGGCAAGCATGGTGCCTTGGGTGTTTTCACAGGCTTCTTCCATGAAGCTACCGCGTTGGAAGACGAGATTGAGGCCGGTGGCGAAGTCGAAGGTGCCAGCGGCGGCATGCGCGGTGAACTCACCGAGAGAAAGACCGGCGGTGGCGGTGATGTTGAGCGTGGGCACTTTGCTTTTCAGCACTTCGAGGATGGCGAGGCCGTGAGCGTAGAGTGCGGGCTGGCAGCGGCTCGTTTTGGTCAGTTCCTCCATGGGACCTTGGAACATAATGTTCGTGAGCGAGTAACCGAGGGCGGCATCAGCCTGGTCAAAGAGTGCGCGGGCGGCGGGATAGGCTTCGGCAAGATCTTTGCCCATGCCGACTTTTTGGGCGCCTTGACCGGCAAAGAGGAGTACTGCGTTCATTCTGGATGCTGGATGTTGGTTGCTAGATGACTGGATGAGGATTGAGCACGGGCCGTGAGACAGGTCAAGGAGTCAAGAGGTCAAGGAGGGCGGCTGATTGCTGGAGAACGGCCGCATGGAGAAGTTCGGGACCGCGTTGCATGGCTTCGGCGAGTGGCATGGCGGCTGGTTTGATGGCACAAAGGAGGTCAAAACGAGTGCGCAGTTGGTCTTCGGCCTCGATGGCTCCAGCGAAGGCGGCAACGGGCTTGTTGAGTTCTCGTGCCATGTCGGCGACTCCCATGGGGCCTTTGCCGTGGAGGGTTTGGGCATCGAGACGGCCTTCGCCGGTGATAACGAGGTCGGCGGCGGCGATGCGTTCTCGCAGATGAACAAGATCGGCGATCAAGTCGAAGCCGCTGGTGAGTTTGGCTCCGCAGAAGGTCATGAGGCCGAATCCGAGCCCCCCAGCGGCTCCAGCGCCAGGAACGTCGCGATGATCGATACCGAGATCGCGTTTGATAATGTCGGCGAGGTGTTGGAGACGACTTTCGAAGAATTCGAAATCCTGCACGCCTTTCTGCGGGCCATAGACGCGCGTGCAACCGTGGGGGCCCAGAAGAGGATTGTTCACGTCACAGGCGACGAGGATTTCGGGAAGCGAGACGTCTGTCGGTTCAATCTTCACCAGGCGATCCATGTTGGCGATGATGGGTTCAAGCGGTGAGCCTGAGGCATCCAGAAAGCGAAAACCGAGAGCGGCGGCCATACCGATGCCAGCGTCGTTGGTGGCGCTACCACCGATGCCGATGACGATGCGATTGGCGCCGCGTTCGATGGCATTCAGCATCATCAAACCGGTGCCTTGGGTGCTGGCGATGGTGGGATCGAGTGAGAGATCGCTGACCATGGCGAGGCCGGAGGCTGCACTCATTTCCATGATGGCTTCGAGTCGGTCTCCATCGCGAACGAGGCCGTAGCGGGCGGTTACAGGGCGGTTTTGGGCGTCAAAGGTGGGCGCTTGGCACCATTCGCCCTGCAAGGCGGCGATCACGGCTTCGGCGGTGCCTTCGCCACCGTCAGCGATGGGGCAGAGGTCGCATTCGGCCGCAGGGATGGCGATTCTGAGCGCCGATTCGATGGCTTGGGCGGCCACCGTGGCTGGGATGGAGCCTTTGAATTTGTCGATGGCGATGAGAATGCGCATGGGCGAGCGCAGGATGACGAGGTGTGGCGGTTCTGCCAAGTAACGGTGCGTTTTGAATCGTAATCAGTGCAGCCGGGCGGTCGCCAAACGCGAAAATAGCTGGGTTTCGCCTTGCCTTAAGGATGTATTTATTATTATTATTATAATTATGTCCTTAGCCAATCTGGCAGAGCTCAGCGTCCCGCTGACTACCCCCAGTCAGGACCGCTCTCCAAGCAGCGGTCCAGCCGAACTTTTGCCGCGCTCTGACCTATTTGAGCGCGAGCAGGAGGAACTCAATCTGCGCAATGCCCGCATGGGGGCTTGGTTCGTCATGATCTTGGTTCCGCTGTGCACCTTCTTGGATTTCATGGCCTACCCAGAACGCTACTGGGAGTTTTTGGTGCTGCGCCTAGCCTGTGCCGCGAGTTGCGTGCCGCTGCTGTTGGCGCTGAATGGCACCCTTGGGCGCAAATACTGCCGGGCCTATCCGATCATTCTGCCCCTGCTGCCGGCACTCATGATTTGTTTCATGATTTACCTGAGCGGCGATTCGGGCTCAGGATATTACGCTGGGCTGACTCTCTGCATCGTGGCGACGGCGTTTGTGTTCCATTGGACGTTCCGCGAGATCGGCATCACGCTCGGTCTGGTCATTGTTGCCTACTTTGCTGCCACCCTGCCGAATTTGATCGGCACCAAGGACCCACGAGCGCTAGGCATCTTCGTCAACAACACCGGCTTCATACTGATCAACTGCTTTGTGCTCTACATCGGCAGTCGTCAGCATCATGCGATCCGGCAGCGTGAGTTTGCCAATCGTTGCAAAGTGGAGGATCAGCGTGAGGAACTGACCGCGCAAAATGACGAACTCACCGCCACGCTTAAACGCCTGCGTGAAACGGAGGCACAACTCGATCAGAGCGAGAAACTGGCCTCCATCGGCCGCCTGAGCGCTGGCATCGTGCATGAGATCAATAACCCGCTGAATTACGTGAAGTCAGCGATCTTCCTGCTCAAGAAGAAGGGCAAAACGATGCCACCTGAGATCGCGGAATCGGTGAATCGCATCGCCGCGGACATTGGTGAAGGCATTGACCGTGTTGCGGCCATTGTGTCGGATCTCCGCACGTTTGCACATCCTGAGAATCGTGGTGCGCGACCGCTGAATCTGCATGAGGTATCAGGCAAAGCGTTGCGACTGCTGGCCAAGGAAGTCAGTGATCGTGGGGTGACTTTGGTGAATGAGATTCCGCACGACATCATCGCCCAAGGAGATGAAAACTACCTGATCCAGATCCTGCTCAACTTTGTGCAGAACAGTCTCGATGCCCTCGCTGGACGGCCAGAGCCAACTATCGTGATCAAGGCCCAGCCCACCGAGACAGGCGTCGATCTGAGCGTGCGGGACAATGGCATGGGCATTCCCAAGGAGAACCTCAGCAAGATCTTTGATCCCTTTTTCACCACCAAAGAAGTGGGGCAAGGCATGGGCCTCGGCTTGAGCATTTGCTTCCGCATGATCCAGCAAATGGACGGCGAAGTGAAGATCGACACCGAGGCCGGTAGCCACACGCAGTTCACGCTGAGCCTCAAGAAACCTGCCAATACCTGAAGTCATGTCCAGCCCCCTGCTATCGCCCTATCACATCCTTTACGTCGATGACGAGGAGAAGGCGCTGCATTACTTCAAAGAGATTTTTGGTGAAGAATACACCATTCACATCGCCACCAACGCTGCTGATGGCTTCCGTATTCTCCAGGAGCATGGCCCCAAAATCGGCCTGCTGCTGACGGATCAACGCATGCCCGGTACGAGTGGCGTGGAACTCATGGAGCACGCGCGAAAGCTCAATCCCAATCTCGTCCGCATCCTCGTCACTGCCTACACGGATTACCAAGCCGCCGTCGATGCCGTGAACTCCGGCCGCTGCTTCCGCTACCTGCATAAGCCTTGGGATCCCGAAGAACTCACCGTGGTGATCAAGCACGCGCTGGACTACTACCACGCACTCATCGAGCGCGAACGCCTGCTCGTCGAAAAAGCCGACACCGTGCGCCACATGCTCTCGGCCGATAAAATTTCTGGTCTCGGCATTCTGGCGGAAGGATTGAACCATCATCTACGCAATGCCCTCACGGTTGTGCGAGCCTTCATCGATCTAGCGCCGATGAAATTGATGGAGGAGACTGGCGGCGCACGCCCACGTGATCCCTCGTTCTGGGGTGAAATGCAAAATCAGGCGCAGAGCCAGATCGAACGCATTCAGTCGCTGCTCTCACGACTGGCGGAAGCCTCCCATGCCAAGCGGCTTGACCGCAATGACGACTGTACTCTCAACGGAGTGCTCGAAGAGATGATCAACATGTTCGCCACTGCTTTGCAGGCAAAGGGGCTACACATTGATGTCGAGATTGATCCCGCCATTCCTGTGCTGAAGGTCAATCACGCCCGGTTTCTCCAGATGTGGCGCTTGATCTTCGTCGAAGAAATCACCCATCTCAGTGCTGGCGACAGCCTGCAGATCAGCGCCAAAATCAAACGCGATGCCGCAGGCTTGGACCACGTGGTCATGTATGTGCGCGACACCGGTGCGTGGGAGGGCAAGGACAAGCCGGTGAACCTGTTCGATCCCTTCTACACCCGCAGCCGCAAGCCGGATGACTTCGGCGTGAACATGATGGCCTGCTATGTCACCATGCATCTACATGGCGGCAGCGCCGAGGCGCGCCACCTCGCGCCACGTGGACTGGAAATCAAACTCAGCATGCCGCTGGAACCAGGCATGGAGCCCAAGCAGGAGGAAGATTTCTTCCGCCTGCTGCTCAGCCATGAGTAGCGCTGGAAACAGCGTGAGGAGATGGCGGCAGCATGATAAGGTGTCAATCATTTGCACCCTGACCCCGTTTCCGTGACCCCGTTTCCGATCAACACTTTCATCTGGCTCAAACACTTCGCTGTCTGGATGTTGGCATTTACATTGGTGCCAATAGTTGCAAGTGCACAGACCAATTTGAATTTGGCAGACAGTCATAATCTAGAATCCGTTCTGGCAATCGGTATAAAATACAAAGAAAGCAGCCGTGGAGACAAGCGAAGACACTTTTCGCTGGAGCCTCAGAATCTTGCTATGACCCTACCCGGTGGAGCGACAATCCAGTCCAAAATCGACATTGGTTCCATGACTTCCCAGAATGGGAAGTTATTGTTCCTCGACATCACTGGGGGAATCCTGCCAGATGACGAAGCTTATCAAGTAGCGCTCACTGTTCATAAGTCTTTCGGTATCCCTGTAGATCGGCTCAACGAGTGGAGGGAGGCCATCAAAGGTAAGGGGCGAGATGCTCCCACGTTCTCAAATGGACAGAATGGAAACTACCCAACCGTTTTCATCGAGATCCTCAGTAGCATGAACACAAAGTATCCATGGATGATCCGCATGAGCTTCAGTTGGAATGTTGATGACGATGACAAGCGC
>CANIZT010000183.1 GCA_947471905.1 Verrucomicrobiaceae bacterium
GTGTGGCTCTGCCGACCAGGTGCTGACTCCGTTTCACTCAGTGTGCTCGCCTGGCAGGATATGGAAGCTTTCGCGTCGTATGGCGAAAGCGCCGCCGCACTCACCCAGCGCAGCGAGGTCGTGAAACTCACCGCTGGGCAGTCGCAAACCATCCTGCTGGGCCAATTGAAGCCAGACACCGCTTACTCTTACCAACTCACGTATCGCACCGGTGCAGGCGAACCGGTTCGTGATGAGATGCGCGGTTTCCACACGCAGCGGGCACCGGCTTCGACCTTCACCTTCACCATGCAGGCGGACTCGCATCTCGACATGAGCACGGATGTGCGTGTGTATCAGCAGACTCTCGCAAACGTCCTCGCTGACAAGCCTGACTTCATGATTGATCTCGGTGATACGACGATGGTGGACAAGTTCGGCAGCTTCTACACGCGTTCCGAGTCGCAGTATCGCGCGCAGCGTTTCTACATGGGTCGAGTCGCGCACAGCGTGCCGATTCTCATGGTGCTGGGCAATCACGATGGTGAACGTGGTGATCGTGAAGACATGGCGAAGTGGTCGCTGGGCATGAGGCACACCTTTTTTCCGAATCCCACGGATGGAAATGACAAGCACAGCTACTTCGCCTTCGAGTGGGGCAGCGCGTTGTTCGTCGGCCTCGATCCGTTCTGGGCCACCACGCAACGCGGCAATGACAACTGGAGCGCGACTTTGGGTGAAGCGCAGTATCGCTGGCTCACGAAGACACTCGAGAGCAGCAAGGCACCGTTCAAATTCATCTTCATCCATCATCTCGTAGGCGGACTTGGCAAAGACGTGCGTGGCGGCGTCACGCCAGCACCGTTCATGGAGTGGGGTGGCAAAAATGCCGATGGAAGTGACGGCTTCAAAGAACATCGCCCCGGCTGGGCGCTGCCACTGCATCAGCTCTTCGTCAAAACCGGCGTCAGCGCCATCTTCCATGGACATGATCATCTTTTTGCCAAAGAAGAACTCGACGGCATCATCTATCAAGAAGTGCCGCAGCCCGGCCACCCAAGCGGCGGCACACGCAGCGCCGAGGAATACGGCTACACTGGCACCATCCTCGGTAGTTCTGGCCACGTGCGCGTCACGGTGAGTCCCAAGGAAGCTAAGGTGGACTATATGCGCTCCATTGTGCCGGGTGTCACCCGCGACAACATCGACAACGGCACCGTCGAGCACACTTACCTGATCAAACCTTCCAACCGTCGTCTTTAATCCATGAAATCTATCCTCATCGCCGCCCTGCTCTGCTTTGGCATCAATGCCTCAGCCAAAACTCCGAATATCCTTTTCATTCTCGCGGATGATCAATCATGGAGCGGCACGTCGGTTCGGATGAAGGCGGACGAACCTAGCAGCGCGAGCCGCGAGTTTCACACGCCGAATCTGGAGAAACTCGCCGCGCAGGGGATGGTCTTCTCGCAGGCCTACGCCGCGCACTGCAAGTGCGAATGCTCACGTGCCGCGATTCAAATGGGCCGTACGACTACGACACTGAACGCGCCGGACAAAAACGCACGGAACTGGAGCGCTCCGGTCACGGATTCAATCGTGAACACACTCAAAAAGGCCGATCGCAGCTACAAAGCGGCGCATTTCGGCAAGTGGCAATGGTTTCACACGCCGGAGTCGATGGGTTATGACGCCAGCGATGGCATCACCATGAACGAAGATGGCGACACCACCGATCCCGAAGATCCGAAACAGTCCTTTGGCATCACGCGACGTGCGAAGTCATTCATGGATACACAGGTGAAGAGCGGCCATCCGTTTTACCTGCAACTCAGCTACTACGCTGTGCATAATCAGCCTCAGGCGCTGGCCTCCACGCTCAAGAAATACGCTGGCATGGACACCGGCAAAGGCGGCAAGGGCGATCGCGCCGTGATGGCCGCAATGACGGAAGACTTCGACACGTGCATCGGCGAAGTCTTGAAAAAGCTCGATGAACTGCACATCGCGGAGAACACAATCGTCATTTACACCTCCGACAACGGCGGACGCACCAACATCCTCAACGGCGGCAAGGGCGATCTCGGCGAAGGCGGCATCCGCGAGCCACTCATCGTGCGCGGTCCCGGCATCAAAGGCGGCACACGCTGCGACACGCCCGTGACCAGCTACGACATCATGGCTACCGTGCTCGATTTCGCATCACCCGGCTTCGTTTTGCCGAAAGGTGTCGAAGGTGGTAGTTGGAAGCAACTTTTGCTCAGCGGCGGTAAAGAACCGGTGAAGCGTTCCATCGATCGCTTTGTCTGGCATCAGGCCGTTGAAGTCGAGCATCCGCAGTCCGCCATCCGCAAAGGCGACTACAAGTTGCTCTACTTCTGGGACACGATGGAAGGTCTGCTCTTCGATTTGAAGAACGATCTGGGTGAGACGCGTGACATCGCCAAACAAAAGACTGATATCGCCGCCAAGCTCCAAGTGGAGTTAAAAGCTCATGTACGCGCCGGTCTTGGTGAGCAAGCCTTCGCCGCATTGGAACGCGGTGAAGTGCAGGGTGAGCCTATGCGACCCGGCAAAGGTCCAGGTAAAGGCAAAGGGAAGGGCAAAGGACCTCCAAAGCCGTAGTCCAGCGGGGCACTAGAGCACTTTCCCAGCGATGCTGTTCGGGTACAGCGCAAAGACCCAGACAACGGTTTAGAGAGTATTTGAGATTTCTTGGAAACAAATTGCTCCATCGTGTCATTACTCCTGATGACCGACGATTTACGATTGATGCCAGCAACGCCTGCCGAGCAGGTTCAATTGCTGTTTGTGAGGCATGAGGGCGCGATCAGGACTTTTGTTCGTGCGTTGCTGCCTTCGCTGACAGATGCGGATGACGTGTTGCAGGAAACCTTCCTGACGGTGTCGCGAAAGGCATCATCGTTTGAGCCGGAAACCAATTTCGTTGCCTGGGCCTGTGGCATTGCCAGGCTCAAGGTGCTGGAAAGCTTCCGGCAGCAGAAGCGGGCGAATGTGTTGAGCGAGGCTGCCATCATTGCGCTCGCTGAAGAGACACCGGCACCTGAATTGACCTCATTACGTGAAGAGGCACTGAATCGATGCGTCGAAAAACTTGCCCCCAAAAGCCGCGATATCTTGTGGCGGCGTTACTCGGGCAGACAGGGATCTGACGAGATGGCGGATGGCCTCGGCATGACCTCCACGGCTGTACGCGTGGCTCTTTCTAAAGCGCGCGCCTTTCTGCGTGATTGTGTATCCACCGAACTGAAAAACGCATCCTGACATGAAACACAACGAACTTGATGTCCTCATCGAAGATTGCCTCGAGGACCGTCTCAGCGATCCTAATGCCAAGAAACTAAGCGCCCTGCTTGAACAGTCGGCTGAGGCCCGCGCTCGTTACTGGCAGACCGCGTCTATCCATGGGCTTCTGGAGCACACACTTCAAAATGCATCCATGCGGGTGGTAACAGGTCGGTCTTTACCTGTGAAAACCAGAAGCACTCGCTGGTTATCTTGGCGTCCGCTTGCTGCAGCGGCAGCGGGGTTGGTGATCGGGTTGTTCAGTGCGTCGGTTGTTTATGCGTATGTGGTGCCAATGGCCGGTTCCATCACTCTTCTGGATGACGGCTTCGAGGGATCAACAAAAGTCGCTTCAAAGGTGTCTTTGGAGGCTGGTGTCTGGCGGGGCGACCATGCGGAGGTCGTTGGGCCGGAGCGGGACATGAAACCTGATCACGGGCAGCGCATGCTGCGTTTTCTGCGAGCGGATTTTCAAGGTAAACCCCGAACGGTGGGCGGGCACATCGCGGATGTTTACCGCCTCATTGATTTACGCGAGCATCGTCACGAGTTCAGCAACGGTGGAGCGGTAGTGCAGGCTTCAGCCAGTGTGAATGCGGTGCCATTTTCTGAAGGCGAGCGGTTTGGCTGTGCTATCTCCCTCTTTGCACTGGATGCTGATTCTTTGCCAGACAGCACGAGCTACATCGGCACCGCTCTGGAGAACGAAGCAAACGCCATGGCACGCAGTAATCGCACCAAACTGGATCGCGATCCTGCGCACTGGCAGCAACTCAGCACAGAGATGCGCCTGCCACCAAACACCGAGTTTCTTGTCGTGCGCTTGCACATCAATCAGTTGTTTGAATCTACCGACGCCTCCGTCTTCACTGGCAGCTACGCGGACGACATTCGCGTGACGCTTAGTTCTCGCCCAGCACTGCCGTGAATACTCATTGATATCTGCTCATGAATTGCTTCGTGCCTCTACTTGCCTTATTTGTGATCTCAGTGGCCATCGCCGCAGAGCCAACGCCTCGCTATTTCAGCGCCAAACCTGGCTCATTGGCCAAGGCAAAAGCGCAACTCTCTGTAGGCGACAAAAACCTCGCCAAAGCGCTCAGGAAAATCGTTACCGATGCGGATAAGGCCTTGGCCGAAGCGCCACCTTCGGTGACGAATAAGGAGAAACTCCCTCCGAGCGGCGACAAGCATGACTACATGAGCATCGCTCCCTATTTCTGGCCAAATCCAGAAACGAAGGACGGTCTGCCTTACGTCCGCCACGATGGCAAAGTGAACCCCGAAAGCCGCGATCCCAAAGCGAACGACAGCCCGGCCATCAAGATCATGGGCGACAACGTCGAAACCCTCGCCCTCGCTTACTACTTCACCGGCAACGAAACCTATGCCCAGGGTGCCGCCAAAGTGGCCCGTGTGTGGTTCCTCGATCCTGCCACGCGCATGAACCCGCATTTAAAGTGTGCGCAGGCTATCATGGGCGTGAATGACGGACGCGGCACGGGCATTCTAGAAGCCTTGCACATCTCCGTCGCGGCAGATGCACTGGGATTACTCGCCGAATCCAAAGCTTGGCCCCCAGACGACCAGAAGGCTCTCATAGAATGGCTGCGCACCTACCACGACTGGCTTTTGAAGAGCGATCCGGGCAAAGACGAACACAATGCCAAAAACAACCACGGCACCTTCTTCGACGTGCAGGCCGTTCGCATAGCGCTAGTGCTTGGCCGCAACGATTCAGCGAAGCGCATGCTCGAAGAAGCCAAACAGCGCCGCATCGCCGTGCAGATCGAGCCAGATGGCAAACAACCGCTCGAACTGGGCCGCACCACGTCCTTCAGCTATTCACGCTTCAATCTTTTCGCCCTCACCGAACTCGCCACGCTCGGAGAGCATGCAGGTGTCGATCTCTGGCACTTCACCGCCGAAGACGGCCGCAGCATCCGCAAAGCCATCGACTTCATGCTGCCCTACGCCGACGTGCCGCCGAAGCCCTGGCCGCTCCAGCAGATCAAAGACAAGCACGAGTCCGAGTTCATGCCCATCTTCCGTTTAGCGACCCTCGCCTACGGCGGCGATGCCTACGAGGCTGTCATCGCTAAATATGAGGACTCGTCCAGCAAGCGCTTCCAACTCCTGATGCCCCAATGATGCTCCATCACCCTTTTCAAGCCATGAGAACTTTGATCGCCCTCCTCATCATCAGCGCGAGTCTCATCGCTGCCGACACCACGCAACGTCTCAGCGAAGGCTGGGAGTATTATCAGGGCAGTCTCGGCAGCACCTGGGAAGTCTGGCGTGGCGATGCGGCGAGCGACAATGTCGCGTGGTCAATGGTGACGCTGCCGCATTGCTTCAATGGCCGCGACTCGGTTGATCCCGATGTGAAGTATTATCAAGGCCCCGGCTGGTATCGCACGCGGCTGAGGATCGCGAACCCTTATCCGAAGGGGCGCACGCTGCTGCACTTCGATGGCGCGGGGCAGAAGTCGCAGGTGTTTGTTTACACCGAGAAAGTCGGCGAGCACGTCGGCGGCTATGATCAGTGGGATGTCGATATCACCGACGCCGCAGCGAAGGCGATGACGAACGAGGCCTTCAAAGGCGAAGTGCCCATCGCGGTGTTGTGCGACAACTCACGCGATGCGGAGAGCATTCCGTCAGACTTGAGCGACTTCAATCGCTACGGCGGGCAGTATCGGCATGTGAGCTTGGTTTATGTGCCGGCGATCTCGTTAGATCGGGTGCATGTCAAACCTGTGATCGAGGGCGACAAGGCGACGGTTAGCGTGTCGGCACGACTGTTGAATCCTTCGAATGCGACCGACAACTTCAGCATCGTGTTTGATGTGCAGGATAAGTCGGGCAAGTCGATGTTTGCCGACATGATTTCGCCAGTGAGCGCAGCATGGATCGGCGACAAGCAGATGTTTTCATTTGAGATACCAAAGCCTGCCCTCTGGTCACCAAAGTCCCCCTCGCTCTATCGCATCAAGATCACGCTCAAGTCCCAGCACGGCGAGCAAACGATCACCGAGCGCTTCGGCATCCGCAGCACCGAATGGGTGGACAACGGCCCTTTCAAAATCAACGGCGAGCGTTTGCTGCTCAAAGGAACGCACTATCACGAAGACCACGCCGGAGTTGCAGCGGCAGTGCCGGATGATGTCGTGCGCAAGACGTTGACGCAGATCAAAGATATGGGCGCGAACTTTGTGCGTCTTGGGCACTATCAGCAGGCACCGCTGGTGCTCGATCTCTGCGATGAACTCGGGCTGCTGGTGTGGGAAGAGGTGCCTTGGTGCCGTGGCGGCATTGGTGGCGAGGCGTATCAGAAGCAGGCGAAGGACATGCTGCGTGCGATGATTGATCAGCATCGCAATCATCCCTCGATCATCATGTGGGGCATGGGCAATGAGAATGATTGGCCGGGTGACTTCGAAGTCTTCGATAAGGACAAGATTCGTGCGCTGATGAAGGAGTTGAATGATCTTTCTCACGAGCTCGATCCATCGCGTCCGACTTGCATTCGTCGCTGCGACTTCTGCAAAGACATCGTGGACATCTATTCGCCGAGCATCTGGGCGGGATGGTATTCGGGTCGCTACACCGAATACAAAGCCGCTGCCGAGAAGGCGCTCAAAGACACGAAGCACTTCTTCCACGCCGAGTGGGGTGGCGACAGTCACGCGCATCGGTTTGCTGAAGATCCTGAGAAAATGGTGACGAAGGTCGAGACCGGCAAAGGCACCGCCGAAAAGGGTAAAGCCTACAAGCTCGCGGGCGGCAAGGTGCGCATGTCGAAGGACGGTGATTGGTCCGAGAGCTACATGTGCAATCTCTTCGACTGGCATCTCAAAGAGCAGGAAGACATGCCATGGCTCACCGGCAGCGCTGCGTGGATCTTCAAAGACTTCGCCACGCCACTTCGCCCCGAGAACCCCGTGCCACGGGTGAATCAGAAGGGTGTCGTCGAGCGCGATGGCACGCCGAAGGAGACCTATTACGTTTTCCAGAGTTACTGGTCCGAGAAGCCGATGATTCACATCTTCGGCCACGGCTGGCCTGTGCGTTGGGGCGATGCAGGCGAGGAGAAAGAAGTGAAGGTCTATTCGAACTGCGCTGAGGTGGAGTTATTCGTGAACGGCAAGTCCGTCGGCGTGAAGAAACGCAACGTGAGCGACTATCCCGCTGCTGGTTTGCATTGGATGGTGAAGCTCAATGAAGGCGAGAACAAGCTGCGCGCGGTCGGCAACGGCATTAGCGATGAACTCACCGTGGGCTATCAGACCAAGAAGTGGAGCAAGCCTGCGAAACTCAAGCTCGAGGAGATTGCGCAGAAAGACGGGATCGCGACGATGGAAGTGCGCATGTTGGACACCAATGATGTGCCCTGCCTCGACTGCTCCAATATTGTGCGCTTCAGCTTGGCGGGTGATGGTCGCCTCATTGATAACCTCGGCACCTCCACCGGCTCGCGTGTCGTGCAGCTCTGCAACGGACGCGCCACGATCCAGTGCGAGATCACGAACTACAAAGTCTGCGTCTCCGTTTCATCGGAAGGCCGCAAGCCGCAGTTCAAATACGTCACCGATGCCCGCGCACCAGCCACGGAGTCAAAGACCACGAAGCCTGCGAAGACCACCACCGAAGCAAAAGCTCCAGCCGCCGCGCCATTAACGCCGAAGCTCACGCTCGATGTCGCCGCCATCGACAAAGACCGCATCCTCAAAGCCGCGACCGCTGCCTTGAAGCAAGCGCCCCTCACCATCACCGCCTTCCCCGCGAAGCTCAGCGAAGGTGGTGCGAACGACTTCTATTCCAACGGCGACTACTGGTGGCCCGATCCGAAGAAGCCCAACGGCCTTCCAAAAACGACAGCGGGGACAAGGCATCAAATCGCCTTGGAGCCCTTATTATATCAGGTTCCCATGCTGTTCAGGGAGTCTCGGTTGACACTCCAACCGAGGATATGCATGACAAAAGTATGACAACTCCGGCCCGGCCCTCTCGGGCCAAGGGCAGACCAGTGGCAGTGGTCAAGCAAGGCTCAGCGGCGGTTCCAATCTACCGGGGCAGTTCACGAGGAAGCTCCCGGTTCACCATCGCCTATTACATGAACGGGCGGCGCGAACGGCGCACATTCGGCAGTCTGGATGCCGCCAAGGAAGAAGCCCGTATAGCGGCCTTGAATATCCAACGTGGCATGAGCAGCGACAACGACCTGCGCCCCCAGGATCGTGAGATCCTCAGGGTGGCGCAGACGATGCTTGCGCCTCTTGGCCTGCCTCTGGTGGCTGTCGTGGAAGAATATCTGCAATGCCGCCGCAAACTTGGTGAGGTCCCCCTGCTGACGGCCGTGGATGATTACACGGCACGTTCGCGCAGTTTTGAGCCTGGTGTGATCGTCCCTCGGGTGGTGGAGGAGTTGCTGCAACTCAAACGCCATGA
>CANIZT010000184.1 GCA_947471905.1 Verrucomicrobiaceae bacterium
CGGCGGCGAAGCACGGAATCAAGATTTCCCTCAAAGTGGGATCGGCCCGCGAAGAAGACGCGGAAGCCGGCGCAAGCGCAGCAGAAGCCGAGGCTTGATTTGATCAGGCGCATTTGCTGCCTGCCAACCAGCCCAGAGCGGCTGCGGTGATGCCGAGCAGGATGCTGCCAAAAGCATTGAGCAGCGCGAGCCAAGAATGCTGGTTGAGCAGTAGCAGCCATGAATCATTGGAGAGCGTTGAAAAGGTAGTGTAGCCGCCGAGGACGCCTGTGGCGGCGAAAAGCCATGGACCGCTGCTTTTTTCCTTCATCACAGGCAGGGCAAAAAGAAAACCAAGGATGAAACTGCCCGTGATGTTCGCAGCAAAGACCCCCCAGGGGAACACTGCCTTTGGCAACAGCCGCGCTGCGCTCATTACAGTGAGATAACGCAGTACTGAGCCGATGCCGCCGCCGAAGAAGATGAGAAGCAGATTGCGCATCAAAGGTCGCTCATTGGGGTATTCTCACAGCCAGATTCATGGCAGCTCCACCTCTAGTTTTGCTCCACCTACCGTCTGCGGCGCGATGCGCGCGCGCCAGACATAGCGTTGAAATAACACCTTCACCGAAGCAGTGAGTGGCACGGCGAGTATGGCTCCAAGCAGGCCGCCCAACAGCAAGCCCCAGACGAGCACGGAAGCGATCACCGTCATCGGATGCAGACCCACGGCCTCGCCGACAATGCGCGGTGTGATGAGGAGCGCGTCAATTTGCTGCACCAGTGCGAACACGCCGGACACGACTAAAGGCATGACCCACCACGGATCGCCCGGCACGAGAGCGCTGCCGCCTTGCACCGCCGCAATGACCACCGCAGGAATCCAGCAAATAGCGATACCTAGATACGGAATGATTCCCGCCACGCACAAGGCCAAGCCAATGAGCAAGCCGAAATCAAGACCCACGATCACAAGACCGATACCCGTGGCGATACCGTTGATGACACTGACAAAAAGCTGACCGCGAAAGAAGGCGACAAGGTAACTGTTGATCTCGTTCAGACAGCTCACGACCTCATCCTTAAACGTGGAAGCCCGCAACGGCAGATAGTCGGACCATTGCTGCTGAATCTTGGCACTCTCGATGAGGAAGTAAAACAAGTAGAGCGGCACGATGATGAAGGAGAGCATGAAACCGAAAATACCAAGGAAGCCGCCAACGCTAGATCGGATGAAACCCCACACGATGCCTGGAATCTTGGGTAGCGTGGTTTTGACCCAATCAAACCGCAACAGAGCTTGGAGATCATAATCAGGGGCATCAGAGCTTGCTGGCGCAGTAGCAACTGAAGTTGACGAGTTCGCTGGAGATTCGGCTGCTGGCACATGTATCGGCAGTGTGATGCCCCAATCTTTTTCGACCTTGGCCGAGAGGTCGATCACGGCCTGCTGAGCCTTCGCTAAATACACTGGCACGCGGTGGGAAAGGTTTTTGGCTGGATCATCCAGTTTCACAATGATCCACCAGCCGAGAACGCCGATAGCGAGCGTAAACACCGCAAAGGCCAGCAGCACTGAGCGATGGCGATTCAAACCTCGGCGCTCCAACCATTCCACACCCGGCTCTAGCAGGTAGGCCAGCACCCCGGCGACCGCGAACGGCACCAATATTGGCTGCAGAAAGGCGATCACTTGAGTCAGTAGGTAAATCAACCCGATCGAAAGTGCCCCAATAACCGTGATCGACAACGCGGTCACAGCGGTCCATAACGCATTGCGTTGAAAAGCGGTTGGCAGATTCTTCATCGGGAGGAAGCCCTACATCGTAGCGGTTTACGACGACTTGGGAACTGCAAAAATGCTAGCATGATTGATGACAGCCAACCATCACGTATCATCTATCACTCATGTCTAAACCGCTGCCCCAGCCTGTCGATCCCGCTGAACTTCCTCAGCTTGCGCAAGCCACCATGCGAGTCGCCAAATTTCCCATGCTCGCAACCGTGGATGGCAATCAGCCACGCCTGCGCCCCGTTTCCCCCGTGCGCACGGAGGGCTTCACCGTCTATGTCGCCAATTTGCGCCGCTACGGCAAGACGCATGAGTTGGAGGCCAATCCAAAGGCCGAACTCTGCTACACCGACGATGATCACCATCAGGTACGCATCACCGCGCAGGCCGAGATCGTCACCGAACGCCCCTTGCTGGAGGAAATCTGGGCTACCAGCCCGCTGCTCCGTGCTTACCTCGGCAGCATCGACAATCCCGAGCTCATCATTTACCGCTTCATCCCCAACCGCGTGCGCTACATGCGCGAATGGGCGTTGGAGTATTTTGAGGTGACTTTTTGAACCATTTCGGCTCTGATTTGCCTGACATTGTGAATAAACTTCCACAATGTGAATAATTTCTTGCCAGTGCATCAGCGCTCTGACAACCTTTAGCAATTACCGTGATTCATTCAAAAAATCACATTCAGGGATCGGTAGGCTTGGCACTTCCCATGCGCCAAAGAACAGCCGTCCCCACCACTTCAAGGCAGTCAACCACACAAACCACTGAACCATCATGGACCGCGACGACCACCCTGCATCCGTAGCCCCTACCCTCATTTCCCCCCGCACGTCTGATTCTGGTCCCTCTTCTGTGAATTCTACTTCTTCTACCCCCACCCGCCGCCGCCGACCCGCCACTCCCGTAGGTACCAAGACCTTCGTTCTCGACACCAACGTCCTGCTCCACGATCCGGCCTGCATTCATCGCTTTGCCGAGCATCACATCTGCATCCCGGTGGATGTGCTCAGCGAACTGGACCGCTTTAAAAACGAAATGACCGAACGCGGTGCCAATGCACGTGAAGTGCACCGCGCCTTGATGAAGATCTTTTCCAACAAGGGCGCCTCTGTGACCACCGGCGTGCCCACCGATGGCGGCGGCAGCATCCGCGTCGTCGTTTATGACCCCGATGTCGCCTGCGAAGTCCCCAGCGTGCTGGAATTTCAGCGTATCTTCCCCGCCTTGGAAAAAGCCGACCACCGCATCCTCGCTTGCGCGCTCTGGCTACGGGAGCAGGTCTCGCCACCGGTCATTCTCGTCAGTAAAGACCTCAACATGCAGCTCAAAGCGCGTGCCGTTGGCATCGAATGCGAAGACTACCTGCATGACAAGGTGGAGCCGCGTGAAGTGGCAAACTTCGACATTGCGCGCGTTGAAGTTAGTCAGCATGAATTGCAGCGCTTCGCCAGCAGCGGCCGCCTCACCGTGCCGGAAAACCGTCTCGTCGGCATGGTCGTGAATGATTACGCCCTGCTCTCCGCCGGAGACAAAGCCACCATGCCCGCGAAACTCAGTGCTCAAGGCGAATTCGTCCGTCTGCATCACACGCCCGAATCAATCAAGGTCGGTCAAGGTCGTGCCATCAAGCCGATGAACCTCGGTCAGGCTTGTTTCCTAGATGCACTGCTCGACCCCGAGATCAGTCTCGTCACCTGCTACGGTCAGGCTGGCACGGGCAAAACACTGCTCGCTGTCGCTGCGGCCTTGCAGCAGGTGTTTAACCGCACCTATCACGGCCTCACGGTCAGTCGTCCCATCGTGGCGATGGGGCAGACGGTTGGTTTCCTGCCAGGTTCGTTGCAGGAAAAAATGCGCCCTTGGCTGCAGCCCGTGTATGACGCGCTCGATCTGCTCATGCGACCGATGGAAGGCACGCAGCAGGGACCAGCGCGCAAAAAGAACCGCTTCATGCCCGAGCCACAGCAGCAGATCACTGCTCCCGCCGCGCCCTATGACCCGCTCATCCAGCAGGGTGTCATCGAAATTGAAGCGCTGTGCTACATCCGTGGCCGCAGTATTCCAGATCGCTTCTTTGTGCTCGATGAAGCGCAACAACTCACCCCGCTGGAGGCCAAAACCATCGTCACCCGCATGTCGCGCGGCTCTAAGCTCGTCCTCGTCGGCGATCCCGCGCAGATCGACAATCCCTACGTGGACAGCCGCAGCAATGGCCTCGTGTACACCCGTCAGCGCATGCGCGGCCAACCCTTCGCCGCGCACGTTCCGCTGGTCAAAGGCGAGCGCAGTCCGCTGGCCGAGGCTGGCGCACGCCTGCTGTGAACGGCGTTTGTTGTGGAAATTCACGTTTTAAAAAATCATCTGCGATTTTTTGAAACGGAATCGAGGTGCCCTCGTTTAACACGGCAAGCACCGGTTTGGAACACTCAAGCCGACGCTCGCAATCAAACCAAACAACAGTTAAAATACTCACATGAAAGCGATCACCTCGATCCTCAGCATCCTCGCCCTCACCGCCACTCTCAATGCCGCCGAAGGCGACAAGAAGCCCGAAGGCGATGCTCCGAAGAAACCCGCCGCTGAAGCTGGCAAAAAAGCTCCTCCGAGCCCTGAAGCGATGATGAAGGCCCTCGACAAGAACACAGACGGCAAGGTCTCCAAGGAAGAATTCATGGCCTCCCCTGGTGCTAAGAAAGACGAAGCCAAGGCCGCTGAGCGCTTCGGCAAGATGGACAAGGACAAGGACGGCTCCCTGACCTTGGAAGAAATGACCCCAAAGAAAAAGAAGGACGCGAAATAATCGCTACCCTATGACTTACAGTCACCACGCCGCACCCGCCCAGCGCGAGTGCGGCGTTTTTTATTTCCCAACTCGAAAGCTCGGGCACCTCGCGACTCGTTTGTTGTTCACTCCACCGCATGCTCCATCACCTTCTTCCCATTCTTTTGACCGTCACCGCTTCAGCGGCGGTGGATTACACCACGCAGATCAAGCCCTTGATCCAACAGCACTGTGTGAAATGCCACGGTGCAACCACCCAGAAGTCCCAGCTCCGGCTCGATACTGCCGGCACAGCCCGCACCGGCGGCAAACGCGGCTCCGCCCTGCCCGATATTCTCATTCAAGTCATCTCAGGCACTCACGCCGAGATCCCGCAGATGCCCTACAAGCGTGGCCCACTCGATTCCGCGCAGATCGCCCTCATCCGGCAATGGATCGCCGAAGGCGCCGAGGCTCCCGCTGATGAAACTCCGAGTGATGATCGCCATTGGGCCTTCATTGCTCCTGTGAAAGCACCGCTGCCACCCAACGGCCCCACCCATCCCATCGACGCCTTCATTCAGGCCGGTCTTACCAAAGCAGGCCTCACACCATCGCCTCCAGCATCGCGCGAAACTCTCATCCGCCGTCTCCATCTCGATCTCACTGGCCTGCCGCCGACTCCCGCCGAGGTCGCCGCCTTCATCAAGAATCCAGCATCAAGCATCAAGAGTCTAGCATCCAGCCTCCTCGCTTCTAAACACTATGGCGAACGCTGGGGCCGCTGGTGGCTCGATCAAGCGCGTTACGGTGACAGCAACGGCTACAGCATCGACGCCCCGCGCAGCATGTGGCCCTATCGTGACTATATCGTCAATGCGTTGAACAGTGACAAGCCCTTCGACCAGTTCACGCTCGAACAACTCGCCGGTGACATGTTGCCTAAACCTTCTCGCGATCAACTCATCGCGACCGGCTTCCATCGCAACACACAGATCAATCAAGAGGGTGGCATCGACAAAGAACAGTTCCGCATTGAGAGCGTCTTCGACCGCGTCGCCACCACCGGCACCGTCTGGCTTGGCCTCACCATCGGCTGTGCGCAGTGCCACGACCACAAGTTCGATCCCATCAGCCAGCGCGAGTTCTACCAGTTCTTCGCTTTCCTCAACAACCAGGATGAGCCCACCCTGCCCGTCCCCAACCCCGGCCAGGATCTCGACAAACTCAAAACCGAGCACCAGCAAGTGCTCAAACAAATCGACGCCCACATCAAGGAGCGTATGGCTGTGCTGCAGGAGTGGGAGACCACTCTCGGTGAAAAATCAAAGAGCCTCCTCCCCGCCGATGCGCTCAAATCCATCGCCAAACCCGCCGCCAAACGCAGCGCCGCCGATCAACGCATCCTGTTCAAAGCCATGACCGGCACGGCGGATTCCGTCTTCAATCCGCTCTACGACCGCCACCTCGAACTCGACAACATCTTTACAAACGGCACCACCACGCTCGTGATGAAAGAACTGCCGCAGCCGCGCAAAACCACGCTCTTCATCAAAGGCGACTTCACCCGCCCATCAGACGAAGTTCAACCCGGCGTGCTCAACGTGCTGCATACATTGCCTGAAAACACCAAGCACGACCGCCTCGCCCTCGCCCAGTGGCTCATCGACCGCCGCAACCCGCTCACCGCCCGCGTCCTCGTTAACCGCGTCTGGCAGCAATACTTCGGTCGCGGCATCGTCGAGACCGAAAATGACTTCGGCACCATGGGTCGCCTTCCCACGCACCCCGAACTCCTCGACTGGCTCGCTGTCGATTTCATGGAGCATGGCTGGAGCCTCAAGCACCTCCATCAACTCATCGTCACCAGCACCACCTATCAGCAAACTTCTTTCAGAGCAGTCGTCAACGCTTCAACTTCAGATCCATCTCCGTTACCTTCGTTATCTCCTGTTCAAACCGACCCCAATAACTACCTCCTCTGGCGCCAAAACCGTCTCCGCCTCGATGCCGAAGTCGTGCGCGATGTCGCCCTCGCTACCAGCGGCCTGCTCTCGCTCAAAATGGGCGGCGCACCCGTCTATCCCCCCATTCCTGAAGGCGTCATGTCCTTGGGGCAGGTCAAACGTGCCTGGCCCGTCAGCAAAGGCCAGGATCGCTATCGCCGCGGCATCTACACCTTCATCTTCCGCGCCACCCCACCGCCATCCCTCAGCGTCTTCGATGCGCCCGACGGTTTCAGTACCTGCACGCGCCGCATCCGCAGCAACACCCCGCTGCAAGCCCTCACTTTGCTCAACGACAGCGCCTATGTCGAATTCGCCCAGGCTCTCGCCGCACGCTTGATCAAAGAAGCCAAGTCCGACGACACCCGCATCACCCAGGCCTTCCAGCTCTGTGTCTCCCGTCCACCCAGCGACCGCGAACGCCAAACCATGACCCGGTTGCTGCAGTCCGAACGCGATTCCAAAGCCACCGAAGCTCAATGCTGGCAGTCCCTCGCACGCGTCATGCTCAACCTCGACGAAACCATCACGCGAGAGTGACCTAGCGCGACGAACCCATGTGACCGTCCTGCTTCTTGGCTGCGTGCCATTCAGGGCACCGCACCATTCTTGACAAAGAAGCCACTAAAGATGATGACGCGGCTTGGCTTACAGCCTCCGCAGGTTATCAAGCGTCCCCTCATCTATGCACCACTCCCCTGCCCTCCTGACCCGCCCATTGCATCGCCTGCGGATTCTCACGACTTCCTGTTTGCTACTCGCCTTCGCCGGATCAGCCTTGGCGAAGCTCGACATCGTGGTAGCCAACAAGGAAGGCGAAGAACCCATCTATGTCTTGAAGGACACCAGCTCCGGCAAAGTGTTCGGCACGTTTTGGGATCGTGCGAAGGAAACGAGCGACTATGGCTTCGAGTCCTCCATCGTTCCAGACTTCCTGTGGTCCAAGGATCGCAAGTATGTCGCCGTCAGCGGAGGTGCCTCGCGCAGCCGGGCAGTTTCGCTCTACCAAGTCACCAACAACTCACTAAAAGAAATTGCGGTGCCACAACTCAATGCGGAACAAGCCGCTGCCATCGACGCGATTGCAGACACCTCGGCGGAAGGCACCGACGCCGTGCGCTGGCAGTCCGACGGCACTCTGCTGCTGCGCTTCTGGGCCGCAGGCCGTGTGAAAAACGAAAATGAGGACCCCAAGGAAGAGAATGTCTGGGCCGATCTCGAAATCACCGGCAACAAAGCCGCTATCGTCGGCACCAGTTCGGAGGAACCCTCCGCGCCACCGAAAGGAATGTTCCCCAATCCCGCGCCTCCAGCCGACCAGCCCGCCCCGGCAGCCGCCGCGGAAGCAGAAGCCTTCGACCCCAAGCGCCTCGTCGGCGTGCATCAGTCCATTGGCTTCAACCCGGATGGCACCATCTACAAAGGCACCGTTGAAATCCGCGTCGTGAAGGGTGTCGTCGGTTTGGAATGGAAAATAGGTAACACAGTATCCCACGGCAACGGCGTCCTCGTTGGCTCCACGCTCGGCATCGCGTTGGACAGTGGCCTTGCCATCTATCGCATCGTTGGTCAATCCGAAGGCATTTCCCTCATCGGCATCTGGTCCCTTCCCGGCTCGACCGCCACCAACAAAGACGCCATCGTCATCGGCAATGCCGACATGACCCAGGCGCAGTTCGACATCGAAAAGTTCAACGGCAAGTACCTCTCGCTCCGCGAAGTGCAGGACAGCCAGATCGAAGGCAGCGCCACCATCTACGGCGGCGATTTCGCCAAAAAGGTGCTCTGGAGCAACGGCGACAAGACCGCCCAGTGCCAGGCACTCGCATTGAGTGATGGTCTCGCCGTCCTCACCCCCTCCGGCCTCTCCGTCTATGAGAAGCATCTCGACAACGACGGCAACGCCTCCCTCGTCGGCACCGCCCTCACTGGCAAAGGCCAGACCTACTCAGAAACGCTCAGCCCGACGGAGTAGCCTGCGGCTGCTTTTGGGGCCTCAAATTCCCAGTTGCATTCCCAGGATCGACCGGCATTATCCACGCCCCCGCGAGTCCGCCCCTAAATTCGCCGTTGGTCTCCGAGCCTGCCTCTCTTCGAGATGTGCAGGATTCTCGCCCGGAGGTAACCCGGCCATAG